>CAYOJP010000085.1:0-13877 GCA_964404305.1 uncultured Gammaproteobacteria bacterium
AGCAGCGCGGTCGCCACCAGCCACGGCATGAATGAGGCGTTCTCCACCGGATCCCAGAACCACCAGCCGCCCCAGCCGAGCTCGTAGTACGCCCACCAGCTTCCGAGCGTGATGCCGAGGGTGAGGAATACCCACGCGACCAGTGTCCAGGGGCGCGTCCAGCGCGACCAGGCGAGATCGAGGCGACCGTCCAGGAGCGCGGCGATCGCGAACGCGAACGGCACCGCCGTGCCCACGTAGCCCATGTACAGCAGCGGCGGATGCACGACCAGGCCCGGGTCCTGCAGCAGCGGGTTGAGATCCCGACCGTCGGCCGCGGCCGGCAGGAGGCGCTCGAACGGATTCGAGGTGAACAGCATGAACAGCAGGAAGCCCAGGCTCACCAGCCCCATCACCGCGAGCACGCGGGCGCTGAAGGCCAGCGGCAGGCCGCCGTCGCGCACGCTGACCGCGAAGGTCCAGCCGCCGAGGATCAGCGCCCACAGCAGGAGCGAACCCTCGTGCGCGCCCCATACGGCCGCGATCTTGTAGGCCAGCGGCAGGGCGCTGTTGGAGTTCGTCGCCGCGTACAGGACCGAGAAGTCGTCGGTCACGAAGGCCGCCGTGAGGCAGGCGTACGCGAGCGCGAGCGCGAAGAACTGCGCCCGTGCGGCCGGCACCGCCACCGCCATCCACGCCGTGTCCCCGCGCTGGGCGCCGACGAGCGGCACCGTGCCCTGCACGAGCGCGAGCGCGCAGGCGATGACGAGGGCGAAATGGCCGAGTTCAGGAAGCATGAGGGCGGTGACTGGTGACTGGTGACTGGTGAGCAGCGTCGATTGAGCCAGCGGGCGCGTCAAGCAATTTCAGGCCTTACCAGTCCCCGGTCTCCGCTCACAGGTTTCCATGCGGGCTCGACAGCGGCATCGAGCCGCCTTCCTGCGCGGTCTTCAGCGCCTCGGCGACCTCCGGCGGCATGTAGTTCTCGTCGTGCTTGGCGAGCACTTCCTCGGCGACGAAGACGCCGCCCGGGTCGAGGCGGCCGAGCGCGACGATGCCCTGCCCCTCGCGGAACAGGTCCGGCAGGATGCCCTTGTACCGCACCGGTACCGTCGCGACCGAGTCGGTGAGCGTGAACCCGACGGTGAGGCCGTCGGGCTCGCGCGCGACGCTGCCCTCGACGACGAGGCCGCCGACACGGAAGTTCTGCCCCGCGGGCGCGGCGCCGGACAGCACCTGCGACGGGCTGAAGAAGTACAGCAGGTTGCCCTCGAAGGCCCGCAGCGCGAGGAAGGTGGCGAGCGCGACGCCGGCGACGACGACGCCGGCGAACAGCATGCGGCTGCGGCGCGGCGTCATCGCTGCGCCTGCCGCGCCCGGGCTTCGCGCGCCAGTTCCTCGCGCACCCGCCGGCCGTGCCGCCAGGGCCCGACCACGTTCGCGATCAGCACGACCGCGGTCAGCCCGTACGCGCCCCAGACGTAGGGCGCGTACCCGCCCATGTGCAGGAACTCGGCGAGCCCGCCGGTCATGCCGGCGCTCCGGCCAGCGCGCGCACCCAGGCGGCGCTGCGGTCGCGCTCGAGGATGCCCGTGCGCACCCGCATGAGCAGCACCGTCGCGTGGAAGCTCATGAAGGCGACCGCCATGAGCAGCAGCGGCACGAGCATGCTCGCCGGCATCGAGGGCCGGCCGAACTTCGACACCGTCGCCGGCTGGTGCAGCGTATGCCACCACTCCACCGAGTACTTGATGATCGGGATGTTGACCAGGCCGACCAGCGCCAGCACCGCGCAGGCTCGGGCCGCGGCGCGCCGATCGTCGATCGCGGACTCGAGTGCCATGTAGCCGAGGTAGAGGAACAGCAGCACCAGTTCGGAGGTGAGCCGCGCGTCCCACACCCACCAGGTGCCCCACATCGGCTTGCCCCACAGCGAGCCGGTCGCCAGGGCGACGAACGTGAACGAGGCCCCGAGCGGCGCGCTCGCCGAGGCCAGGATCTCGGCCAGCTTGACGTGCCAGATGAGGGCCGTGGCGCCGGCGGCGGCCATCACCACGTAGGCGAACAGCGACAGCCAGGCGGCCGGCACGTGCACGTAGATGATGCGGAAGCTCTCCCCCTGCTGGTAGTCGGGCGGCGCGAGCACCAGCCCCCCGTACAGGCCAGCGGCGAGCAGCGCGACGGTGAGCGCCGCGAACCAGGGCACGAGCCGGCCCGCGGTCGCGTAGGCGACCGGCAGCGCGGCGTACTTGTAGAGGGGCTCGAACATCAGCAGGGGGCACGGTACCGTGTTCCGCGGGAGGGCGGAAGCGCGGGCGCGGCCCCCGCGGCCGTGCCGGTGCGCTGCCCCAGGGCCTTGATCTGTATGAGTCTCGGAATGCCCGTGCCGCGGTCGCCCGCGCGGACGGCAATTCGTTTCGCGGCCATGCTAAAGATTTACCGAGCGCAGCGGGCTGCCCTCGACCGACAGCGGCTGATGGCTCGTCAGCACGGCGAGGCCGCCACCGCGAAGGTGTTCCGACAGCAGCCGCTCGACCAGCGCCCGGCCCCCGGCATCGAGCGCCGTGAACGGCTCGTCCAGCAGCCACAGGCGCGCCGGCAGCAGCAGGAGGCGGGCGAGCGCGACCCGTCGCCGCTGGCCTGCCGACAGGGCGCGGACCGGCAGCTCGCCGCAGTCGGCCAGACCCACCCGCTCGAGCGCGGCGCTGGTACCTTCGGCGCCCGTCCCGGCCATCCGCGCCGCGTAGCGCAGGTTCTCGATGCCGGACAGGCGCTCGGTGACCCCGGCGGCGTGACCGACATAGGCGACAACCCGGCCGTAGCCGGCGCGCTGCGCGCGGATGTCGGTGCCCTGCCAGCGCACTTCGCCAGCGGTCGGACGCGCCAGGCCGCACAGGATCCGCAGCAGGCTGGTCTTGCCGGCGCCGTTGGCCCCCTCGACCTGGACGATCTCGCCCGCCCCGAGGGCGAAGGCGAGTCCCCCGAACAGCAGGCGATCTCCGCGGATGCACTCCAGGTCGACGACCTCGAGCAGGGCTGCGGTGACGGCGGAGGCGGACATGGGCACTGGGCACGGGCGGAAGCGGTCGGGCGGGGGGCCGATTATCGCACGCCCGCGCCGCGGAGCAGCGGCGCGCCACCGCTATAATCGACCCCGTCCATGACCCCCGCCGCCGCCCCGCCCCACCCCGGAGCGCCGCCTGCCCGGCGGGCGCCCGCATGAGCACGGGCACGGCCTTCCTGGCCGTCCTCGGCCGCGATCTCACGCTGGCCTGGCGGCGGCCGGGCGAAATCATGAACCCGCTCGTGTTCTTCATCATCGTCGCGACACTGTTTCCGTTGGCGCTGGGGCCGGAGACGCAGTTGCTCGCGCGCATGGCGCCCGGGGTCATCTGGGTGGCGGCGCTGCTCGCGACCATGCTGTCGCTGGAGCACATGTTCCATGCCGATCACGAGGACGGGACGCTCGAGCAACTGGCGCTCGGGCGCCAGCCGCTCGTGGTCGTGGCGGTCGCCAAGGTGGCCGCGCACTGGCTGGCCACGGGCCTGCCGCTGGTGGCCGTGACGCCGCTGCTCGCGGTCCTGCTGCACCTGCCGTCGCAGGTGCTGGGCGTGCTGCTGGCCGGACTCGCGCTCGGCACGCCGGTGCTGAGCGCCATCGGCGCGGTCGGGGCCGCGCTGACCGTCGCCCAGCGGCGCGGCGGCGTGCTCATCTCGCTGCTGGTGCTGCCGCTGTACGTGCCGGTGCTGATCCTCGGCGCGGCGGCCGCCGATGCCGCCGCCGGCGGCCTGCCCGTCGCCTCGCACCTCTACCTGCTGTCGGCGCTGCTCGTGCTCACCCTGACGCTCACGCCCTGGGCCATCGCCGCCGCGCTGCGGATCGCGCTGGAGTGACCTCCGTTCGAGGCAACCAAGGGGTCTGACCCCTGGAACCGGCTCACCCGCCGAAGCGCTGCAGGGAGGCCATGGTCAGGTAGCGGTCGTAGACGTCCGGATCGTTGACCTTCATCACGTGCCCGCCGTCGACCTTGCGGGTCTGCTCCAGGCGCGTCACGCGGTTGGTCTGCACGTCGTGCGCGTGCACCGTGCACCACGACCAGTACGGGTACTTGCCGTCCATCACCTGCCTGCCGCCGTGGTCGTACAGGGAGTAGGCGCCGTCGAACGACTTGTAGGCCTCGCCGCGGCGATCGAAGGTGACCATCGCCACCGGCAGCAGGGTGCGCGCGTCGAACCACACGCGCTTCCTGCTGACCGGCGCGCGCGGATAGCCGGTCGGCTCCGCCTCGACGATGATCACCTCCGGGATGAGCTCGACCCGCGTGTTCCAGAACGTCTGGTCCTTCGGCCCCCCGTGCACCGGGTGGTGCCAGTCCTCGTCGTCCGGGTTCCAGTTGCCGTCGAGGGCGGCGAGGAACGGGCCGCGGCCGACGACGTTGTAGTTGCCCCAGGTCAGCAGCGGGTCGCCCGCCGTCCAGGCATCGGACAGGTACAGCGTGCTGCCGGCGATGAGCGGCTCGAAACGCTGGTTGGTCGGGAAGCGGCGCGTGCGCTTGAAGGCCGGGATGTAGCCCCACAGGTCGGGGAACTGCGTCTGGTCGTAGGGCCACACGTTCAGGAACCCCGTGCCGCGCGAATCCGACGGCGAGGCGAAGAACACCGACTGGTAGCGCAGCTTGTCCTCGTGGCCCGGCCAGTAGGGCTTCGGATCGAGCGTCACGCGCGCGACCGGCGCGGCCTCGGCCCACACGATCTGGTAGCGGTAGATGACCTCGCCGTTGGCGTCCACGTCCCACTCGTGGATGGGATAGAACGAGATGTCGTGCCGGCCCCAGGTGAGCGTGATGTTGGCGAACACCTCCAGGCCGGTCTTCGGATCGGGGAACGGGTTGCCGCCTATCCAGGGCTTGCCCTCGCCGGTCACGACGTTGCCCGTGGCGTCGAAGCGCGCCTTGCCCCTGTTGCTGAACGTCGCCTCCATGTACGGCACCGGCGACAGGCGCGCGAGATCGGTGGTGGCGGCCCCGACGTCGAGGCGGCGGCCCATCTGCGTGATCTGCGTGATGCGGATCGGGTCGAGCAGGTCGCGCACTGCATCGACGTTGCCGGCGTCGATGACGTCCCCGGGCTTGATCCGGCCCTTGGTGTAGACCTCGATCGAGCGCAGCTCGTCGGGATAGGCGGCGTTCGCGTCGCCGTTCTGCGCCATGGCGCGCCAGGCGGGCATGAGCACGCCGGTGGCGAGGATGCCGCGCGCGGTCTGCTCGAGGAAGCGGCGGCGAGCGTAGTCGAAGTCGTATCTGCGGATGTGCATCGGGACCTCGCGGGTTTGCGGGCGCGCGCATCGTCAGGCGTTCAGGCGGTCGAACTCGGCGTCGAGCCGGGCCGGGTCGAGATCGCGGCCGATGAACACGAACCGGGTCGAGTGGTCCGCGTCCGGCCACTCGTCCAGCCAGCGCAGCGGATAGAACTTATCGCGCACGGCCTGTACGACCGCCGGCCGTCCGCCCCGTTCCCGGAAACCGGCGATGCCCTTGATGCGCAGGATAGCATCGCGCTGCGCATTGACGACGTGGTTGAGGAACACCGTCGTGCCGGCGAGGCTGCTCGGGCCGGCGCGCACGATCGCATGGGTCGCGCAGGACGCGCCGTGGCGGTGCCCGGCGCCGGCCGGGCCGAGCGGGCCGAGCCAGCGCTCCACCGCGGCGGCGGCGCCAGCGGGGTCGAACAGGTCGCGTCCGAACAGCAACGCCGGATCGATGTCGCCCGCCACCGCGGGATGCACCGCGGCGGACGCGTTGACCGCGCGGATCGCCGCCAGCGCCCGCTGGCGCTGCGCGGCATCGACCAGGTCGGTCTTGGTCAGGACGACCGCGTCGGCCAGCGCGAGCTGGCGCGCGGCGGCCGGCTGGTCCGCCAGGGTGCGCGCGCCGAACTCGGCGTCGAAGGTCGTCACGACCGCGTCGAGCTCGTAGCCGCGCCGCAGCGGCGTGTCCACGATCAGCGTATGCACGAGCGGCACCGGATCGGCCATGCCGCTGGTCTCGACGAGCACGTGCCCGAAGGCCGGGATCTCGCCCAGCAGGCGGCGCCGGTACAGGTCGCGCAGCGTCAGCGCCAGATCGCCGTGGATGGTGCAGCACAGGCAGCCGTTGCGCAGCTCGATCACATTGTCGGACAACCGCGCCACGAGCAGGTGATCGAGGCTGACGCTGCCGAACTCGTTCACGATCACCGCGCTGCCGGCGAGCGCCGGGTCGGCGAGCGCGCGGGCCAGCAGCGTCGTCTTGCCGCTGCCGAGGAACCCGGTGAGCAGCGTGACTGGCGTGCGGGCAGGGGGTCCGCGCGCCTTCCCGATTGCCGGGGGCAGGCCCGGGCGCGGACTCACGCCGGCTCCCGCGGCTGCATCCGGCGTCGTTCAGTTGACCGCACGGGCGGCATTGCTCCAGTAGCGGCCGCGGATCTCGTTCTTGCGGACCTTGCCGACCGGAGTGCGCGGCAGCTCGGGCCAGAACTCGACCGATTTGGGCGCCTTCACGCTGCCCAGTTCCGCCTTGACGAAGGCGATGATCTCCTCCTCGCTGGCCTGCCGTCCGCTCTTCAGCGCGACCACCGCCTTCACCGCCTCGCCCCACTTGGCGTCCGGCACGCCGATGACGGCGCAGTTCTCCACCGCCGGGTGGCCGTTGATGCAGTTCTCGACCTCGGCGGAGAAGACGTTGAAGCCGCCGGTGATGATCATGTCCTTCTTGCGATCGACGATGTAGAGATAACCGTCCGCATCCTGCCAGGCCACGTCCCCGGTGTGCAGCCAGCCGCCCTCGTGGGCCTCGGCGGTGGCCTCCGGATTGCGGAAATAGCCCGGCGCGACGAGGTTGCCGCGCACGACCACCTCGCCGCGCTCGCCCGGGGGCAGCAGCGCGCCCGCGTCGTCCATGATGCCCACCAGCGACAGCGTGCCCGGGCGGCCGCAGCTCATCAGGCGCTGCCGCGCGAGCGGGTCGTCCGAGCGCGCCGCGGCCGCGATGTCGGCCGCGGGCAGGAACGTGATCAGCATGGGCGCCTCCACCTGCCCGTAGCACTGGCACATGCACGGTCCGAACACTTCCACCGCCTCGGCCAGCTTCTCGGGCGCCACCGGCGAGGCGGCGATCAGGAAGTGCGTGAGCGAGGAGTAGTCGAACTCGCGCACGCGCGGGTGCGCCAGCATCGCATACAGGGCGGTCGGCGGCAGGAACAGGTGCGTCACGCGGTGGCGCTCGATGCTCTGCATGATCTCCAGCGGGTCCACCCGGTCCATGATCACGTTGGTGGGCGCCTGCGGCATGAGCATGAACGTGAGCACGCCGGCGGCGTGGGTCATGGGCGCCACGCACAGATGCACGGGCGGCACCGCGCCCGGCATGTCGATGCAGGTCTGCGCGATCAGCGTCTCCCAGGTGAGATTGCTCCAGTGCACGCCCTTGCTGCGGCCGGTGGTGCCGCCGCTGCCGAGGATCGTGACCATGCGCTGCGGATCCAGCGGGAGCTCCGGCAGGGGCAGCCCGGCGCCGGACGCGCTGAATGCGGCGAGCGAGGGAGCATCGTGCTGCTCCCGGTCGATGCACACGAAGTGCCTCAGCGTCGGCACCTGCGCCCGCATCTGCGCCACCGCGTCGGCGAACGACGAGTGGAAGAACAGCCACTCGCACTGGGTGAGGCTCATGAAGTCCACGTTCGCGTCGAGCGCGTTCTTGGCATTGATCGGCACCCACACGCCGCCCGCGCGCAGGGTTGCCAGCACGCAGGCGAACGCATGCAGGCTGTTCGGCGAGTAGACCGCCACGCGCGCCGAGTCCAGCGCGCCGCGGGCGTGCATCGCGCCGGCGATGGCGTCGGCGTAGGCGCGCATCCGCGCGTAGCTGTACTGTTCCGCGCCGGCGACGAAGGCCGCGCGCGCCGGGTGGGCCGCGGCCGCCTTGTCGAAGAAATCGATGATCCGCATGGTCAGGTCTCCTCCCTCGCTGCCGGCGCCGCGCCTCGTGGCGATCCGGGGACAACGTTGATCTCGTGATTCGTGATTCGTGATCCGTGATCCGTGATCCGTGATCCGTGGATTGTGAGCTTTACGGATCACTGATCACGGATCACGGATCATCTCACCCACCAGCTATCCGCTGCCCGGCGCCGCGCAGCCTGCCGGCACGGCTGCCGCATCGAGGCGGGGCTTGAGTTCCACCGGCACCGGTGCGCCGCCCCCCGCAATCTCGGCCAGCAACTCGCAGGCGGCGGCCGGCCTCGTGGAGGCGGCCCGGATCTCGATCCTGCGCAGCATGCCCTGCCACCAGGCATCGGCACCCGTCGCGCTGCTGTCGGTGATGACGCGCCACGCGCTCTCGGCCTCGTAGTCCCGGCCGGTCGCCTCGGCGGCGCGCGCGAGCAGCTTCCAGCCGTCGCCCGAGCGCGGATTCGCGGTCGTGAACTCGCGCGCCTGCGCGTAGGCGGCCTCGGCGTCGCCGGCCTCGATGCGCTTGCCGATGGCCAGCAGGCGCAGGCGGCGCTGCGTCGCCGGGGCGCTCCCGGCGGCGGGTGCGAGGACCGCGGCGAGCGCCAGCGCGCGGGCCGGATCGGTCACCGCCCGGACCGCGACCTCCAGGCGCTCGGCCTGCCAGGCCTCGAGCGGCTGCGCCGCCGCCGTGCGCACCCAGGCGTCCAGCGCCTCGCCGGTGCCCAGCAGTTCCAGCCGCGACCACAGCAGCGCCTCCCGATGCGCGAGCGACAGATCCGCACGCCGCTCCAGCGCGTCGATGGCAGGCAGCAGCTCGGCCGCCGGATCGCCGGCGACCACGCGCATCTGCACGAGCAGCGCCGCCATCTCGTTACGGCCCTCCGTGCGGTCGCGCAGCGTACCCGCGATCCGCGTCGCCTCCTGAGCGACCACGCGCGCCCGCGCCCGGTCGCCCTGCGCGAGCGCATCGCGGAACTGGCGCGCCAGCAGCGCGAAGCGGGCGCCGCGCGCGTCGGCGTCGCCAGCGGCGCCGGAGACGCCGTCGAGCGCGGCCAGCGCGACGCGCGTGTCATCGCTCGTCTGGGCCAGGGCAAGCCGCGCGCCGTCCGCGTCGGGGTCCGCGGGACTGGCGGCGACGAAGCGCCGCGCGGCCTGGGCCAGCGAGCGGCGATGCGCGGGCGTGGCGGCGGCCTGGAAGCGCGCGGCGTTCGCCGCATACGCCAGCTTGATGGCGGCCTGCCGCAGTTCCGCGTCGTTCCCGGCCTCGCGGATCAGCGGCTCGACGATGCCGACGGCCGGATCGGCGAGGTTGCTCTTCAGGCAGGCGACGGCGTACTGGTAGCGGAAGCGCTCGAACGACACCGACGGCGGCGGCCGCGGCAGCGCGGCGAAGAAGGCCTCGTACTTCTGCACCGCGGAGTACCAGTGCCCGTTCACGAACGCGTCCTCGGCGTCGACCAGCAGGCTCCAGGGACCCAGATCCAGGCCGATCAGCTTGGCGCGGTACGTGCCGAGCACCTGCGCGAGGATGGCGTCGTCGACGTGCGGCGAGGCGAGGACGCGCGCGATCTTCTCGCCCGCGCCGCGGCTGGTGACGTGCAGCTCGCGCAGCATCGGATCGAGCGTCGCGAAGGCTTCGGCGGCGAGCAGGCGGGCCTGCCGGGCGTCGAGCGGGCCGCTGCCGGCCGGCGCCCCCGCGTCCGGCGCGCCCGCGCGCGCCTTCACCTGCCGCAGTTCGAGGGCGACCGTCTCGCGCAGCGGGTTGTCGGGGTCCGCGGCAAGCCCCTGGTCCAGCCGCTCCAGCAGCCGTTGTGCGTCGGCGCTGCGGCCTTCGGCGATGGCAAGGTACGCCAGCCCCAGCCACGCACCGTACACCAGGCCGGGGTGGAAGTACTGGACGGAGGCCGCGCGGAAGCCGAGCCGCGCGCGGCGCAACGCCGCAAGGCGTGTCGCGGTAGCGGTGGCGCGCTCGCCCGCGGCGAGTTCCAGCCACGCACCCCAGTACGGAAAGGCCGCGAGCGCGAAGCCGAGGGCGGTCCAGTCGGACGAGCGGTACAGGCGCTCGAGCGCCGACTCGTCTTCCCCCGCCGCCGCCTCCAGGTCGCGGATGCGCGCTCGGGTACGCTCGTGCAGCTCGCCGGTGAGTACTCGCAGCCGGGCGAGGTCGTCGTCGCCGATTCCGGCCTCCCGGGCCGCCTCCACCGCCGCACCGTAGGCGCGCGCAGCCGCGGCAAAGGCGCTCGCGGGCGCCCGCGCGTCGAGGCCGGCGGCGATGCCCGCCGCCTGCGCGAGCGGATCGTCGTCCGCCTGCGCACCGACCGCCAGCAAGGCCACCAGCAGTACGGCGGCCCGCATCAGATCGCCTCCAGCAGCGCGCGCATCTCGGTAGCGAACCGGTCGCCCATGATGAGCGTGATGAGCCGCCGGGTGAGCCTGACGTCGCCGTCGAGCGTCGCCGCGTCGCCGCCCCCGGCGTCGGCCAGCACGCGGAACTCGTACAGCGGCTGGTTGCGGTACAGGGCGCGGTTCACCTTGCGGCCGACCTTGGCCTCGGTCAGCGCCGGATTGGCCTCGTGGCTCACGTCCAGCGTGGAGAGCTGGCCGCCCGCGAGCGTGAAGTCCTCGATCGCCGAGCGCAGGCGCGCGAGTTCGCTCTCGTGCGGCGCGGCGTCGCCGATGACGATCACCAGGCGCTTGGCGCTCGCGCGCCAGCCGGCCTCGTCGATGGCCCGGCGCACGCCCGCGGCGACGCCCTCCTGCATGTTGCCGCCACCCTCGGCCGTGAGCGCGCCCAGGAAGCGGTCGAGCTTCGTGGCGCTGTAGGTGAGGGGCTGCAGGCGCGTCTCGAACTGCGGATCGCCGGCGTCGCGGTAGGCGACGATCCCGAACCTCGCGATGGGGACGAGCGCGCGGACCGTGTCGACGATGTCGCGCACCCGGTCCTTCACCTCCTCGATCACCCAGCCCATGGAGCCGGTGGCGTCGATCACGAACACGATGTCGAGGCCCGCCTCGCGCAGCCCCTCCACGTACGCAGCGAACCGGTTGCCGCTGTCGCCGAGGCCGTTGCCGATGCCGCGGCCGCGGCCGGTGTCGCCGGCCGTGCTGCCCAGGCCGCGCGGGACGAGCGCCGGCAGCCTGGTGACCACGGCGGGCGCGGCACCGCCGGCCGCGGCGGTGAGCGAGACCGGCACGTCGGGCGGCGGCGGCACGACGGCCTTCGGGATGACCAGCACGTCGGGAGGATCGAGTTCGACCTCCTGTTCGAACTCCAGCGGCTCCTCGGGCGGAGGCGGAGTCTCGTCGAGCGGTTCCGGCGCGATCACGAGCTGGATCTCGCGCTCCTGCTCCGGCGCCGGCCGGGCGGCCCCCATCTCGTGCGTGACCCGCGCCGAGAGCAGCATGTGCACGAGCGCCGACAACGCGATCAGCGCGAGCCACAGCGTGCTGCGTCCGGCAGTCATGCGGGCGTGCGGCGCGGCGGCGTGGAGGTTTGCCGGGGTGATCGCGGAAGCGCTGCAGGCATGTCCGGCGCCCTCAGCGTCCGGCCGGCGCGACCGGCACGGTAATGAGCGACAGATCGCCGACCCCGGCCGCGCTGACGATGGCGACCAGATCGGCCACGCGCGCCGAATCCGCGGTCGCGTCCGCCCGCAGCGCGACACGCGCGGGCGGGCGTCCGCCGGCGACCAGGGCGGCGGCGAGCCCGGTGTCGTCGACCTGCAGGCCCTCGTAGCGCACCCGGCCGGCGCCGTCGAGCAGCACGGTGGGCACGTCGAGCGGGGCGTGGGTCGTGCTCGCCGACTGCGGCGGCGCGAGCGCCTCGGTCAGGTTCGGATCGAGGTTGCCCGCGAGCATGAAATAGAGGATCAGGATGAAGACGACGTCGATGAGCGGAATCACGTTGGCGTCGCGCTCGGCGAGCGGCCGTCGCGCGCCGCGCGGCGAGAGGCGGAAGCGGTCGGCCTTCGGATCCGGGGGCTGGACGCGCATGGGCGTGGCGGCGTCAGC
Source organism: uncultured Gammaproteobacteria bacterium (assembly GCA_964404305.1). Classification (GTDB taxonomy): domain Bacteria; phylum Pseudomonadota; class Gammaproteobacteria; order JADZEE01; family JADZEE01; genus CAYOJP01. Next base: position 11,978 of record CAYOJP010000085.1, read on the forward strand.
GGGTGCCCGTGGCGGGACTGCCCGCGCAACCGGGCGCGCCGGCCCGCGCGTGGGCCGGGTGCCGACCCCGGGGAACTCCCTGCGGGCGGTGTTCGCACCGGCAACGGGCAAGCGGCCTGCCTGCCGTCCCGGTCATGGAGAGCACGGTCGGCGTCACGGCGGCAGCCTCAGTCGAACTGCCGCGCCCGGCGCAGATCGATGCCGGCAAGGCCGGCGGCCTGCAGCGCGTCGATGATGGCCACGGCGCGCTGCAGGGGCACGCCCGGATCGACGGCCACCGTCGCGCGCCCGCCGGACGCGGCCGCGCGCGCTCGCGCGATCGCCGGCAGCCCGTCGGCCGGCACGCGGCGGCCGTCCACCCAGGTGCTGCCGTCGGACTGCAACTCGACGTACAGCGGCGATTGCGGAGGCGGGGCGCCCGCCTCGCCCGGCGTCGCCGGCGCGACGTCGACCTGCCGCGGCAGCAGGAAGTTCGTCCGCAGCATGAAGAAGATGAGCAGGATGATGACGAGGTCGACCAGTGCGACCAGCGTGATGCGGCGCGCGCGGCGCGGATGCGGCAGCGTCAGCTCGCGCATGCGTGCCGCGGCCCTACGTCCGATCGAGCGGCGTGGTGAACACGCGCGCGATGAGATCCTCGAACTCCGCGACGATGCCGTTCAGGCGGGTTTCGAGCAGCGAATGCAGGACCGCGAAGGGGATCGCCATCGACAGACCGACGGCGGTCGCGACCAGCGCCTCCCAGATGCCGCCCGCCAGTTGTGCCGAATCGGCCGCCGCCCCGCTCGCCTCCAGCGCCTTGAAGGACGCGATGATGCCGGTGACGGTCCCGAGCAGGCCGAGCAGCGGGGCGATGTAGTAGATGATCTCGATGGTCGGCAGGTGCCCGTGCAGCGGGGCGAGGAACGAGCGCGCGCGACGGTACAGCTCCTCGCGCACGAGATCGGTGTTGTCGGGCCGCAGGTGCTCGAGCGCGTAGCGAAGATCGCGGGCGAACGCGATGCCGCTGCGCTCGAGCAGCCCACTGCCCTGCTCGCGGTCGCCGTCCGCCCAGGCAGCGACGGCCTGGTGCAGGGAGCGGATGCGGCCGGGGCGTACCTGGACGAACTGCAGCGCCTTGTAGAGCACGACGGCCAGCCCGAAGACGGACACCACGAGCTGGACCGCGACGACGGGACCTCCCAGTTCGACCAGGCGCAGGACGCCCGCCCACAACGCGCCGGGCTCGAGCGACCACTGGTAGCCCGCGGCCGGCGCGGGCCCGGCGGCCCACGCGGGCGCGCCGGCCAGGAAACCGCCGGCGCCGAGTACTACCGCGGCGACTCCGCCACCGGCGCCGGAATGGGGCCTGCGCCCCGCACATCGCGATTGCATGGCGACCCTCGCAGCGCCGCCTCGTCCGAGCCGGCAGGCGGCGCCGGAAACGACGAGCCGGCCCGCAGGCCGGCTCGTTCACTGCGTCAAACGACGTCCGTCGGCGTCAGAAGAAGAACGAGACTCGGGCGAAGACCTCGTCCGCCCACTCGATCGTCTCCATGATGTCGTCCTGGTTGCCATCGCTGGCGATGATGTTGGCGTACAGGTCGAGCTGCCATTCCGCGGCCGGCTTGTAGCGCACGCCGGGCTGCATCAGGTAGCCGCCCTGCACGTCGACGAGCAAGGCGAAATCGGCGCGCCAGATGAGGTTCGGGAACGGCTGCTGGACGACGAAGGCGAAGGAGTTGAAGGTGTCGACGTCGCCGTCGGGACGCCCGTCCTTCTCGGTCACCTGGTCGAAGCCCTTGTTGCCCATGCCGGACAGGTGCCGGCCGAACAGGTCGCTCTCGCTCTTGAACATCCACTGCAGCACCATGTAGGTGGCCGGCAGGTTGTCGCCGAAGCGGTGGTACTTCTCGATGAC
>CAYOJP010000086.1:0-13855 GCA_964404305.1 uncultured Gammaproteobacteria bacterium
CGTGAATATCGCCAACGCCGGAGCTTGAGACGTCGAGAACTTCCTGAAGATCTGAATCGGCTCGACACTGGAGTTGCCCGTGCGACATTCACGGCCTTCCCCCGCCTCCCCTTCCCTCTCCCCGCTACCACTCTCCCAGCTGCCACGGCTCGCCGGGTTGGCGCAGGCGTCGGATATTGAATCGTACGACCACGGCTCATTGACCCTCAACGGCACCTGCGGGCGTGGTCGCCCCGATGCCGCGCACGTCGCCGCTTGCGCCGCCGCGGCACCTGCAGCCCTTCCTGGCGCCGGTACCGGGCGGGGCGACAGCGAGCCCGGCGTCAGGCCGCCGGAGCGCCGGGTGCGGTGGCGCCGCGAGCGCTCGCGGCGAGTTCCGACGCCAGGGCCGGGCTGATCCCCAGCGCCGCGCGCAGGGCCTCGAGGTAGGCCTGTTCGGCCCAATGCTCCGGCTCGATCGCGAGCAGCGAGGCGAGGTACAGCTCGGCCGCCTCGGGCGCATTCGACGCGAGCCGCGCGATGCGCGCCGGGTCGGATGCGGCCGACAGGCCGTTCAGGCAGTGCGCCTTCTCGTCCGGCGTCAGGCCCAGAGCGTCCATGCGCGCCTGCAGGCGACCGAGCTCGGCCCCGTCGAGCGAGCCGTCGGCACGGGCCGCGCTGATCATCGCCTCGATCACCGCCAGGCTGAACCGCTCGCCGGCGTCACCCGCGGGCGTGAACGCGGGTGGCAGGGGCGCGGCGCTGAGCGACGCCGGCGCCGGCGCGGGCAGCGGGGTGCCGGACGCTGCCGCCTGTGCCTGCTGGTGCTTCTGCCAGGCGTTCCAGGCGAGCGCGCCGAGGGCGGCCACGCCGCCCAGCTGCGCCGCCTTGCCGAGCAGCCTGCGGCCGGACTTGTGGCCCAGCGCGGCCACCAGTCCGCCACCGACCATGCCGCCGGCCGCGCCGGACAGCGGACCGCTCAGCAGCTTGGAGAGAAGTTCCTGTGCATTCATCGTCATGCTCCGTGTCGAGGCAGTCCGCCGGCGGCGGCACACGCACGCTTGGTCGGCCGGTCGTCGAGGCGGTTCCCGGATACAGCTTTTCGCAATGCATATCTTCGGATTTGCCGGCGTGTCGGACCCTGCGGGGGTGGAACGCCGGACCGGCGGGGGGCATCCCTCACCGCAGCAGGCGCAGCGCCATGGCCATTCCGGCACGCCCCGGCGCCCGCTGGCGCGCCGCGAGCCGCGCCCCGAGCCGACGGGCACACGCCGCCTGCGGCGCTTCGCCGGTCGGTCCAGGGCCGGTGCGGCGGCCCGGTTGGCGGTCGCTGCGGAGGTCACCGCTGCGCCGGCCGGTGCGCTGGCGACCGTGGTGCACGGGCGCGGCGGGGCGCTGCACTCCCCAGCCAGAGATCTGCACTTTCCGGCCAGCGCACACTCGCGGCAGGCTGCCATGGCCGTATACTTGCCGACACCCGCCCTGCACGGAACGGCCCGGCTCGCCCATGGATGCCGCGCGGATCAAGCAACTCGCCCGCGACTTCGGCGCCGACCTCGTCGGCATCGCCGCGGCCGACGTCCTGAACGCGTTCCCGCCCGACCCGCTGTGCCCGCAGACGCCGGATCGAATCCTGCCGTCCTGCCGCAGCGTGATCGTAATCGTGCAGCGGATTCCGGCCGGCGCATTCCGCGCGAAGCACAACGCGGTCGTGCAATACATGGACATGCTGGTGCTGCGCAGGATGGACCATGTCGCCTTCCGCATCGCCGAGACGCTGGAACAGGCCGGCCACCCGGCGCTCGTGCTGGCAGCGCAGGAGACCGACTGGAGCATGAAGCGGGCGAGCTACGGGCGGCTGTCCACCCGTCACCTCGGCGTGGAGGCGGGTCTCGGCACGCTCGGCCTGGAGGTGAACATCCTCACGCCGCAGTTCGGTCCGCGCCTGTATCTCACCGGCATCCTGACCGACCTGGAACTGGAGGCCGACGGCCCGCTGCGGGAGCAGGTCTGCATCGGCGAGTCCTGCAGCCGCTGCCTGCAGTCCTGCCCGGGCGACGCCGTGCTGCACTTCGACATCGACAAGCGCAGGTGCGCCGAGCACGCCCAGGAGTTCGGCTTCGCCACGGCCCTGGGCCTGTTCCGCGACTGGGTCGGCATGCGCGGCCGCCCCGACACGCGCGAGCGTCTCGCGCAGGCACTGCGGTCGCGGGAGTTCTTCGGCTTCTGGCAGGGGTTGCTGCGCGTGGTCGGCTCCTTCGGCGACTGCCCGCGCTGCCTGGCGGTGTGCCCGGTCGGCAACGACTACCACGCGCACCTCGCCGACGGGCAGCGCGAGATCCCGGAGCGTTCCGCGGACAAGGACGCCAAGGCAAAGGCCTACAAGGCGGCGCGCAAGGCCGGCGCGGAGGTGTCGGGGCTCAACGAGTGGAACGTGCGCTGGGTCGGTCCGGACGGCTACCAGGGCATCGTCGGACGGCAGCTGCAGGCCTTCAAGCAGGCGCAGCAGGCCCGCGCGCAGGGCGCCGGACCCGCCGGCGACGACGCTCCGGACTGACGCGCGAAGGCACGAAAGGACGGCAACGATGGTCGCGATGTTCAGGGCGCCGCTCGCGGCGGCGCAGGTGAAGGCGCGGGCGCTGGAACTGGGCGCCGACCTGGTGGGCATCGCCGACGGCGCGGTGCTCGACGCCCTGCCGCCGGATCCGCGGCAACCCCGGCGCCCGCGCGACATCACCGAACAGGACGGCGCCCGGGTGATCGTGCTGGCGAAACGGGTGTTCACCGGCACCTCGAAGATCCTCGCCTGGGACGACCGGCACCGCTATTACAACGACGAGATCGCGCTGTCGCGCCTGGAGATGGCCTCGCTCGATCTCGTGTACTGGCTGGAAGAACTGGGTTACCCGGCAGTGATCGTGCCGCCGACCCACGTCGACCCGTGGCGCTACACCGGCGATCCGGGCGCACACGCGGACACCCTGCTCTCGCTCACGCATGCCGCCGTCGAGGCGGGCCTGGGCACGCTCGGACTGAACCTGCAGCTCCTGACGCCGCAATACGGCCCGCGCGTCATCCTCGCGGCGGTGCTGTGCTCCGCGCCGGTCGAGTGCGACCGCCGCATGGACCAGGCGCTGTGCCATGGCCCGGAGTGCGGGCGCTGCCTGCGCACCTGCCCGGCGGACGCCGTGCGCCACTGGGATCGCGACTGGGAGGCCTGCGATCGCTACCGCTACCCGTACGGCTTCCCGAAGCTCGTCGAGCACCTGACCGACATCGTCGCCACGCAGGACCCGAGGGCGCAGGCGGACAAGATCCGCTCCGAGAACACGTTCTACCTGTGGCAGAGCATCCTGCGCGGCGCCGGCGCCATCAACGGCTGCCGCAACTGCGCCGACGACTGTCCGGTGGGCGAGGACTACGCCTGTCACCTCGCGGCGACGCGCGCCGCGATGCGCGAGGACACGCCGGCCAAGGCCGCGGCCGCGGCGGCGATGGCGGCGGCCGAGCGCGACGGCACACTGCCGCCCGGCTACCTCGCGAGCCGGCGCTGGATCGGCGAGCTCGCCTCGGCGGGCCTGGCGCGCGCCGCCGATGCCCCGTGAGCCCGAGCGTCACCGCCCGCCCGGCCGGCGCGGGCGCCGGGACGATTTCCTTGCCCGGCATCCTTTCCTCGAGACCTCCGACGCCGGAGCGGCCCGGGTCGCGATGTCGCGGATTTTCGCGCCTCACCGGCTCCTCGTGCTCGACGCGCGCAAGCGCTTCGGGGTCCTGCACCGGCACGCCCGCGTCGGGGGGCTGTCGCTGAACTGGATCCGCTACGCGTACGACACGCGCGTCGAGTCCGAGCCCACGCGCCGCTACTACCTGGTCATCCTGCCGCGCGCCGGCCGCCTGCGGATCGGCTACGGCGGTCGCGAGCAGGAGGCGGGCCGGGGCGGCTGCATCGTCGTCAGCACCGGCGAGCGCCTGCGCATGGACTGGCTGGACGGCTGCGCGGCGCTCGCGATCAAGGTGGCGCGCCGCGACGTCGAGCGCAGCCTGAATGCCGCCGGCATCTGGCCCGCGCGTCCGCCGGAGTTCGCCTTCGGCGCCGGTGTCCCGGCCCGCGCCCCCGCGCCGCTGGCGGCGCTCGCCGCCCTGCTCGCCACCGATCTCGACGGCGCCCAGGTGACCGCCGCGGGCGATCCCGCGGCGAGCGCGACGACCGAGCTGTTCGTGCGCACGCTGCTCGCCTACTGCCGGCACGATCTGTCGGCGCGACTGCGCGGGCTGCCGACCGAGACGGTGCCGCGCTACGTGCGGCGGGTCGAGGAGTACCTGCACCTGCACGCGCGCGAACGCGTGCGGGTCAGCGACATCGCCACCGTGGCCGGCGTCAGCGCCCGCACCCTGTTCGCGGCCTTCCGTCGCTACCGCGGCTGCGGGCCCGTCGCCTTCGTGCGGGCGCTGCGGCTCGACGGCGCGCATGCCGCCCTCGCCGTGCCCGGCGCCGCGCCGCGCACGGTCGCGCAGGTGGCGCGGGCCTGGGGGTTCGCCAACCCGGGCCGCTTCGCCGCCGAGTACCGCCGTCGCCACGGCTGCGCGCCGGGCGCGACGCTCAGGCAGGCCGCCGCGCGCTGATCGCGGCGCCATCCCGGCGCCGGCGGCCGACGAACACGTAGTACGGCACGCGCAGCCCGGGGAGCCAGGGCAGCGGACCGCTGCGTTCGCGCAGCACGACCGGCGTGAACCGGTCGAGCAGCAGGGGCAGGTGCTCGGGGGACGGATGCACGCCAGCGTGTCCGAACCAGCGCGGCCAGAGGGCGCGCGCGAGCGCGCCGTGCCGTACCAGCCCCGCACGCGGGCGCCGCTCCGAGACGTAGAAGTCGACCGCGCCGAACAGGCCGCCCGGGCGCAGCATCGCGTGGGCGTTGTCGATCGCCGCGCGCCAGTCCGGAATCATCGTCAGCGAGTAGGCGCAGTACACGGCATCCACCGGGGCCGGCGGCCGCCACGTCGTCGCGTCGGCCTCGACCACGCTGACGGTCGGCCAGCAGCGCGCGCGCACCGCCGCGCGCCCGAGCAGCGCCGGGCACAGGTCCACGAGCGTCAGGTCCAGCGCGGGCAGCCGCGACCCGAAGTACTCCGCATTGCGTCCGGTGCCGGCGCCGAGTTCCACCACCCGCGCGCCGGCCGGTGGCGCGAGCGCCGCGACGAGATCCGCGCGGCCGTGCAGGAGCCGCTCGCGGAAGGCGTCGTAGTGCGCGGCCTGCGGAGCGTAGAAGGCCTGCAGGCGACCGGCATGCGTGGCGGCGCGCGGCTGCCCGCGCAGCAGGCTCGCGAGCACCCGCAGCCCGGCGAGCGCGGCGGCGGCGCGCGCGCTCACGCCGGCACGTCGGCGATGTGGAACCCGGCGTAGGTGTGCACGCGATCCGCGCGTGCCAGCTCGGCCGCCAGGCCGTCGTGGAAGGCGAGTACGTCGCGCAGCCGGCGCGCCCCGCCGACGGTGATCCGGTCGAGGTAGCCCGGCCGGGCATGGGCGCTGCGGAAAATGACGCGGGCGCCGGGCGCCGCGCGGCCGAGGATCGCGTCCCATTCCTCGATGAGCGCGCGCGGGTGGTGGCTGGCCATCCAGTCCATGTGGTCGAGCAGCACGAACTTCGAGATCGCCTCGCCGCCAGCGCGCAGGAACCCGGTGACAGTGGCGGTGTGCGGCACGATCCGGTCGACCAGCCCGCCCTGCAGCGCGGCGTAGCCGTCGGGGGTGAGGTAGCCGGGACAGCAGGCCGGCGTGTAGCTGCCGCGCACGTACAGCGCATAGAAGTAGTTGGTCCACGCCGGCAGCTCGCAGGCGACATACCCGATGGCTTCGCGCACGAACCCGGCGACGCCACCGGCATGCTGGGCGACCACCTCCTTGCGCTGCAAATGCGGCACCCCGAGCAGGCTGAGAGTCAGTTGCCGCGACAGGGCCCACTCCAGCGGCCGTGTCCACAGCAGCGGCCCGATGCGCTCCCCGTACAGCGCCCGCTGCTCCTCCAGCGAACGGGACTCGAACAGGGCGTGCAGCGGCTCGGCGAGCGCCGGCCGCAGCCGCAGGTAGCCGCGGAACGCGCGCGCCACCAGCCCCGCCAGGCCGTGATAGTAGAAACCGCCGCGCCGGCCGTCGAACCAGTCGATGCGCGCATCCCAGAAGGAGCGCGCGAACGGCGACAGACCGGCGCGCAGGCAGTCCCGGTACAGTTGCGCGCAGTGCGGGTGGCGGCCCGTGCCGAACAGGGCGAAGAAGTCGGCGTGTGCCAGGTGGCGGATGCCGGCCAGCTTCAGCTCGAGCAGGGCGGTCTGGCGCGGGTTGGCATCCACCGCATGCACCCGCGCGGGGCCGGCCAGCGCGTAGTCGAGCGCATTGCAGCCGGCGCTCGTGATCACGAGGACGACATCGCCGGGCGTCAGGCCCAGCGCCCGGCGGTCGACGGCCGGGTCCTCCCAGCAGGTGTTGTAGACCAGCGAACGGCCGCAGATGGCGTCGAACAGCGTCTGGTCGAACCGGTCGGCCAGGCTGCCCGCCCTGGCGGGCGGCGGCATCGGGGCGCGGGCGCAGCGCGTCACGCCGCGTACAATAGGCGGCCCCGATGACGGAACGATTAAGGCCCGGGCGTCGCGCCCGCGCGGAGAACGGCATGAGCCAGCCCGAAGACGACGTCGATCCCGACTGGGACACCCAGATCGCCATGACGATGACGCCATCGTCGATCATCCACGCGCTGTTCTGGTCGGCCGACGCGGTCCACACCGGCTGGGAGTCCTGCATCGAGCACGAACTGGTGCTCTGGGACATGACCGCGGTGGACGACGGCAACGACAACCACTGTCGCCTCGTCGAGCAGGAGTATGCGGACGAGGACGAACGCGACCTCACCTGGCACGACTGGACGGTCGAGCTGAAGCTCGCGAACGTCTACATCTCGGCGCACTGGCGCGCGCAGGGCGGAGGCAATCTCGCCGGCTGGGACTGGTGCGCGAAGGAGGCCGAGGAGGCCTATGCCCGCGCCTGCGTGCTCATCGGCAAGCGGGCGCGGCGGGGACTGGTGGTCGAATCGGAGCCGCAGACGCCGCGGGCGCCGCGCACGCATCACTGAGGCCGGCGGCGCCCGCCGGAGCGCAGTCGTGTAGGATGCAGGCTGGCCAAGGACAACAGGCCGGGCACGATGACACGGGGAGGTGGCACCGTGGGCCTGTCGATCCGCACGAAGCTCGTGTTCGCGACCATCGTGCCGGTGCTCGCCGGTGCCGGCCTGTTCCTGGCGGTCGGCATCCCGACCGTGCAGAAGCACACGCGGAACCTGCTGACGTCCCAGCTGCGGGAATCGGGCGAGCGACGCGCGTCGCAGATCGACGCCCATCTGCGCGAAGCCATGGCCATCGCGCGCTCCACGGCCGGCTTTCTGGGCTATTACCCCGGAATCCCCGAGTCGGAACTGTACGGCCAGTTGCGCCGCAACGTACTGTCCAGCACGCTCGTCTTCGGATCGGCCGCGGCATTCGAACCGGGGATGCGAACCGGGCATGATCGGTACGCCCCTTACGCGTACCGTGCGAGCGACGGACTGCGGCAGATGGACATCGCAGTCGACGCCTACGACTACACGGCGCCCCGATGGGACTGGTGGCATCGCCCCCGCGAGCGATGGGAGGCGGTCTGGACGGCGCCGTACTTCGACGCCGGTGCCGGCGGCGTGCTGATGGTCACCTTCTCCGCGCCGTTCTTCGCCGGCGAGACGTTCAGCGGCGTGACGACAGTCGATCTGAACCTTGCGACACTGCGCGAGACGCTCAGACTCGGAGAAACGGACGGTCACGGCTACGTGATCGTGACGAACACCGGGCACTTCGCGCATCACTACCGGACGCAGCTCATCGGCCAGTCCGTCCGCGCGGTACCGGACGCCGAGCTCGTCGACGACGTACGTCGGGTCCTGTCGGGGTCGCCGGGCACGAGGCGGGCCCCGGGCGCGGACGGCGGCACGGACCTCGTCTACTTCACTCCGATCAGCTCGGCGGGCTGGGGACTCATCGTCCGCGTCCCGGAGTCCGTGCTGTTCGACTTCGTGCACGCACAGTATCAGCGCTTCGCGCTCTGGCTGGGGGGCACGCTTGCGCTGATCGCGATTGCGGCATCCATCGCCGCGCGCCGAATCACCCGTCCACTGGCCGTGCTCACTTCGGCCGCGGCCGCCATCGGCCAGGGCGATCGCGTCCCGACACTGGCCATCGACAGTGGCGACGAGCTCGAGGCGCTCGGCGGGAGCTTCGCCACGATGGCGGCGCAGCTGACCGAGCGCGAACAGGCGCTGAAGATGCAGGCCCGCGACCTGGGCGAGCGCGTCAACGCCCTCAATTCCATCTTCGAGCTGTCGCAGCTCATCGCCCGCCCCGGTCTGTCGCCGCGCGACCTGTTGACCGAGGCGGTCGTCCTGCTCCCGGCCGCGCTGGGCGAGGCCGCGCGCGCCTGCGCCCGCATCCGCTACCGCGAATTCGAAGCGGCCACCGGCGAACCCGGCTCGGACGTGGGCCACTCGGTGGACCTGGTGGTCGGCGGCGAGACCGTGGGCGAGGTCCGCGTATGGACGGACGCAACCGCGCGGGCCCCTGACCACCCGCCGTTGCGCGAGCAGGACGTGCGACTCGTGCAGGAGTTCGCGATCCTGCTCACCTCGGCGATCGAGCGCACGGTGGCGGAAACCGAACTTCGCCGGCTCAACCAGACGCTGGAGCAGCGAATAGCCGAACGGACGGCCGCGCTGTCCGAGAGCGAACAGCGCATGAGCCTCGCGCTGGAGGCCGGTCGACTGGGACTGTGGGATCTCGACCTGCGCACGGGCGCGGCCTACCGCAGTCCCGGCTGGTACACCATGTATGGCTACGCACCCGGGGAACCGTTGCCGGACAACGACTCCTGGCAGTCGCTGCTCCATCCGCAGGACCGCGACCGCGTGCTGGAGGCGATGCGCGACTACGTCGCTCGCCGGGCGAGTTCCTTCGAGATCGAGTTCCGCATGCTCAACCGCGCCGGCGAGGTCCGCGACATCCAGGCCCGCGGACGGGTCATGCCCGGGCGCGACGGCGTGCCCGCGGGCCGGATGCTGGGCATCCACACGGACGTGACCGAGTTCCGTCGCGTCCAGCGCGAGATCGAGGCCCAGGCGCGGCTGGACGAGGCACTCAACGACTTCTCGCGCCTCATCCTGGAAGTCGACGTCGACGAGGCGATTCGAACCGGCCTGCGCACGCTCGGGGACCTGCGCGACGTGGATGCGATCGGATACTGGAAATTCGACGAGTCCCGCGGCTTCGTCGTGACGCAGGAGTGGCGGCGGAAGGGACCGACGGACGTCGGCCTGCGAGTCGCGGCCGACGCTCTGTCGGGCATGCCCTGGCAGTTCCGCCAACTGCTGCGCGGACGGACCGTGGCGCTCGGCAGCCTCGACGAGCTGCCGGCGCAGTCCGAGTCCGACCGCACCTTCCTCGCTTCGCGCAACGTCGAGGCCTACATCGTCGTGCCGAGCTTCATCGGCGGCCGGCTGGCCGGCTGCACGTACTTTCTCTCGCTCGGTCGACCCCGCCGCTGGGAGCCTATCGACTTCCGCCTGCTGCGCAATGTCAACGAACTCATCGCCGTGGCCGAGGCACGGCGCCAGGCGGACGCCGCGCTGGCAGCGAGCGAAGAGCACTTCCGCTCGCTCGTGGGCAATCTTCCTGGCGCCGTGTACCGCCGTGAGGCCGGGGACGGATGGCACCTGCGCTTCGTCAGTGATGCCATCGAGACGGTCACCGGATACCCCGCGTCCGAGTTCCGCGACCGGCGCCGCTCCCTCGGCTCGCTCATCCATCCGGACGATCGGGACCACGTCCACGCGACCGTCCTGGCAAGCATCGATTCCGGCGCCGTTTACCGCCTGGAGTACCGGATCGTCGCGCGCGACGGCGACGTGCGCTGGATTCTCGAGCAGGGCCGCGCCATTCACGCCAGCGACGGCTCGGCCCGGTATCTCGACGGCACGCTGTTCGACATAACCAAGCGCAAGGAGGCCGAGATCGCGCTCCAGCTCGCCAAGGATGCCGCGGAGGAAGCTACGCGCGCGAAGGCCGTGTTCCTCGCGGCCATGAGCCACGAGATCCGCACGCCGATGAACGGCGTGATCGGGATGATCGACCTGCTGGGCCAGACCGGACTCGACACCGACCAGCGGCAGATGGTTCGTACGGTACGCGATTCGGCCTACGCCCTGCTCACGATCATCAACGACATTCTCGACTTCTCGAAGATCGAGTCCGGAAAGCTCGAGCTCGAACAGGTTCCGGTGTCGATTCGCGACGTGATGGAAGGGGTCGCCGACATGCTGGCCGCGAGCGCCGAGAACCGGCATCTCGACTTCATCGTCGACATAGACCCGGCGCTGCCTCCTCGCGTGCTCGGCGATCAGGTCCGGTTGCGCCAGATCCTCTTCAACCTGACCGGCAACGCGCTGAAGTTCACCTCGGACACGGACGCGCGCCCGGGCCGGGTGACGATGAGGGCCCGCGTGCGCGACACGGCTGGCGGGAAGGTGCACGTGCGGTTCGAGGTGATCGACACGGGCATCGGAATGAGCCGGGAGACGGTTGCGGCACTGTTCCAGCCGTTCATGCAGGCAGAGAGTTCCACCACCCGGCGCTTCGGCGGCACGGGGCTGGGACTGTCGATCTGCCGGCGGCTCACCGGAATGATGGGCGGAACGATCGAGGTGGAAAGCGAACCCGGGGTCGGCTCGGCATTCCGGGTCGACCTGTCCTTTCCCGTTGCCGAGTACCAGGGCGACAGCCTCGAGCAGACCGATTTCGCCGGGCTCCGGGTGCTCGTGGCGCTCGACGCGCAGGAGACCCGCGAACTGCTCTGCCGCTATCTGGAGCACTGGCGGGCGCGGACGACGGGCGCGACGTGCCGGCAGGCGCGGCGCCTGGCGCTCGAGGCGGCGGACGCCGGGGAACCGTTCACCGTCGTCGTGACCGCTGACGACGAGGGCCAGTCGCTCCTCCCGATGCTGCGTGTCGAGCCGGCGCTCGCGGCCACGCGCTACGTGCTGCTGTGCCGCAGGCGGCACAGCGGCGTCGCTGCGCGCCCCGGATCCGACAGCGTGACGGTCGAGAGCAATCCGATACGCCGGTCGGCGTTCATCCATGCCGTCGCGGTGGCCGGCGGCATGGCGAGCCCCGAGGTCGGGATGGACGACGACGCCGAAACCCCGAGCCCGGAGGGGGACGCGTCGGACGTCCGGATCCTCGTGGCGGAGGACAACCCGACGAACCGCGAGGTCATCCGCCGGCAACTGGCGTTGCTGGGATACCCGTGCGAGATGGCCGGCAACGGTCGCGAAGCCCTGGACCGGCTCGCGTGCGGCGATTTCCGCCTTCTGCTCACGGACTGCCACATGCCGGAGATGGACGGCTACGAACTGACTGCCGAAATCCGGCGCCGGGAACGCGAAACCGGCCGCCGACTGCCGATCATCGCCATCACCGCGAACGCGCTGAAGGGCGAGGCCGATCGCTGTCTTGCCGCAGGCATGGACGACTACCTCCAGAAGCCACTCGAGATGGGCCGCCTGAAGCAGACCCTGCGCAAGTGGCGTGTACGCGCGGACAGTACGGCGTGCGCCGCCGCCGTCGCCCCGGGGACCCGGGCCGCGGCGCCGGAACCGGCGGCAATCGACGAGCGCGCACTGAAGGACGTGTTCGGCGACGACCTCGCGACCTTCAGGGAGATCCTCGTCGACTTCGGCTGCAGCGCGCGCGACATCGCCGCGGAGATCGAAACAGCCTGGACCGTGCGGGAGGCCGCGGCTGTCGGGGCAGCCGCCCACAAACTCAAGTCGGCGGCGCGGGCCGTCGGTGCGCACGCGCTGGCCGATCTGTGCCAGGTACTGGAAGCCGCCGGCAAGGCCGGCGACTGGTCCTCGATCGAGGGACGCGACGCCGAACTGCGGACCCTTCTGGACGAAATCGAGCGTTACATCGATGTCCGGCGAGGGTAGTGAACGGCGCCATACCGGGGAGCGATGCCGATGTCAGCAGCCATTTCCGAACTGCGGTTCCTGCTTGTCGATGACGAGCCATTCGTGCGCAGCCTGTCGGATCGGGTCCTCGCATCCCTGGGCGCGCGAACCGTGGCCGCGGTCGAGGATGGCGCCGGCGCCATCGAGGCGCTGGCCCGAGCCCAGGAGCCCTACGACATCCTCATCTGCGACCTGAACATGCCGGGTATGGACGGGGTCGAACTGATGCGCCACGTCGCGGGTCGCGAGTTCGGCGGCGCGGTGATTTTCCTGTCGGGCGAGGACGAGCGCCTGCTCCAGGCGGCCGTCGACCTCGCGCGGGCGCACCGGCTGCAGATTCTGGGGGCCCTGGTGAAGCCGCTGCGCCCCGACTTGCTGAAGGAAATGCTCGGGAGGTACCAACCCGGCCCGCAGCCGGCCCCCAGACCCTATGCGGCGCAGGAGCCGATCAGCGTCGACGAACTGCGGGCCGGACTCGCGGGCGATGCCTGCGAACTCGTGTTCCAGCCGAAGGTCGCCGTCGACGGCGGCGCGGTCATCGGCGCCGAGGTTCTCGCCCGCTGGCGGGATCCGCGGCGCGGCGTGCTCGGACCGGGGGCGTTCATACCGGTGGCCGAGTCGAGCGGGCTGGCCGCGGCGCTGACCCGGGTCGTCTTCGGGCGCGCGATGGCGCAGGTCCGCGACTGGCGGGCGTCCGGGCTCGAACTTAAGGTCGCGGTGAACGTCCCCGCCGACTGCCTTTCCGACCTCGCTTTCGCCGATGACCTCATCCGCATGGCGTCGACCTGCATGGTCGATCCGGCGACGGTCACGATCGAAGTCACCGAAACGCAGATCATCGGTGACATCGTCGCGCCTCTCGAACAGCTCATGCGGTTGCGCATGAAGCGTATGGGTCTGTCCATTGATGACTTCGGCACGGGCTACTCGTCGATGGAGCAGCTCAAGCGACTGCCATTCACGGAGTTGAAGATCGACCGGGCATTCGTCGCCGGCGCCGGCGAGAACCCCGCTACCCGGGCGATCCTCGAGTCGAGCGTCGGTCTCGCCCGGCGGCTCGGCCTGTCGGTCGTTGCCGAAGGCGTCGAAACGCAGTCCGACTGGCGCACCTGTGCAGCCGCTGGCTGCGACGTCGCGCAGGGCTACTTCATCGCCCGGCCGCTGTCTCCGCCGGACTTCGAGAGGTTCCACGCCACCTGGGCCGGCGTATCGATGGCCTGACCCGGCCCCGCACGACCTCACAGCATCGTGATGAGCAGCGTCGCGATGCCCAGGAAGCTGAAGAAACCGGCGATGTCGGTGACCGTGGTCAGGACGATCGACGAGGACTGCGCCGGGTCCTGCTTCGCCAGCGTCAGCAGCAGCGGAATGCCGGCGCCCGAGACACCCGCGATCGTCATCGACAGCACCATCGACAGGCCGATGATCAGCGTCAGGCCCGCCGAGCCGCTCCAGACGTAGGTCGCCAGGCAGGTGGTGAGCGCGACCGCCAGCCCGTTGGTCAGGCCGACGCGGGCCTCCTTCCACAGCAGCCGCCGCCAGTGCGAGATGTGCAGTTCGCGCAGCGCCAGCCCGCGGATCGCGACCGCCAGCGCCTGGGCGCCGGTGTTGCCGGCCTGCCCCGCCACGACCGGCAGCAGCACGGCGAGCGCGGTGTACTTCTCGATCGTGCCCTCGAACAGCCCCACCACGGCGGCGGCCATGAACGCGGTGACGAGGTTGATCTGCAGCCACGGCAGGCGCTTGCGCACCGCCATCGTCGGCGCGGACAGGGCGCGCTCGTCGCGGCTCACGCCGAACAT
>CAYOJP010000087.1:0-13782 GCA_964404305.1 uncultured Gammaproteobacteria bacterium
GTCGCGCGCGTCCTGCGCGCTCACGGTTGCCGCGGACCCGCCCGGCACCGGCGCCGGCCGGAGTGATCGACGTCCGCGCTTTAGCTATTGCAGGCAAGCGCTTCCGCCGTTGCCGGCGGCACGAAAGTCAATCGAGCCGCTGCCCGCCGGTCGCGATCGCGGCGTCGATCGCTTCGAGCACCAGCGACACGTCCGCGGGCGTGTTGTAGACGTGGAACGACAGGCGGGCCGTGCGGCCGCGGACATCGAACCGCACGCCAGCCCGCCGCAGCGCCGAGGTCACGGCTTGGCAATGGCCGCCCAGCGGCAGGCACACGGTGCCGCCGGTTCGCGCGGGGTCCGGCAACGGGTGCAACTCGCCCGGCAGGCCGGCGAGCAACGCGCGCTTCAGGGCGAGGTTGTGCGCCTGGATCCGGTCGATGCCGATCGCGGCGATCTGCCCGACGCTCGCGGCAGCCAGCGCATAGGGGGCGATCGACGGCGTCCCGCCCCAGAAGCGCCGGGCGTCGGGCGCGTACTCGAAGACGCGCGGATCGCCGTCGAAGGGGCGGGCGTGCGAAAACCAGCCGACATCGACCGGCTGCAGCGACTCCCACAGTCCAGCGCGGATCCACATGAATCCCGCGCCCGGGCCGCCGCACAGCCATTTCACGCAACTGCCCAGCACGACGTCGGCGCCGAGGCGGTCGACATCGATCGGCAGCACCCCGGCGGACTGCGCGACGTCCACGATGCACAGTATCCCGCGCGCGCGACAGGCGTCCGCGACGGCCTCGATCGGCGCGACGGCACCGGAGTTGCTGTGGACATGCGTCACGAGCGCGCCGTACACGCCGGCGTCCTCCAGCGCGTCGCGCCAGTCCGCGACGTCGGCCGGATCGATCGTCCGCGGCAGGAGGCGGCAGCGGAAGCCGGCGTGGCCGGCGCGGGCCAGCACGTAGGCCAGCGACGGAAAGCAGTCCTCCGACGCCAGCAGCACGTTGCGATCGGGAGCGGGCGGCGGCAGTGCGCCCAGCAGCTTGGTCAACGCCGACGACAGGTTCACCTGCGGACAGTACGCGCGGGCATTGCCGCCGAGCAGGCCGGCGAGCGCCTCGCAGTAGCGGTCGATGACCGTGAGCCATTGCGGCCAGGCGTCGCCGCCGGCGGTTTCCCAGGGCTGCAGGTAGGTCTCGTGCAGCGCGGCGAGCGCCCGGTACGGGAGGCACCCGACCGAATGGCTCAGGGCGTACGGGCCCGGGCCCGGGACATGGAATGCGTCGCGCCACGCGTTCATGCGCCCGGCCGGTCGGACGGCCAGGGCGGACAGGCGCGGACAGGCGCCGCCGTCTCGCGCCCGGGCGGGTTCAGTGCCGGCCTTTCAGCGCATCGAGCGGCGGCACGTAGGTGTAGCCGAGATCGCGGGCCACCGCCGGGTGCGTCACCGCGCCGAGGTGCACGTTCAGACCGTCGCGCAGGTGCGGGTCGGTTTCCAGCGCCGCCCGGTAGCCGCTGTCGGCGAGCTTGATGACGAAGGGCAGGGTGGCGTTGGTCAGGGCCGCGGTCGAGGTGCGGGCCACCGCTCCCGGCATGTTCGCCACGCAGTAGTGCACCACGCCTTCCTCCTTGAAGATGGGATCGTGGTGGGTTGTCGGCCGGCTGGTTTCGAAGCAGCCGCCCTGGTCGATCGCGACGTCGACGACGACCGCGCCGTCCTTCATCACCTGCAGCATGCGCCGAGTGACGAGCTTCGGGGCGGAGGCGCCGGGTACGAGCACAGCGCCGACGACGAGATCGGCCCGGCTGACGTAGTCCTCGACGGTCTCCTCCAGCGAATACACGGTCGTCAGGCGCGGGCCGTACAGCTCGTCAAGGTACGCCAGGCGCTCGAGGCTCTTGTCGAGCACGACGACGGTCGCGCCCAGGCCCATCGCCATGCGGGCGGCGTTCACGCCGACCACGCCGCCGCCCAGCACGACCACGTTGCCCGGCGGCACGCCCGGCACGCCGCCGAGCAGCGTGCCGTTGCCGCCGCGGGTGATCTCCAGGCAATTGGCGCCGGCCTGGATCGCCATGCGCCCGGCTATTTCGCTCATGGGCGCGAGCAGGGGCAGGCGGCCGCGGGCGTCGGTGACGGTCTCGTAGGCGATGCCCACGACGCCGCAGTCGACCAGGGTCCTGGTGAGCTCGGGGGCAGGCGCCAGATGCAGGTAGGTGAACAGGACCTGCCCGGCGCGGAGCTGGCGGCACTCGTGCGGCTGGGGCTCCTTCACCTTCACGACGAGGTCCGCCCGCGACCAGATCTCCTCGGCGGCCTGCACGACCTCGGCGCCGGCGCCGGCGTAGTCCCGGTCGTAGAAGGACAGCTTGGCACCCGCGTCGTGCTGCACCAGGACCTTGTGGCCATGCCGGACCAGTTCGCGCACGCCGGCCGGCGTCATCCCGACCCGGTACTCGTCCGCCTTGATCTCCTTCGGGATGCCCACGAGCATGCTGCCGTCCTCCGCCATCGTCGCTGCGTGTCAGTGTCGCATGTCCGGCCGGCCCGCGCGCCAGGGTGTCGCGATGGCGGACGCCGGGAAGTCGACACCGGCACGCGCGGTGGGGTCGGGTCCGCGCAGTACCGGGGCGGTGTGCCCCGCGCCGCGTCCGGGGCCGGCATGGCGGTCCGCGGACCCACCGCAATGCCGCCCGCGCGGACCCCATTGACACCTGCCGCGCCGCCCCCGGATAGTCCGGGGCGGACGGGTCGCGCGGACGCCCGCTGATCCTGGAACCGGACCGACGGGCCGTATGCGCTATCACCGACCGACTTCGATCGACGAAGTCCTCCGCCTCCTCGCGGCGGGCGACGATGCCCGCTGCCTCGCCGGGGGCGCGACGCTCGTGGCGATGCTGAATGCGCGGCTCGTGGCGCCGGCGGCCCTCGTCAGCCTCAAGGGCGTGCCGACCCTGGCCGGCATCCGGATCGACGCCGGCGGCATCCGCATCGGCGCGATGACGACGCATCACGCGGTGGCGACCGCGGCCGGCTTCGCCGGCAGCAGTGCCCTGGTGCCGCTGGCGGCGGCGCGGATTGGGCACCCGGCCATCCGGCGCATGGGCACGATCGGCGGCTCGATCAGCCACGCCGATCCCGCCGCGGACTACCCGACCGCGCTCACCGCCGCGGAGGCTCTCGTCGAGATCGCCGGGCCGGCCGGGCACCGTGAAGTGCCGGCGGCGGAGTTCTTCCGCGGTTACTTCACGACGGCGCTGGACGCGGGCGAAATCGTCGTCGCCGTCCGCCTGCCCGCGTCGGCCCCGGGGAGTACCGGCGCCTACGCGAAGAGCGTGCGGGTGGAGGGGGACTTCGCCACGGCCTCGGTCGCGGCGACCGCTGTCTTCGGCGCCGGGCGCTGCACGCGGATCCGCATCGCCGTGGGAGGCTGCGGGCCGACCCCGGTGCGGCTCGACGCCGCGGACGCGCTGCTCCGCGACTCGACGCTGGAGCCCGGGCGGGTGGCCGAAGCCGGGTACCTGCTCGCGCAGGCCTGCGATCCGATCGACGACGTCCGCGGCTCGGCCCGCCACCGGCGAGCGCTCGTGCCGCGGCTGCTGGCGCGGGTCGTCGCCGACCTGACGGCGAAACCGGCGGAGCGCGCGGCATGACTGCGCGGCAGGCGGTGGCACTCGACATCAACGGCGAGACGCGCGACCTGCTCGTGCGGGTCGACGAGACGCTGCTGGAGGTGCTGCGCGAGCAGCTCGCGCTGACGGGGGCCAAGCGCGGCTGCAACCAGGGCGTCTGCGGCGCCTGCACCGCCCTGCGCGACGGCCAGCCCGTGCGCGGCTGCCTCACGCTCGCGATCGACGCGCAGGGCCACGCCTGGACGACGATCGAGGGGCTGGCGACGGGCGGGGAGCTGTCCCCGCTGCAGCGGGCATTCGTCGCGAAGAGCGCACCGCAATGCGGGTTCTGCATGTCGGGCATGGTGCTCGCCGCGAAGGCGTTCCTGGATGAGCATCCCCGGCCGGACGTGGATGCCATCCGCGAGGGACTGAGCGGCAACCTGTGCCGTTGCACCGGCTACGTGAAGGTCATCGACGCGGTTCTGGCGGTGGCCCGGGGCGAGTTCGCATGAGCGCACTGGACGGCATCATCGGCACCGCGGTGCCCCGGCGCGACGCGCCGTCGAAGGTGACCGGCCGGGCCATCTACACCGACGACATGCAGCGCCCGAACCTGCTGCACGCGGCGGTGCTGGGCAGCCCGTACCCGCATGCGCGGATCCGCGCCTGCGACGTCTCGGCCGCGCGCGCGCTGAAGGGCGTGCGCGCCGTCGTCACGAGCGCCGACCTGCCGCCGGTCAACATCGGGCATTCGGTGCGCGACGAGCCGATCCTCGCGCGCGACAAGGTGCGCTACGTCGGCGAGCCGGTCGCGGCCGTCGCGGCCGACACCCCGGCCCTCGCCCAGGCCGCGCTGCAGCTCATCGACGTCGACTACGAGGAACTGCCGGCGGTCTACGACCCGGCGGCGGCGCTCGCGGACGGGGCCCCGATCCTGCACGAGGGATTCGACGGCTACCTGCGGCTGTACGACACGCCCTGCGGCGGCAATCTCGTCAGCGCCTGCGAACTGGAGACCGGCGATCTCGACGCCGGCTGGCGCGCGAGCGACGTCATCGTCGAGGGCGAGTACGAAACCCCGGCGGTGCAGCACCTGTACCTGGAGCCCTGTGCCGCGCTCGCCGAGGTCGAGGGTGACGGCAAGCTGGTCATCTGGTCATCGACGCAGATGATCTTCGGGGTGCAGTTCGCGGTGGCCAACGCGCTCGGCCTGCCGATGTCGCGGGTGCGCTGCATCGCTCCGCGCGTGGGCGGCGCGTTCGGCGGCAAGTTCGTGAACATGGAGCCGATCGCGGCGGCCCTGGCGTTGAAGACGCTGCGGCCGGTGCGGCTCACGCTCTCGCGCGAGGAGGACATCGGCACGCAGCGGACGCGGCACGCCAGCCGCATCCGCATCCGGACCGGCGCCCGGCGCGACGGCACGCTGGTGTGCCGGGAGACGCAGGTGCTGCTCAATGGCGGTGCCTACGCCGACATGAGCCCGATGGTCCTGGCGGCGAGCGTGCTGCTCGCGCACGGGCCCTACCGGATCCCGAACGTGCGCGCCAGCGGCCGCGTGGCCTACACGAACCTCCTGCGCGCGAGCGCGATGCGCGGGTTCGGGGCCGTGCAGCCCTGCTTCGCCGGCGAGAGCCAGCTCGACGAGCTCGCCGGGCAGCTGGGTATCGACCCGATCGACCTGCGCCTGCGCAACGCGCTGCGCTCCGGGGACAAGTGGTTCGGCAGCCACGACGTGCCGGTCTGCACGGTCGCCGAGTGCCTGGAGGCCATCCGCCACCATCCCGCGTGGCAGGCGGCGCAGGCGCGCACGCCATCGCGTCCCGGCCGGCGCCGCGGGCTGGGCGTGGCGACGGTCGTGCAGCAGAGCGGGATCTTCGCCTCGAGCGCCTCGGTGCGGCTGGCGGAGGACGGCAGCCTGACCGTCAGCACCGGCTACATCGACATCGGCAACGGCAGCGACACGACGCTCGCGCAGATCTGCGCGGGTTCCCTCGGCGTGCCGATCGAGCAGGTCAACATCGTAGCCGCGGACACCGACGGCGCGGCCTACGACTTCGGCACGGCCGCGGACCGCGGCACCCACGGGGTCGGGCTGTCCGTGCAGCAGGCGGCGCTGCGGGTGCAGGAGCGCATGTTCGCGATCGCCGGCCAGATGCTGGAGTGCAGCCCCGAGGACCTGGAGCTGCGACCGGGCGGGAAGGTCGGCCTGAAGGGCATGCCGGCCGTCGAACTGCGCTTCGGCGACATCGCGCTGCGGGCGCACTACGTCGGCGGCGGGCCGATCATCGGCGCGCACTCCTGGTACATGCAGGAGCCACCGCTCGATCCGGCGGTGACCCGCAGCGTCGGGTTCCGGATGGGCGGCGGCGTCTACTACGGCTTCGCGGCCCACGCCGTCGAGGTCGAGGTCGACGAGACCGACGGCGGGGTGCACGTGCTGCAGGCCTGGGCGGCCCACGACGTCGGTCGCATCATCAACCACAGCGGCGCCGAGGGGCAGGTGATCGGCGGGTTCGTGCAGGGCATCGGCGGCGCGCTGTACGAGGAACTGCTCTGGGACGACGGCCGGCTGGTGAATCCGACCCTGATGGACTACAAGATCCCCGGCACGCTCGATGCGCCGTACGCGATCCACACGCTGCTGCTGGAGAATCCCGAGCCCGGCGCGCCCTGGGGCGCGCGGGGCATGTCGGATCCCTGCATCATCGGGGCGGCGCCCGCCATCGCCAACGCGCTGGCCGATGCCTGCGGCGTTCGCCTGCGGGCGATCCCCCTGACGAAGGAGCGCGTGCTCGCGGGGCTGCTGGCCCTCGAGGCGGGTTGACCGGGGACCGCGGCCCGGCCGCGGGGTTGCGCCGCTTCGGGCGACGGGACGGGAACGGCGGACGAAAGCGCTGGAGAGCATTGCGGTGACGATGACGAACGGCAGGACGGCACGGCGAACCCGGCCGGCGACGATTCCATCCGGCTCGGAGCTGGTGGCGCTCGCGCACGGCGTGGCGCCCCTGGTGGCGGCCGAGGCGGATGCCGCCGAGGCCCAGCGGCACCTGACCGATCGCGCCGTGACCGCGATGCGGGATGCGGGCCTGTATCGCCTGCTCCTGCCGCGCGCGGTGGGCGGCTACGAGGCCGATCCGGTGACGATGCTCGAAGCGCTGGCGGAAGTCTCGCGCGCCGACGGCTCGGCGGGCTGGTGCGTCATGGCGAGCAACTTCGAGGCCGGGGTCGCGGCCGCCTACCTGGAGGACGCCGCCGTGCGCGATCTGTTCGGCGAGCATGGCGATGTCATCGCCGCCGGCCAGGGCGTGCCGCGTGCCCATGCCGAGCCGCGCCCCGGCGGTTACTGGCTGAGCGGCCGCTGCAGCTTCGGCAGCGGCATCGCGCACGCCGACATCGTGCATACCGGCGCCATCATCATGGAGCACGGGGCACCCCGGTTGCGCCCCGACGGCGGGCCGGAGGTGCGGGTGTTCTATCACCGCAAGGACACCATCACGCTGGGCGACAACTGGCACGTCATCGGGCTGCGCGCGACCGGCAGCTTCGATTACGACATCGAGGGCTTCGAGAGTCCGCAGGCCTACTCCTTCCCGTTCGAGCAGACGCAGCCGCGCCGGGGGGGACTGGTGTACACGCTGGGACTGCACGGCATCTCCGCACTCGGGCACACGGCCTTCGCGCTCGGGGTGGGCCGCCGGGCGCTGGAGGAACTGCGCACGGCCGTCGTCGGCAAGGCGAACCTGTTCGGACCGCTGACCGGGTCGGCCAGCTTCCGCGAGAAGTTCGCGCTCAACACCGCGCAGTACGAAGCCGCGCGGGCGTACTGCTTCGACGCCTGGGGCGCGGTGCAGCGGGCCTTCGAATCCGGGCGCGAAGCCAGCCTGGAGGAGATCGCGCGCGTTCGCATCGGGCTGCGGCATTCGCACGACGTCGTGTCGGCGGTCTGCACCTTCGCGCATCGGGCCAGCGGCAGCGCTTCGCTGCGCCCCGGGCCGCTGCAGCGCTGCTATCGCGACATCCACGCCGGCACGCAGCACATCCTGCTCTCCGATCAGATCGTGCAGGATTGCGGCCGCGTGCTGCTGGGCGAGGCGCCCGCCGGCGCGCGCTGGATGGTGCACGGGCTGGCCTGAGCGGGACGCGCGTGAGGCGGCGTTCCCGACGCGTCGGCACCATGGACAGGAGAACGGGATGACCTATCGCGGAAGCTGCCTGTGCGGCCAGGCGCGCTACGAGTTCGAGCGTTTCACCGGGCATGTCGACCACTGCCACTGCACGTTCTGCCAGAAGACGCACGGGGCGGCGTTCGGTTCCTATGCCGAGGTCGATCCGGCGACCTTCCGCTGGGTCGGTGACACCTCGACCGTCGCGCGCTACCAGTCGAGCGCGCATTCGGCCCGGGTGTTCTGCCGCAACTGCGGGTCGTCGCTGCTCGCGGACATCGCCGGGGGCAAGGTGCTCGCGGTGACGCTGGGCACGCTGGACGGCAAGCCCGCGCTCCCGCCGGCCGAGCACATGTTCTTCCGCTCGCGCGTCGACTGGTTCAGCGTGAACGACGACCTGCCCAGGCACGACGAGTATCCCGCCTACATGGGCGGGCAGTTCGAACCCACGCCCGATCGCTGAGTTCCCGCGCGGCGCGTCGCGCCGTCTCGCGCCCGCGGGGGATTCAGCCGCCCGGGCCCTGCCGTACGTCGAAGGTAATTGACCGCGGCAGCGCGTCGTCGCTACCGTCCCTGCACTTCCAACAGTGACGGGGGACACCATGCGGGGGCTCATCATCGGCGCGGGCATGGGCGGACTGTTCTGCGCCATCGCACTGCGGGAATCGGGTGTGTTCGAGCGGATCGACGTCTACGAGCAGACGCCGACGCCGGGCACGGCGGGCGCGGGCCTGAACATTCCGCCGAACGGCGCGCGGCTTTGTCGCTGGCTCGGCATCGATCTCGACGGCGGCGATCCGCGGGGGCCGCACGGCGCCATCGACGGCGGACGGGCCGCGATACTGCAGACGACACGCAATATCGGGGTCGACGGCACGATCTCGGTGAAGCCCATCGATCACGACACCGCCGCGGGCGATGGCGCGGGCTTCCACCACATGCACCGCCTGGACCTGCTGATGTGCCTGTACAAGCGGGCCGGGGAAGTCGGGCCGGATCGCGGTGTGCCGTGCCCCGTCCGGATCCACATGGGCAAGCGGCTGACCAGCCTGTCGCAATCCGCAGACCACGCGGTCGCCGGGTTCGAGGACGGCACCTCGGCCGAGGGCGACGTGCTCGTCGGCGCCGATGGCGTGAACTCCAGGGTGCTTCGGCTCGTGTGGCCGGACACCCCGCCACGGCGCTGGACCTACGTCACCTGCTACCGCGGACTCATTCCGCGCGCGCGAGTGGCGGAACTGCGAAAGTCCGACGGCAGCCCGCTCGATTTCAGTCCGATCGACTCGCTCAGCATGGACGTGCGCAAGACGCCCACCGCGTGGTGCCTCACGTACTGGGTGCGAGGCGGCGAACTGCTGAACGTGTTCACGGCGTACTACGAGCCGGAGTCGACCGAGTTCGACCAGGACGAGGCGGACTGGTTTCCGGCGGATCGCGACGAGATGCTGCAGCGGCTGGGCGCCGCCTTCGCCGGCGACGTCAGGCGCGCGGACGTGCTCGCACTTGCCGGCGCCGTGGAGCGGCCGACCAAGTGGGGGCTCTACGACCGCGATGCGTTCGAGCACTGGCAGGAGGGGCGCATCTGCCTGCTCGGCGATGCCGCGCACCCGATGCTGCCCACCATGGGGCAGGGCGCCGCCCAGGCGTTCGAGGACGGTGCCGCCCTCGCCATGTGCTTCAGGTTGCACGGCGCGGACATCTACAAGGCGCTGCTGCACTACGAGCGCGTGCGTCACTACCGGGCGACCCGCTTCCAGTACGGCTCGAAGTTCCTGTTCAAGCACCTCGAGCCCGAGGACACGCCGCAGCGGCGCGCGATCCTCAAGGCCGCCAACGAGCGCGACTATCCGATCTTCAACCACGATCAGCGCGCCGGCGACGACATGAGCTGGATCTACGCGTTCGACGCCCGCAACATCGGCGATCGGCTGCCGCAGAAGAAGCTCGGCCCGTGGGACTTCCGCTCGCGGGAGGCGGTGAAGGAGGCGCGCCGCGAGGTGGCGCTGAACCTGTGGCGGCCGGCGGTGCCGCACCCCGGCGATCGCCGGCTGACCCGGGTCGAGGTCGCGCGGCACAACACCTTCGAGGACTGCTGGATCATCATCCGCGGCAAGGTCTACGACTTCAGCCAGTGGAAGGATCATCATCCCGGCGGGTCGTTCGTCGCCCGCATGCACGCCGGCAAGGACGCGACCGCCGAGTTCGGGGATTACCACAGCCCGCAGGCCGAGAAGCACATGGCGCTGTTCTGCGTGGGCACACTGGTCGACTGAGTCGCGCGGCCCGCGCGGCCGCTGACGGGAGAGGACAGGCATGGCGACGGGGGCGGGACGGCACGTGGAGACCGAGGTTCCGGTGTTGATAGTCGGCGGCAGCCTGGTCGGGCTCGCCGCCTCGATGTTCCTGGGCATGCACCGCGTGCCGTGCCTGTCGGTGGAGAAGCACCGCGGCACCGCCATCCACCCGCGCGCGGGCTACTTCCAGCTGCGCACGCTCGAGATGCTGCGGCAGGCGGGCATCGAGGACCGGGTGCGCGAGGCCGCGCATGCCCTGTACGACCCCGACGGCGGGCTGAACGCGGTGGACACGCTCGCCGGCCGCGAGATCCAGAGCTACATCCCGAACATCAACCAGGACGTCTACGACATCAGTCCGTGCCGGCGCCTGTTCATGCCGCAGCAGGTGCTCGAACCGATCCTGAAGGACCGCGCGGTGGAGTTCGGCTCGCGCTTCGAGTACGCGACCGAGTTCGTCGACTTCGAACAGGACCCCGACGGCGTGACGGCCACGGTGCGGAACATCGACAGCCGTGCCGAGCGCCGGATCCGCGCGCGGTACCTGGTGGCCTGCGACGGCAACCGCAGCCCGATCCGCGAGCGCCTCGGCATCGCGATGCAGGGGCACCCGCTGATGTCGCACAGCGTGACCATCTACTTCCGCGCCGACTGCTCCCGGGCGCTGCGCGGGCGCAACCTGGGCGTCATCTACGTGAACAACCCGAAGGTGAGCGGGTTCTTCCGGCTGGAGAAGACCGGGCAGGGCGGGTTCCTCGTGGTGTTCACGCTCGGCCACAACCGCGACCCCGCCTCGCGCAACGCCGCCGAAGGCATGACCGTCGAGCGCGCGGCGCAGGTCGTGCGCGACGCCGTGGGCGAGCCGGACCTCGACGTCCGGGTCGAGGACGTCGCGAGCTGGCGCGCCATCTGCCACGCGGCCGAGCGCCTGCAGGCCGGCCGCATCCTCATCGCGGGCGACGCGGCCCACACCATGACGCCCACGGGCGGCTTCGGCGGCAACACGGGCATCCAGGACGCGCACAACCTGGCCTGGAAGCTGGCGCTGGTCGTCGGCGGACAGGCGGGGCCGGGCCTCGTGGACACCTACGACGCCGAGCGCCAGCCGGTGGCGCGGCTCGCGATCGAACAGGCCTACACCCGGTACGTCACGCGCTCGGACCCGGACATCGGCACCGAGGGCATGCAGGTGCAGATCCCGGACATGCACGTGGAGTTCAACCGCTACCGCTCGACGGCGGTGGTGCCGGAGCCGGACTACCGGGACGACGGCGCGGTCGACATCGATCCGCGCAAGTCGACCGGGCTGCCGGGCACGCGGGCCCCGCACGTCGACCTGCGGCGCGACGACGGGCAGGTGATCTCGACCCTGGACCTGTACGGGCACGGATTCGTGCTGGTCGCCGCGCACGCCGGCGGCGCGTGGGTCGACTCCGCGCGGGCGGCGGCGCAGGCGACCGGCGTGCCGCTCGCCGCCCACGTCGTGGCGCCGGCCGGGACGGCCGGGGCGCTCGCCGACATGCCGGTGCACCGGCACCGCATCCACAGCCCGTTTTCCAACCCGTTCCCGGTGGCGTGCGGCCTCGAGGCCGACGGCGCCCTGCTGGTGCGGCCCGACGGTTACGTCGGCTGGCGCGCCCGGACGGCCCTGGCCGACGCGGGCGCCCGGCTCGGCGCGGCCCTGCAGCGCATCCTGAGCCGCTGAACGCGGCCACGACGCCCCGAACCCGAACGAGAGACGCCATGCCCACACGCATCCAGGTCGTGTTCTACAGCATGTACGGTCACATCCACCGCATGGCGGAGGAGGTCGCCGCCGGTTGCCGCGACATCGAGGGCACCGAGGTGCAGCTGCTGCAGGTGCCCGAGACCGTGCCGGAGGACGTGCTGCTGCTCAGCGGCGCCCGGGACAAGCGCGCGGCGTTCGCCCACGTGCCGGTCGCGCTGCCGAACAAGCTCGCGGAGGCCGACGCGATCATCTTCGGCACGCCCACGCGGTTCGGGAACATGTGCGGCCAGATGCGCAACTTCCTCGATCAGACCGGCGCGCTGTGGGCGACCGGCGGGCTCATCGGCAAGATCGGCAGCGTGTTCACGAGCACCGCCACCCAGCACGGCGGGCACGAGACCACCATCACCAGCTTCCACACGACGCTCCTGCACCACGGCATGATCATCGTGGGGGTGCCGTA
Organism: uncultured Gammaproteobacteria bacterium; assembly: GCA_964404305.1. Taxonomy (GTDB): domain Bacteria; phylum Pseudomonadota; class Gammaproteobacteria; order JADZEE01; family JADZEE01; genus CAYOJP01. The sequence continues at coordinate 12,241 of CAYOJP010000087.1, forward strand.
CTCGGAGCACCGGCTGCTCAACATGGACGAGGTGAGCGGCGGCGGACCCTACGGCGCCTCCACGCTGTCGAGGAACGACGGCTCGCGCCTGCCCAGCGCCGACGAGCTGGCGATCGCGCGCTTCCAGGGTCGGCACGTGGCGGACATAGCGCAGCGGGTGATCGGCGAGCACTGGCGGTCCTGACGCGGCAGCCGGAACCGTGTCATCCTGTGCCCGCGAGCCAGCGTCGCGCGGCGTGCGAAAGAGAGTCCGTCCTTGCGCATCGGCATCCTGCTCAGGAATTCCGGCCCGGCGGCGACGCCCGCGTTGCTGGCGGACTGCGCGCGCCTCGCCGACGCCGGCAGTCTCGATGACCTGTGGGTCAACGATCATGTCGCCATCCCGCGCGAGGAATCCGAGGGCTCCGGCGGCAGGTACCTCGACCCGCTGGCCACCCTGGCGTTCCTCGCCGGCCTGACGCGCCGGATCGGCCTGGGCACGGCGGTGCTGAACCTCCCGTACCGGCCGCCGCTGCCGACCGCGAAATGGGTGGCGTCGGTGCAGGAGCTGTCGGCCGGCCGCCTGCGCCTGGGTATCGGGGTCGGCTGGATGGAAGCGGAGTTTCGCGCGCTCGGACTCGATCGCACCCGGCGCGGGCAACGCACCGACGAGACGCTCGCGTTCCTGCACGAGTGCTTCGCCAGCGACGAGCCGCAGGCGAACGGCCAGCGCTTCATCTTCAGTCCGCGACCGGTACGCCCGGCCATCCTGGTCGGCGGTCAACCGCCCCACGCCTTCGAGCGAGCGGTCCGCTACGGCGACGGCTGGATGCCGACCGAGGGCGATCCGGCAAGACTGGGCCCGCTGGTCGCCGATTTGCGGGCCCGGATGTCCGGCGCCGGTCGGGCCGTCCCCGAGATCGTCCCGCTGACGCGCCTGCCGGTCGATGACCCGGCTGCCTGCGCGCTGCGCCTGCGCGAACTGGCCGCGCTCGGCGTAACCGGCGTCATTCACGCGGCCCGCTACGCGAGCGTCGCGGAGTTCGGAGCGCTGCTCGCGACGCTCGAATCCGCGCGCGCGTGAGCCGGGCGGCGCGGGGGCCTGACCCGCGCGCCGGCGCCTGCCGCGTCAGGACCGCGCGTGGAGCAGCCCGCGCACCACGATGTTGGCCTGGATTTCCGCGGCACCCTCGAACACGTTCAGGATCCGCGCGTCGAGCAGCACCCGGCTGATCCGGTACTCCTCGGCGTAACCGTTGCCGCCGTGGATCTGCAGGGCATTGTCGGCATTGGCCCAGGCGACCCGCGCCGCCAGCAGCTTGGCCATGCCGGCCTCCAGGTCGCAGCGTCGCCCGCCGTCCTTCTCGCGCGCCGCGAAGAGCGTCAGCTGGCGGGCCAGCATGGTCTCCGCCGCCATCCACGCGAGCTTGTCGGCCACGCGCGGGAACGCGATGATCGGGCGGCCGAACTGGCGCCGCGCGAGCGCGTAGGCGAGGCCCAGCTCGAAGGCGTTCTGCGCCACGCCGACGGCGCGCGCCGCGGTCTGGATGCGCGCGCTCTCGA
>CAYOJP010000088.1:0-6974 GCA_964404305.1 uncultured Gammaproteobacteria bacterium
AGGAGGGTCTGGCCGCCGAGGTCCTGCGCTCACCGCGCCACCCGTACACGCAGGCGCTGCTGGCCGCCGTGCCCGTGCTGGACCCGCAGACCCGGCGCGAGTCGGTCCGCCTGGCCGGCGACCTGCCATCGCCGGCGCGTCCGCCGCCGGGCTGTCACTTCCACCCCCGCTGCCCGCAGGCCCTGGAGGCCTGCCGGACGACCTACCCGGCACCGGCGCGCTTCAGTGCTTCGCACTTCGCCCGCTGCCACCTGCACGCGGAGGTGGTCGCGGCGCCCGGATCCCGCGGAGAGGACGCGGCATGAACCTGACGCGCCTGCTCGATGCACTGAAGTTCGCGTCCACCAAGCACAGCCGCCAGCGGCGCAAGGATGCCGACGCGAGCCCCTACATCAACCACCCGATCGCGCTCGCCCACGTGCTCGCGGTGGAGGCGGGCATTGATGATACCGACGTCCTCGTCGCCGCCATCCTGCACGACACCATCGAGGACACCGAGACGACGCCCGACGAGGTGGCGGCTGCGTTCGGGCCCGGGGTGCGCGACGTGGTGATGGAGGTGACGGACGACAAGACGCTGTCGAAGGCCGCTCGCAAGCGCCTGCAGATCGTCAATGCGCCGCACCAGAGCCGCGGCGCCCGCCTGGTCAAGCTCGCCGACAAGATCTGCAACCTGCGCGACATGGCCGACGCGCCGCCGGCGAACTGGGATCTCGAGCGGCGGCGCGAGTACTTCGACTGGGCCCGCGAGGTGGTCGACGGGATCCGCGGCACCGAGGCGCGCCTGGAAGCGCTGTTCGACGCGGCGTATGCCCGGAGGCCGTGATTCGTGATCGGTGATCCGTGATCGGTGATCGGTCGTCGACCGCACCGTGCCAGCCAACGGATCACGGATCAACGATCACGAATCACGAGGCATCAGATGTATTCCCTCCGCCAGCAGTGACGCGCTCGCCGTGACCCCGGTCGTGATGCCGTTGCGGCGGGCGACGTGGGTCGGCACGGTGAGCGCGAGCGGCAGGTCGTCGCGATCGTCCACCAGCAGCGTGAGGAGCGTCGACTCCCCGAGCGGGATGCAGTCGCGGATGGTGCCGGCGACCGGATTCTCCCGCTCGCCGCGCGAGGGCCGGTCGCGCCGGTGCAGGATGACGTTCTCCGGCGGGATCACCCACGCGATCTCTGTGCCCGGCGCGCAGTCCGGACGCAGCGGCGCCTCCAGGGTGCGGCCGGCCCAGTCGATCAGCGTGTGCGGCGGCTCGCTGCTGTGTCCGCGAACGGTCGCCCGGAAGATGTTGGAGTGATCGAGCAGGCGCGCCACCTCGGAGGAGGCCGGCCGCGCCATGACCTCCTCCGGCGGGCCATCCTGCAGGGTGCGGCCGTGATCGAGGATGCACATCCGGTCCGCCAGCATCCGCGCCTCGTCGAGGTCGTGCGTGACCAGCACGATCGGCATGCGCAGCCGCCCGCGCAACTGCACGAGTTCCGAGCGCAGGCGCCGGCGCGTCACCTGGTCGACGGCGGAGAACGGCTCGTCGAGCAGCAGCACGCGGGGATCGCGGGCGAGCGCTCGCGCCAGGGCCACGCGCTGCTGCTGGCCGCCGGAGAGCTGCGCCGGGCGGCGCTCCTCCAGCCCGGCCAGGTTCACGAGCGCGAGCAGTTCGCGCCCGCGCGCCGCCGCTTCGGCGACGGGCAGATGATCGAGCGCGGCGGTGACATTGCCCAGCGCGCTCATGTGCGGAAACAGCGCGTAACTCTGGAACATCAGGCCGACCGAGCGGCGTTGCGGCGGAACGTGCACGCCGGACCCGCTGTCGTGCCAGACCGTACTGTCGCAGGCGATGCGGCCTTGCCCCGGCGCGCGCAACCCCGCGATCATGCGCAGGAGCGTGGTCTTGCCGCCGCCCGACGGACCGGTCAGCACCAGCAGTTCGCCGGGCCCGCAGGAGAACTCGGCGTCGAACGGGATCGCGCCGGACTGCCGCACCCGCACGTGCAGTCCGCCGTCAGTCACGGCGCACCGGCCGGCGCTGCAGCACGTACAGCCCGCCCATCGCCGCGAACGAGAAGGCGAGCAGGAATGCGGCCATGGTGCCCGCCGCGGCGTCGTCCATCGCCTGCACGCGGTCGTAAATGGCAATCGACAGCGTGCGGGTCTCGTCGGGTATGTTGCCGCCGACCATCAGCACGACGCCGAACTCCCCGAGCGTGTGCGCGAACGTGAGCACCACGGCGGCGATGACGCCGGCCCGGGCCAGCGGCAGCTCGATGCGCAGGAACGTCCGCCAGCGGCTCATGCCGCAGCACCAGGCCGCCTCGCGCAACTCCACCGGGATGGCCTCGAAGGCGCGCTGCAGCGGCTGCACGGTGAACGGCAGGTTGAAGATGATCGAGGCCGCCACCAGGCCCTCGAAGCTGAACACGAGCGGCGAGCCGAACGCCTGGGTCCAGCCGCGACCGGCAGGCGAGTCGGGCCCGAAGGCCACGAGCAGGTAGAAGCCGAGTACCGTCGGCGGCAGCACGAGGGGCAGGGCGACGAGCGCCTCGACCAGGCCGCGCAGGCGGAACGCGCGCCAGGCCAGCGCGCGGGCGATCAGCAGGCCGAGCGGCAGCAGCAGCCCGACCGTCCACGCGGCGAGCTCGAGCGACAGCCTGAAGGCGCCCCAGTCCAAGCCGTGGCGGGCTCAGGGCGGAAGCTGGTAGCCGTGGCGGGCGATGATGGCGCGTCCCTCGGGGCCGAGCACGAACCGGTAGAAATCCGCGGCAGCTTCGCCGGCGCCGCGGACGAGGACCATACGCTGACGCAATGGAGCGTGCCAGTCCTCGGGCAGGATGCTGCACGCGAACGGGGCGAGCGCGGATTCCGCGGCCATGGCGTCCGGCACGAACGCCGCCGTTGCGGCGCCGGAGGTAAGGAACTGGGCTGCCTGCGCAACGTTTTCGCCCAGCACCAGGTGCGGCTGCAGGCGCGCCCAGTGGCCGGTGGTGGCGAGTGCCTCCTTTGCCGCGCGTCCGTACGGCGCGAGTTCGGGATTGGCGAGCGCGACGTGCCCGGGCGGCATGCCCGGCAATGCCGCGATGCGTTCGGCCGGCGGCAGCGCCGGATCGATGCCGCTGGCGGGGACGACGCACAGGGAGAGCCGACCTATCGCGTAGACCGCGCCGGCGTCGACGGTCAGCCCGGCAGCGACGAGTTGCCGGGGGTACTGCTCGTCCGCGGAGAGGAACAGCTCGAACGGCGCGCCCTGGATGATCTGGCGGGTGAAATTGCCCGAGGAGCCGAAACTCAGCCGCGGCGCGGCGTGGCCGGCAGCGGCATGCGCGCTCGCCAGTTCCTCCGCCGCGCGAGTCACGTTGGCGGCTACCGCGACCAGCGGGCCGTCGGCCGCGGCGGTGGGCATGGCGCCGGCGCACGCCAGCGCCAGCGTCTGCAGCAGCCGGGTGGAATGGAGGCGCAGCGTCCGCAGCAGCGTCGAATCGCGCATCGGTGCAGTCCTGGAGTGCGATTGGGAGGTTGCCGTCCGACGGTTCGGTCCGGTGCGTGTGGTACCGCCGTGCCCGGGCAAAAGTGCATGATTCCCGGCGCTCTGGCAATATGCGCGCCCTTTCACGCGAGCCGCCGCCGTGTCCTCCTCGCCCCGCCCGACCAAGGCTGCCATCCGGACCGAGCTTCGAGCGCTGCTCGTGATCGGCGGACCGCTGGTCGTCAACAACCTGTTCACGATCTGCATGCAGGCGGCGGACACGGTCATGGCGGGCTGGCTCGGTGCGGCGGATCTGGCGGCGGTCGCGATCGGCGGCAACATCTGGACGCCCCTGCTGCTGCTGTGCATCGGCACGCTCACCATCCTCAGTGCCGTCACCGCGCAGAGCGCCGGCGCCGGCCGTGATCGGGCGATCGGTCCGGCCCTGCGGCAGGGGCTGTGGATCGGTCTCGGCCTCGGCGTGCTGCTGATGGCAGGCATGCGCGCCTGCGATCCGGTGCTCGACCTGCTCGGGCTGGAGCCGCGCGTGCGCGAGTTGTCGCGCGGGTACCTCGATGCGATCTCCTGGGGCGGCGTGGGCATCTGCCTGTACATGGTACTGCGCTTCGTCGTCGAGGGCTTCGGCCGCACCGCGCCGATCATGCTCATCAGCGGCGTCGGCCTCATGGTGAACGTGTGGCTCAACTGGGTGCTCATGTTCGGCAAGTACGGCCTGCCGCGGCTCGGCGCGGTCGGCTGCGGCTGGGCGACCGCGATCACCCTGTGGCTGATGGCGGGCGCGATGGCGGCGTACGTCGCGCGCGGGCCGCTGCGCGCCCGCATCGACGCGTTCGGGTGCTGGGAACGGCCGGAGTGGGCCCGCATCCGGGCGCTGCTCAGGCTCGGTCTGCCGGCCGGCGGCAGCCTGTTCCTGGAGGCAAGCCTGTTCGGCGTCGTGGGCCTGATGATGGGCTGGATGGGCACGCAGGTCGTGGCGGCGCATCAGATCGCGCTCAACTACGCGGCGATCATGTTCATGGTGCCGCTGGGCCTGGCCTTCGCGACGACGGTGCGGGTCGGCGGCGCCGCGGGGCGCGGCGATGCCGCGGGCGTGCGGCTCGCGGGCTGGACGGGCATTTGCGCCGCGGTCGGCTTCATGACCGTGTCGGCCGCCGGGATGATCGTATTCGGCGACGCGATCGTCGGGCTGTACACGCGCGACGCCGAAGTAATCGCGATCGCCGCGGGGCTCGTGCTCGTCGCCGCGGCGTTCCAGGTCTTCGACGGCGCGCAGGTCGCGGCGTCGGCGGCGCTGCGCGGGCTGAGCGACACGCGCGTGCCGATGCTGATCACCGTCGCAGCCTACTGGGCGGCCGGCTTTCCGCTCGCCGTCGTCCTCGGGTTCACCCTGGAGATGGGGCCGCAGGCCGTGTGGGTCGGGCTCGTGCTCGGGCTCGCCGTCGCCGCGCTGCTGCTCGGCTGGCGCTTCGCGCGCGTCTCCCGCCGCGCGCCGCGCCCGTTCGCAACGGCCCATCACGAGCCGCCGGAACCCGCCTGAGACCGGTCGGGCCCGCCGGTCGGCGCGGAGCGCCCGGCCCTTGCGGGCGCAGCGACGCTCGATCCACCATGCCGGGCAGGCCGCCCGTTGCCCGGCCGGCCAACCAGCCCGAAGGGAGCGCCCATGTCCGAGCCGAACCCGCACCTCGCCCGCGTCCCGCGTGACGCGATGCCCGCCGACCTGCAGGCGATCCACGACCTCGGCGTGCAGCGCACGGGGGAGGCCACCATCGTCGAGGTCTTCGCCAACCACCCGCCGCTGCTCGACTGGTACTTCAACGACTTCTACAAGGGCATCTTCTACAACGAGCGACCCGGCATGACGGTGGACGTGCGCACCAAGGAACTGCTGCGCCTGAAGCTCTCCAGGCAGCATGGCTGCCGCTTCTGCAACCGCTTCAACGCGGTCGATGCGCTGGCCGCGGGCGTGACGCAGGCGCAGATAGACCACCTGCTGAGCCCCACGCGCGAGCATTACTCCGAGCAGGATCTCGCCGTGATCGAACTCGCCGAACAGATGCAGCTGCAGAACGTGCACGGCGAGGTCACGCGGGAACTGCACCAGCGGCTGCGCCGCTGGTACACCGATCAGCAACTGGTCGAGATGGGCTTCATCTGCGCCGTGCTGACCGGCATGGCGAAGTTCATCTTCACCTACGACCTCGTGCCGCGCGAGGAGATCTGCCCGGTGACGCCGGCGGGACAGGTGGCCTGAGGCGCCCGTTCGCGTCAGGCGAGCGGCGAACGCATCGTCACGAATTCCTCGGCCGACGTCGGGTGGATGCCGATGGTCGTGTCGAAGATCGCCTTGGTCGCGCCCGCCCGGATGGCGATGGCGATGCCCTGGATGATCTCGCCGGCGTCCGGCCCGCACATGTGCGCGGCGACCACCCGGTCGGTCGCGCGGTCGACGATCAGCTTCATGAGCGTCTTCTCGCCGGTCTTCGTCAGCGTGTGCTTCATCGGGGTGTAGCTGGATCGGTAGATGGCGACATCGCCGTAGCGCTCGCGGGCGACCGCCTCGGTGGGGCCGACGGTGCCGATGTGCGGATTGCTGAACACGGCGGTGGGGATGTTCTCGTAGTCCACATCCGCCTGCTGACCACCGTACAGGCGCCGGGCGAGCACCATGCCCTCGGCCAGCGCGACGGGGGTGAGGTTCACGCGGTCGGTCACGTCGCCGATGGCATGGATGCCGGGCACCGACGACTGGTACTGCGCGTCGACCACGATGGCGCCATGCTCCGTCATGCGCACGCCGGCCTCCTCCAGGCCGAAGCCGCGCGAGTTCGGGGCGCGGCCGGTCGCGTACATCACCGCGTCGACCGCCAGTGCCCCGCCCTCGGCGAGCGACAGGTGCAGCCCGCCATCCTCCGCGGTGATCGAGGCGACGTGCGCGCCGAAGCGCAGGCGCACGCCCGCACGCGTCATTTCCTGCGCGAGGTGCTCGCGCACATCCTGGTCGAAGCCGCGCAGGAACAGGTCGCCGCGGTGCACGATCGTCGTCTCGACGCCCAGGCCGTGGAAGATGCCGGCGAACTCGACCGCGATGTAGCCGCCGCCGACGATCGCGATGCGGCGCGGGAGGCGCTCGAGGTGGAAGGCCTCGTTGGACGTGATTGCGTGCTCGCGCCCCGGCAACTCCGGCACGACCGGCCAGCCGCCGGTGGCGACGAGGATCCGTTCGGCCGTGAGTTCGCGGCCCGCGACCTGGACCGTGCTCGCGTCGAGGAGCCGGGCGCGCCCCGGGACGATTTCGCAGCCGGCCCCGGTGAGCAGCTGCTCGTAGATGCCGTTCAGGCGCGCGATCTCGGCGTCCTTGTTGCGGAGCAGGGTGGACCAGTCGAAGGTGGCCGGCCCTGCCGTCCAGCCATATCCGGCCGCCTCGTGGAATGCCTCGCCATAGTGCGCGGCGTAGGTGAACAGCTTCTTGGGGACGCAGCCGACGTTGACGCA
>CAYOJP010000088.1:6984-13537 GCA_964404305.1 uncultured Gammaproteobacteria bacterium
CGAGGGTCGCCGCGGTGCGCGCCGCCCGTACGCCGCCCGAGCCGGCGCCGATGACGAAGAGGTCGAAGTCGTAGCGTGGCATGATCGTGTCCCGTCCGCGTGAGGGCGACGCCGGTCGCAGGCGCCGTGGTGGCGCGAGTCTAACCCGGACAGCCATGGCTCGCCCGGCCCGCGGCCGGCACCCGGCTCGCAATCGCCGGCGCATTGCGGCAGAATTTCCATGATGCGCTGGCGCCGCTGCATCCACCTGCTGCTGGCAGGGTTGCTGGTCCTCGCCCAGGCGGGCGGAGCGGCGCATGCGGTCACGCACTTCGCCGACGGTGGCGAGCGCCAGGACCACGGTACCGCCGGGGACGCCTGCGACCTGTGCGCGGCCTACTCCGCGCTCGGGCAGGCACTCGGCGTCTCGCCCGGCGCGGCGCCGGTCGCGGCGGTGGACGGGCACGCGGCCGCCGGCGACACTCCTGCACCCGCCTTCTTCGCGCAGCCCGCACAGCGGGCCCGCGGCCCTCCCTCGCACGCCTGATCCGCCGTTCCGAACCGGGCCGCGCACGCGCGCGCCCGGCGTCGTCCGATCCGTGCGAGGAGAATCCTGATGTCGGAGCGCAAGACGCTCATGGCAGCCGCCATTGCGGCTGCATTGCACCTGCCGGCGCCCGCGGGCGCCGCTGCTACACCCGCGGCCGCGCCGCACACCCCGACCCATGACGCGACCGGTGCCGCCCCGCCGCGTCCCGCCGGGCGCCGGCCCATGACCGAGGTCATCGTGACCGCCGATCCGCTGGCGAGCACCGCCGGCCACATCGTGCAGCCGGTGGACGTGCTCGATGCCGATGAACTGCTCGCGCGCGACGTGCGCAGCATCGGCGAGACGGTCGGCAGGGAACTGGGCGTCAACGCGGCGGATTTCGGTCCCGCCGTCGGCCGTCCGGTCATCCGCGGCCAGACCGGCGCGCGCGTCCGCGTGCTCGACGACGGCCTCGGCACCATGGACGTGTCGACCATCAGCGCCGATCACGCCATCGCGGCCGAGCCGGTGTTCGCCGACCAGGTCGAGATCTACCGCGGTCCGGCCACCCTGCTGTTCGGCAGCGGCGCGAGCGGTGGACTGGTGAACATCGTCAACAACCGCATACTCGACTACGTGCCCGAGGGGATCGAGGGCGACGCCTACGGCCACTACGACACGGTCTCCGACGGCTGGCTCGGCGCCGGCCGGGTCAATGCCGGCGCGGGCAATGTCGCCGTGCACTTCGACGCCATGCGCCGGGACACGGACGACTACGACATCCCCGGTTTCGGCGAGCGCGTTCCCGATGCTCCCGACGAACGTTCCGGCACGCTGGAGAACAGCGATGCGGAGAGCGAGAGCTATGCCGGTGGCGCGTCGTGGGTCGGCGAGCGCGGCTTTCTCGGCTTCGCGGTGAGCGGCCTGGACAACGAGTACGGCGTCCCGGGCGGCGGCCACGCGCACGAGGGAGAGGAGCAGGGCGATGAGCACGGCCACGGCGGCGGAGTGCGCATCGCGCAGGAGCAGACCCGCTTCGATCTGAAGGGGGCGCTCGCGGATCCGCTGCCCGGCATCCACAAGGTGCGGACCCGCTGGGGCCATAACGACCACGAGCACCGCGAGCTCGGGCCCTCGGGCGAGGTCGGCACCCTGCTCGTCAACGAGGAGTGGGAGGGGCGCGTGGAGGCCCAGCACGAGCCGCTTGCCGGCTGGGACGGCGTCGTCGGCGTGCAGTACCACGACCGCCAGTTCGAATCGACCGGCGAGGAGGCCTTCGTCCCGGATTCGTCGCTCGAGTCGGTCGGCGTCTTCGTGCTCGAGAAGCGCGATATCGGCGCCTGGCACTATGAACTGGGCGCCCGCTACGAGCACCAGAGCGCCGACAACGGCGTCCTCGGCGCGGACGTCAGTCACGATGCCTGGAGCATGTCGGGCGGCGCCAGCCGGGCGTTCACGGAGGGCTACGAGATCGGCGTCGCGGTCACGCGGGCGCAGCGCGCGCCGTCCCTGGAGGAACTGTTCGCCAACGGTCCGCACCTCGCGACGAACACCTTCGAGGTTGGCGATGCAACGCTGGGCGAGGAGACGTCGAACAACATCGATCTCTCGCTCAGCCGCGTCGACGGCCCGTGGACCTGGACGATCAACCTCTTCTACAACCGCATCGACGACTACGTCAACCTGCGCGAGAACGACCGCAACGCCGACGGTGTCGCCGACCGCGTCGCGGAGGACTTCGGCGGCGATCCGGCCGACATCCTGCCGGCCGACGAACTGGAGGAACCGCTGCTCGTGAGCTTCGAGCAGATCGATGCCGAGTTCCATGGCGTCGAGTTCGAGACCGGCCTCACGCTGTTCGACGACGCCCGCGGCCGTCTCGACGCGCGCGCCTGGACCGATTTCGTCCGGGCGCGGGTGGTCGATGGCGACGATCTGCCGCGCATCCCGCCGCTGCGCTTCGGCGGCAGCCTCGGCTGGTCGCGCGGCCCGTGGGTCGCAGGCATCGACATCACGCGCAACGACGACCAGGACGCTGTCGCGGCGCTGGAGAGCGCCACCGACGGCTACAACGTGCTCGAGGTGAACGCGAGCTACAACCGCGCGTGGAACGGGGCCCGGTGGACGCTGTTCGCCCGCGGTTCGAACCTGCTCGACGAGGAGGCCCGCCGGCACACGTCGTTCCTGAAGGATTCGGCACCGTTGCCGGGACGCTCGGGGATCGTGGGGGTACGGGCGCGGTTCTGAAGGCCGGAGGCGACGCGGGCGTGCGCGGTGCCTGCGCCGCCTTCCCGTGTCAGCGCACGAGGCGACGGCAGAGGAGGGCGGCGACGCCGAGTCCGCCGTAGACGAGCCCGAGCCATGCCGGTAGCGCGCGCGGGCCGAGCGCCTGCATCGCCAGCCCCGCGAGGATCGGGCCGGCGACTGCGCCCAGGCCGTGCAGGAGCAGGAGGCCGCGGGTCGACTCGAGCGTGTGGCGGACATCCACCCGATCGTTGGTGTGCGCGAGCGCCGTGGCGTAGACGGCCATGGACGTGCCGCCGTAGCAGGCCATGGCGAGCAGGAGCCAGGGCAGCGCCGTGTGTCCGGCGACCGCCGCGGCGGTCGCCGCGGCGGCGCCGGCGGCGAGCCCGATGCCCCCCAGCACCGCACGCCGGTCGTAACGATCCGAGAGCCGCCCGATCGGCACCTGCAGCAGCGCGCCACCCACGATCACGCTGGCGAGGAAGGCGGCTATCGCACCCTCGGCGAGGCCCAGCCGGTGCGCGAACAGCGGACCGAGGGTCCAGAAGGCGCCGTTCGCCAGCCCCGTCGCGGCGGCCGCGACCACGCCGAGCGGGGCATCGCGGGCGAGTGCCGCGAGGTTGAGTGTCGGCACCTCGAGCGGGCGTGGTTCGACCAGCCGGGTGAGCGCGATCGGCACGACCGCGAGCGCCGCGCACAGGGCGGCCAGCGCGAAGCCCGACATCCCGGCGGCGCCGTGGACCGTGAGCAGCGCCTGCGCCCCGGCCAGCGCGAGCAGGTTGCACGTCTGGTACAGGCCGAAGATGCGACCGCGCCGGTCCGCTGGCGTCTCGGCGTTGAGCCAGCTCTCCACGCACAGGAACAGCCCCATCTGCGCGAGGCCGGCGAGCGCGCGCAGGGGCAGCCAGGCCCAGGGGTGCACCAGCAGTCCGCAGGCGAGAATGCAGCTGCAGGCGAGCGCCGCCAGGACCGCGAACGCGCGGATGTTGCCGACCCGTCGCACGAGCCGCGGGCAGGCCCAGGCGCCGGCCGCGAAGCCCAGGAAGTACGCCGCGCCGATCAGGCCGACGACGCGGTCCGGAAAGCCCTCGATGCCCGCCCGCACGCCCACGAGCGTGCCGCCCAGCCCGGTGCCGAGGAGCATGATCGCCATCGCGGCGAGCAGCGAGGCGACGTGGAGGAACGTGGCGGTCATGGCCCGGCGCGGGTGCGCCGGCGGGCGGGCTCAGCCACCGAAGCGGCTCCAGGCGACCAGTCCCCAGATCGCCAGCGCATTGACCAGGCTGACGAACACCGCGGCGGAGCCGAGGTCCTTCGCGCGGCCGGACAGTTCGTGACGGTCGGTGCCGACGCGATCGACCGTGGCCTCGATGCCGGAGTTGAGGAGTTCGACGACGAGCACGAGCAACAGCGCGCCGACGAGCAGCGCGCGCTCGACCGCCGACTGCCCGAGCCACAGGCCCGCCGGCACGAGGGCCAGGCACAGCAGCGACTCCTGCCGGAACGCCTCCTCGTTGCGCCATGCCGCCCGCAGTCCGGTGACGGAGTAGCGCGTGGCGGCGAGCAGTCGCGCAAGGCCGGTGGCGCCCCCGCTGGCCATCGTCGGCTGTTCAGCCGAGGGCCGCGATCAGCGCGTCGGCGTACTGCGCGGTGGTCGCCGTGCCGCCCAGGTCCGGGGTGCAGCGCGGGCGATCGAGCAGGACCTCGGCGATGGCGTCGCGGAGCCGGCCGGCCTCGTCATCGCGGCCGACGTGATCGAGCATCATCGCCGCGGCGAGCAGCAGTGCCGTCGGGTTGGCGACGCCGCGGCCCGCGATGTCGGGGGCCGAGCCGTGCACGGCCTCGAAGATGGCCGCGTCGCGGCCGATGTTGGCGCCTGGCGCGAGGCCGAGGCCGCCGACCAGGCCCGCAATCTCGTCCGAGAGGATGTCCCCGAACATGTTGGTGGTCAGGATGACGTCGAATTTCTGCGGATTCATGACCAGTTGCATCGCGCAGTTGTCGACGATGCGCTCGTCGGTTTCCACGCGGCCGGCATAGCGGGCGCCGATCTCCTGGCAGACTTCCAGGAACAGGCCGGTCAGCGCCTTGAGGATGTTGGCCTTGTGCACGATCGTCACCTTGCGCCGGCCGTGCGCGAGCGCGTACTCGAAGGCGAACTCGGCGATGCGCCGGCAGCCGACCCGCGTGATGATCCCGGCCGCCTCGGCCACCGCCCTGGGATCGTCGCCGATCTGGATGTAGTGCTCGTAGCCGATGTACAGGCCCTCCAGGTTCTCGCGGATGAGGACGATGTCGACGTCCTCGAAGCGGCCTCCGCGCAGCAGCGTATGCGCCGGGCGGACGTTGGCGTACAGCTGGAACTCGTTGCGGAGCGCGACGTTCACCGAGCGGAAGCCCTTGCCCACCGGCGTGGTGAGCGGACCCTTCAGAGCCAGGCGCGTGCGGCGGATGCTCTCGACCGTGGCGGCCGGCAGCGGATCGCCCGTGGCGTCGACGCCGGCCATGCCGGCGAGCTGCGGATCCCATTCGAACGGGCTGCCCAGCTCGTCCAGGATGGCGGTGGTGGCTGCCATGATTTCGGGTCCGATGCCGTCGCCGGGAATGAGCGTGGCGGGGATGGGACCGGGGCCGGACAGGGTCATTGCGGGAGCCTTTCCTCGGGAAGTCGAAGCGCTGGCGTCATTGTACGGCGTTCGCCTGCGCGGCACGCGCGGCGGGGCCGTTCGCACGGCGGTCGTCGAGGCAGCGATGGCGACGCGAGCGTGGGAATTCGCGGCGCGGGCCGAAGGCAGCGACGCGACGAGCGACGGGACGCACTGTACGAGTGCACGCCCCGCCCTGCACCCGCGGTCCGCGGGCGTGCAGCAGCCCGCCCCGGCGTGCACCGGGGCAGGGGGCGGGCCCTCAGCGCTCGACCGGGTTGCCGGCTCCGGTCCAGGCGGTGATGCCGCCGGCCAGCGACGCGACGTTCGTGTAGCCGAGCGACTGCAGCGCGTCGGCGGCCAGCGCCGATCGCCCGCCGCTCGCGCAGTACAGCACGATGGGGGTCGCCGGATCGGCGGCGACCTTGCCGATGTTCGGCTCGAGCACGCCGCGGCCGATGTGCGTCGCGCCGGGCAGGCGACCCTGCACCCACTCGCCGTCCTCGCGCACGTCGATGAGGAGGAACTGCTCGCCGGCCTGCTGGCGCCGGCGCACATCCTCCACGCTCGTCTCGCGGATCCGGCCGCGGGCGGCGGCCACCATGGCGGGAAAGGTCATCGGCGGGGTCGTCATCGTCTCGTTCCTCCGTGGGTGGTCGGGTTCGCCTGTCAGGCGGCGTCGTCGCCGCCGGCGGGACGGTAGCGGTCGCGCAGGTGCTCGGCGAAGGTCCGGCAGGCATCGCTCGTGGTGAAGACGCCGGCGAGGCGCCCCTTGCGCGTGACCAGCGCCGAGCCGATGTGCCGTTCGGCCATCGCGGCGAGCACGTTGTCGAGGGGTTCCGCCAGTTCGACCACGTAGGGTTCGGGCGTGTGCACCTGGCGCACCGTGATCCGATCGGCGTCGGCGGGCGTGAGGCCCGCGGCGCCGAGGAGGTTCAGGTCGCGCTCGCTCACCACGCCGACGAGCGTGTGACCCTCGATGACCGGCAGGTGCCGGATGCCGTGCTCGCGCATCAGCCGGCGGGCCTCGGCGACCGGCGCATCGAGCGCCACCGCGTAGGGGAACGGCGTCATCACGGACTTGATGCTCGGAATGCCTTTCATGCGCTTGCCTTTCGCGGATCGTCCGGCCCGCCTGTGACGGTCATCGTAGCGC
>CAYOJP010000089.1:0-13416 GCA_964404305.1 uncultured Gammaproteobacteria bacterium
ATCTTCCTGCTGGTGAAGGGCATCAACGCCCTGAAGAAGGCCGCGGCGGCCGCGCCGCCGCCGACCGCGCCGGAGGTGCTCCTGCTGACCGAGATCCGGGACCTGCTCAAGGAGCGGCATTAGCCGCCGCGGGCATGCCCCGATGACCACGCGCGCGCGCTGGCCATCCGGACCGGCCGCCCGGCGCGGGCCCGGCACGATCACCCGCCCGCCCACCGTCGGCTTCGTCAGCCTCGGCTGCCCCAAGGCGCTGGTGGATTCCGAGCGCATCCTCACGCAACTGCGCGCCGACGGCTACGCGGTGGTGCCGAGCTACGCCGACGCCGACGTCGTCGTGGTCAACACCTGCGGCTTCATCGACGCCGCGAAGGCCGAGTCGCTGGAAGCCATCGCCGAGGCGCTGGACGAGAACGGCCGCGTGATCGTGACCGGCTGCCTGGGGGCGAAGGCCGACGAGATCCGCGCCCGGTATCCGCAGGTGCTGTCGATCACCGGACCGCAGCAGTACGAGGCGGTGGTCGCGGCCGTGCACGAGGTCGCGGCGCCGCCGGCGCACGACCCCTACGTCGATCTCGTCCCCCCGCAGGGGGTGAAGCTCACGCCGCGGCACTATGCGTACCTGAAGATCGCGGAGGGCTGCAATCACAAGTGCAGCTTCTGCATCATCCCGTCGATGCGCGGGCTGCTCGTGAGCCGGCCGGCCGGCGATGTGCTGGCCGAAGCCGAGCGGCTGGTTTCAGCCGGCGTGCAGGAACTGCTCGTCATCGCCCAGGACACGAGCGCCTACGGCGCCGACCTGCGCTACCGCACCAGCTTCTGGGGCGGGCGCCCGGTGAAGACGCGCATCACCGAACTCGCGGCCGCCCTCGGCTCCCTCGGTGCCTGGGTGCGCCTGCACTACGTCTATCCCTATCCGCACGTCGACGAGCTCATTCCGCTGATGGCCGAAGGACTCGTGCTGCCCTACCTCGACATGCCGCTGCAGCACGCCAACCCGCGCATCCTGAAGGCGATGCGCCGCCCAGCGGCGGCCGAGGACACGCTCGCGCGCCTGACCCGCTGGCGTGCGATCCGCCCGGACATCACCGTGCGCAGCACGTTCATCGTCGGCTTCCCCGGCGAGACCGAGGCGGAATTCCGCGAACTCCTCGAGTTCCTGGAAGCTGCGCAACTCGACCGCGTCGGCTGCTTCCGCTACTCGCCGGTGCAGGGCGCGGCGGCCAACGCGCTCGCCGACCCGGTACCCGACGCGGTGAAGGACGAGCGCCACGAGCGCTTCATGACCGCGCAGGCGGCCATCAGCGCGGGCAAGCTCGCGCGCAAGGTCGGGCGCGTGCTCGACGTGCTGGTGGACGAGGTCGACACCGGCGGCGCCACCGGCCGCAGCCACGCCGACGCGCCGGAGATCGACGGCACGGTGCGCATCGACGACGGCGCGGGGCTCGCCCCGGGTGCGCTCGTGCGCGTCCGGATCGAGCGCGCGGGCGAGCACGATCTGGCCGGGCGACTGGCCGACGCCGGGCCGGCGTAGCGATCGCTTCGACCCGGCGGCGGTGCCGGGTGACTCCGCCGCGACGCGCTCGGGTACGTCCCTGTATCGCTCGGTCGCGCGCATCCCTGCGCGCTCACGGTCGCCGCGGAGTCACCCGGCACCGCCGCCAGCCGCCTGCCACGTCGACCGTCGCGGTGAGCAGCGCCGCGCTTTCATCGCGCACGTCACGGCCCGGAAAGAGCGGCGACCACGGCGGCCTCCACGCGCCACAAACCCGCACCGCGCCGTCCAGCTTCGACAGCCGCGGGACCGGGCGGCAAACTATGCGTCGTCTCCCAAGAACCGTGTCCGCCGATGACCCACGCCAATCCCCTGCTCAGCCCGGCCACCCGTCCCCTGCCCCGCCGCGTCGCCGTCATCGGCGCCGGCACCATCGGCCCCGACATCGGCTACTACCTGAAGAGCGCGCTGCCGGACCTGTCGCTGCACCTGGTCGACGTGCAGCAGGCCGCGCTCGACCGCGCCGTGCAGCGCTTCCACGACTACGCGCGCAAGGGGGTGGAGCGCGGCAAGATGCCGAAGGCGCTCGCCGAGGCCGTCGTCAGCAACCTGCACGCGACGACGGACTACGCCGCGATCCGCGACTGCGACTGGGTGATCGAGGCGGCCACCGAGAACGTGGCCTTGAAGAGGAGGATCTTCGCGCAGGTCGAGGCCACGGTGGCCCCGGACGCGATCATCACGTCGAACACCAGCTCGCTGCCGGCGAGCCGCATCTTCGCGGATCTCAAGCACTCCGGCCGCACCTCGATCACCCATTTCTTCGCGCCGGCCTGGCGCAACCCGGCGGTGGAGGTCGTGCGCTGGGAGCACGGCGATCCGGCGGTCGTCCAGTGGCTGCGGCGCACGTTCTGCGAGACCGGCAAGGTGCCGTTCGTGACGCAGGACGTGGTCTGCTTCATGCTCGACCGCATCTTCGACAACTGGTGCAACGAGGCCGCGCTGCTGCTCGACCGCGCGACCGCCGCCGAGGTCGACAGCGCGGCGACGGAGTTCGTGCACGCCGGCCCGTTCTTCGTCCTGAACATGGCCAACGGCAACCCGATCATCACCGAGACCAACACGCTGCAGGCCGAGGAGGAGGGCACGCACTATCTGCCGGCGCCGATCTTCCGCTCGGTGAAGGAATGGCTGACCTCGGGCCTGGGCAAGCGCGTCGACCTGGCGCCGGACACGGCGGCGGCGATCCGCGACCGGCTGCTGGCCGTCCTGTGCTCGCAGGCGGTGGACATCCTCGACCGCCGCATCGGCGATCCGGCCGACCTCGATCTGGGTTGCAGGCTGGCGCTCGGCTTCAAGGCCGGCCCGCTGGAGCTGATGCAGTCGCGCGGCGAGGCCGAGATCGCGCGCGTGCTCGCGCGCTTTGCCGCGGAGCGGCCGGGCATGCCGGCGCCGAAGCGGCCGCTCGCCGCCTACCAGGACTTCCGGCGCCACGTGCTGGTGGACGACGTGGACAACGTGAAAGTCATCACCCTGCGCCGCCCCGAGGCGCTCAATGCGCTGCACGACGGGTTGACCGACGAGATCCTGGAGGTCATCCGCGCACACGAGGCCGACCCGGCGGTCGCGGGGTTCGTCATCACCGGCTACGGCACCAAGGCGTTCTCCGCCGGCGCCGACATCGGCCGCTTCCCGGCCATGCTGGGCGATGCGACCGCCTCGGCGCAGTACGCGCGCGACTGCTCGCGGCTGCTGGTGCACCTCGATCGCATGGACAAGCCGGTCGTCGCCGCGCTGAATGGCATGGCGCTCGGGGGCGGGCTGGAACTGGCGATGCGCTGCCATTCGCTGCTGGCCGTACGCGACGCGTTCCTGCAGTTCCCGGAGGTCACGCTGGGCATCGTGCCGGGCATCGGCGCGATGGTCGTGCCTTACCGACGGTGGCCGCAGGCGGCGACCGTGTTCCACGGCATGCTCCGGCGCGGCGAACGGCTGAAGGCCCCCAGGGCGCTGGAACTGGGCGTCCTCGACGGAGTCGCCGACGACGTGACCGCGCTCGTCGCGGCGGCCGTCGCGCGCGTGAAGGCATTGTCCGCCGCGGGCGTGCCGCGTCCGGCGGAGGGTCCGATCGCGATTGCGCCGCTCGAGCCCATCGATCCCGCCTCGGCCACCGGCCAGCAGCTCAGTGCCGCGGTGATCGGCATCCTGGAGGAGGCGATCCGCGCCGCCGCCGCCGCGCCCACGCTGGCGCGCGCGCTGGAGATCGGCTACGAGGCCTTCGGCGCGAGCGCGTGCACTGCGGCGGCGAAGGAGGGCATCGCGTCGTTCCAGGAGCGCCGCGCGCCGGACTTCGCGAAGACAGGCTGACCCGCATCGAGGGGCTTCAAGGGGTCTGACCCCTTGAAACCCCTGCAACGGTGAAGGTCGCCAGACGCGTGCCCAGCAGGCTGCCGAGATACGCGCGCGCCGGATCACGCCGGCCGAAATTGACCGACGCCACTAGCGGCGCCGCCGGCGAGGCGGTTCCGACGAGGTCCTCCAGCGTGGCCTCGCCACGCTCCCACTGCGCCATGAAGCGCGGACCGGGCTCCGGCCGGTCGGCCGCCAGGTCGAGCACGGTGATCTCGTCGCCCTGGGGGGTGATGGCGACCACGCGCTCCATCACGATGATCGCGATCCACAGGTTGGCGTGCGCATCGAGGCAGATGCCGTCCGGGAACCCCGACAGGCGCGACGGTCCGTAGACCTCGCGCTGCGTGAGCGAGGCGTCGGCGCCGACGCGGAAGCGCAGGATGCGCCGGCCGAAGGTCTCCGCGAGGTACAGGAACTCCTCGTTCGCGTCGAGGCGGCACTCGTTGCAGAAGCGCACGCCGTCGGCGACGATGCGCGCGCCGCGCTCGTCGATCACGCCGACGATCCCGTCGTCTCGCGGCGCGTTCAGCGTGCGGTGCCACGGCGTGACCCGGGTCGATACCGTGAACCAGATGCGCCCGCGCGCATCGGCGGTCACGTAGTTCACCGCGCCGAGCGGCGCTCCGTCGATGCTGTCGCACAGGATCTCGGTCGCGCCGCCGGGCCCGATCCGCTCGACGCAGCCGCCGCCGATGTTCGCGACGAGGAAGCCCCGGCCGTCCGGCGCCGGCCAGAAGCCGTTGGTCTCCGACGCCTCGACGAGCCGGGCCGCCCTCTCCGGATCCCGCGCCTCGAGGTCCGGGTAGTGGCGGCGTATCAGCGTCTGCCCGCCGCCGGGATCGATGCGCATGATCCCGTCCTTGTCGGAGCAGTACACGGTGCCGTCGGCCATCGGCACCACGCATTCGGGGCGGTGCAGACCGGCGCCGACGAACGTCAGGTCGGCGGGCGTGAGGTGCAGATCCCGGATCGGGTTGCGCATGGCAGCATCACCCTGGTGGTGGCGCGAACGGCTGCGCGGGCCGCGCTCGCTACAGCAGTTCCCGCAGCCGGTAGCGCTGGATCTTGCCCGTCGCCGTGCGCGGGATGGCGTCGACGAAGCGGACCCGACGGGGCCGCTTGTAGACCGCGAGGCGGGCCTCCATCCGGGCGCGGATATCGGCTTCGAGCACCTGCTCGTCGGTGCCGTCCGCGGCGACGACGAACAGGGCCGTCCGCACGAGTCCGTCGGCGTCCGGCGCGCCGACGACCGCGGCTTCCACGATCCGCCCGACGCCGAGCACGCATTCCTCGATCTCGGCCGGGCTCACCCATTGGCCGGAAACCTTCAGCATGTCGTCGGCCCGACCGTGGTGATGCCAGTAACCGTCGGCATCGAAGCTGAACATGTCGCCGGTGCAGTACCAGCCGTCCCGGAAGCACGCGCGCGTGCGGGCCTGCTGCCGCCAGTAGCGATCGAACAGGCTGTCGATCCGGACCCACAGCGTGCCGGGCGTGTCGGGCGTCTCGATCGGCCCGGCGTCGCCCGACCACAGGCGCACTTGCGCCCAGGGCAGCGGCCGGCCGGCCGACCCTGGCCGCACGGCGTCGGGCGTGTTGGCGAGGAACAGGCAGACGGTTTCCGACGTTCCGATCCCCTCGAGGATCGGCCGCCCGGTCGCCGCCTGCCACTGCTCGAACAGGACCTGCGGCAGCTTCTCGCCTGCCGACACGTAGTGACGCACGCGCGCGCAGGCGGGCTCGCCCGCAGCACCGGCGGCGAGCAGGTTGCGGTAGAGGGCCGGCACGCTGAACACGAGATGCGGCCGGGTGCGCGCGATCTCGGCCAGGATCGCGCCCGCGTCCGGCCAGCCCTCGTACAGGATCACGGTCGCCCCGCCCCGCAGTCCGCCGAACAGCGAATGCCCCAGGGCGAAGGCGAAGAACAGCTTCGAGGTGGTGAAGACGCGCTCGCCCGGCACCAGGCCGAGATTCTCGCGCAGGTGCCGGTCCGCGATGAGCACGTCGTGATGGCAGTGAACCACGCCCTTGGGTCGCCCGGTGGTACCCGAGGTATAGAGCCAGAACGCCATGTCGTCGGGCGCCATCGGCGCCCAGTCGATGGGAGCGCCGTGGCCGGCGAGAAAGGCCTCCAGGCCGTCCTCCCCGCCACCGCGCACGACCACGCGGGGCGCCTCCGCCACGTCCGCCGCCATGCGCGCCCACAGCCCGGCGAAGGCCGCGTCGATCACCAGCACCCTGCAGCCGGAGTCCTCGACGACGTACAGCAGGTCCTCGGGCGTGGCGCGGATGCTGAAGGCGACGGCAACGGCGCCGATCTTCATCGCGCCCAGGTACAGCGCGACGAGGTCGGGCGAATCGTCCATGACCAGCAGCACGCGCTCGCCCGCGCGCACCCCGGCCGCCCGCAACGCGCCCGAGCAGCGGTCGACGTGGACGGCGAGTTCCGCATAGGTGAGCACCCGCGCGCCGGCGATGAGGGCCGGCTGCGCGCCGCGCCCCGCCGCGAGCGACGGGCCGAGCAGTTCCTCGCCCGCGTTCATACGGCCGGCGGGGAACGCACACCTGCCAGTCATCGGGCGTCCCTCCCCGGCGCCGAGGGCGCTCAGTCGATATCGATGCCGGACTTGCCCGGCGCGAGGATCCCGTTCGGATCGAGGGCCCGCTTCAGCGCGAGGTTCACCTCGTGCTTCACCGGACCGTAGTGCGTCGCGACCTCGTCCATGAAACCGGTGTTGGTGCGATACACGCCGTACCCGCGCTTCGCGAACTCGCGCAGCAGTTCGCCGTAGCAGTCGTGCGCCCGCTTCATCTCGGCGGGATTCGTGCGGTCGTAGAGGATGTCCACGACGTGGTGCATGTCGCGCCAGCCGATGATGAACAGCGCCACGTAGTCGAACCCGTGCGTCTTCAGGATCGACTTGGCGAGCGCCATCTGCTTCTGCGTCTCGGCACCGCGCGCCTGCGACACGGGCACGAACCACATCGACCCCCCGCCGCCGCGGTAGTTGTAGAGGCCGAACTCGCGCATCGACAGCGTGCCCGACATCATGTCCACGCGGTATTTCCACAGCGGGTCGTCCGGGTCCATGTCCTCGGCCGTGTGCAGCCGGCCGCCGGAGGCCTCGAATGCGCCCTTGACGATCTTCCAGTTGACGTCGACCTGCTCCTGCGTGCCGTACAGCGCCGCGTACACGTTCCAGGCGCCGTAGCCCCTCTCCTTCGCGACCTTGCGCACGACCTCGTCGGGGACCTGGCCTTCGCCGTCCCACAGTTCCAGGCGACGCATGACGACCGCGAGCTCCCACAGCGAGTTCGACACCGTGCCGGCGTTGGCGAACACCTGGTTGATGCGCAGCGGGCGGATGGTGTCGATCGCCCTGACGATGTCCGCCTCCTCCGGGTAGGTGACGAGGAAGGGCTTGTACACCGGCGGGCGCGGCATCAGCCAGAAACCCATCTTGGTGACGATGCCGTAGTTCGATTGCGTGAAGATGCCGTCGAGGTAGGGTCCGTACCCCCACTTGAAGATCTGCCAGGTGTTGGAGTTCTCCAGCGCGCCCATGCCGGTGCGCAGCACCTTGCCGTTGGCGAGCACGACTTCCATGCCGCACTGGAACAGGAAGTGCTCGCCGTAGGGCGTGTAGCCGACCCCGCGGTCGAGCGTGTTGCCGGTCGGGCTCGCGACCGGTGCAGGCATCGGGGTGTCCAGCCACAGCGGCAAGTCGTGCTCCCGGATGTGGTCGGCGAGCTGCTGGTAGGTGCAACCGGACTCCACCAGCGCGTAGCACAGCTCCGCGTCCATCTCGAGGATGCGGTTCATGCGCCGCAGGTCCAGCACCATCGTCCCGCGCCGGGCAGGCGCGGCCGAGCCGTAGCCGAAGTTGCGGCCGGTGGAGATCGGCCACACCGGCACCTTGTGGCGGTTGCAGACCTCGACGATGGCCTGCACCTCCTCCACCGTCTTCGGCATCAGCGCACCGGAGGGCATGTGCGCGTCGTCGGGATCGGGAATCATGATCTTCGCGTACGGCGCGATCAGGTCGGCGCTGGTCGCCACGTGCTCGGCGCCGATCGCCTTGCGGAAGTCGGCGACCGCAGCGGCGAAGGTCGCCGCGGTGTGTCCTGGCGGCAGGGCCGCGGAATCGTTGCTGGCCATGGTGCTCGCCTACCTCCGGAGATCGCACAGGAACGACTGGTAGCTGCCGGGCCGCCCGGCGGGAGACGCCGTGCGCACGCTGATCGCCGCGGCGGTGGCGCCGGTCCCGGCCGCGATGGCGTCGGCGCAGCCGGCTGCGAGTGCCACGACCCAGTCGCGGTCGCCGCTGCCGCGCGGCCGGGCGACCGGGCCGGGAGCGACGTGCGCGAAGTGGTGCCGCACTGCGCCGCGCGCCTCGACGTGCTGCCCGAGCAGCCACGCTCGGGCGCCGGCCTCGCGCGCGAGTTCGCCGACGAACGCCGCGGTGTCGTCGCGGAGCAGACCGGCGAGGAATGCGATCTCCCGGCCCGCCAGCAGGGCGCGCAGCCGTTGCAGATCGGCCGCCCGGGCGAGCGTCAGCGGGGCGCAGGCGGCCGCAGGGACGCGGTTGCGCAAGCCGGCGGCGAACGCGGCGCCGGTGGGGTCGTCGGCATGCAGCACGAGGACGGGGCCGGCAGATGGCGCGCACGGGATTGCGGCTGCGGCCGGTCCGGCCAGGACGACGCCGGCGGCGGTGACGGCGAGCAGTTCCCGACGTGAGAGGCGCATGTCAGCGGCCCTGCGCCGGCGGCGCGGCGCTCGCGTTGATCCACGCGGCCAGCGCTTCCAGATCGCGCTCTCCGAGCTCGCTCGGCTTGAATGCCGGCATCGCGTTGTAGCCGCGACGGACCCGGTCGCGGACGTACTCGACCGGCAATTGCCGCCCCTTCAATACCGGCGCGACACCGGTCTCGTGGCAGTAGACGCAGGCACTGCCGTAGGCGTGCTCGGGAGTGCGCCACTCGCCGGTGGCCTGCGCGTGCGCGGCGGCACCCGTGAACACCGACATGGCCGCCAGCACCAGCGCCGGGCCGTGGTAATGCCTTCCCATGTCTCGTCTCTCCCCGCAGACCCGGTGTGCCGTTCGTGGTGCGACCAGGCGCACGGCCGCCGTACCCGCATTGTACCCATCCGTGCCCGGGCGCCACCTGTCCGGCCCGGATGCGGCACCGCCGCAAGACCCCGCTGCGCTCAGCCGCCGATCCCGGATTTCCCCGGGGCGATGATACCGTTCGGATCGATGGCGCGCTTGAGGGTCGCCTTCAGTTTCGCCTGCACCGGGCCGTAGGTCTGCGCGACCTGCGCCATGAACGCGGTATTGGCGCGATAGGTGCCGTAGCCGGCGGCCGTGAACTCGCGCAGGAGCTGATCGAAGCAGGCGTGGGCGCGCCGCATCTGGCCCGGATCGGTGCGATCGAACAACAGGTCGATGATGTGGTGCATGTCGCGCCAGCCGACGATGAACTCGCCCACGTAGTCGAAGCCGTACTCGTCCAGGATGCGCCTGGCCATCTCCATCTGCTTCAGCGTCTCCGACCCGCGCGACTGCGACACCGGCGCGAACCAGGCCGAACCGCCGCCGCCGCGCCAGTTGTACAGGCCGAACTCCTGCAGGTTCATGTCGCCCCGCATCAGGTCGCGCCGGTAGCGGAACACCGGGTTGTCGCCGGCCTCGGCCTCGGTCTCGATCGTGCCACCGGCGGCGGCGAAGGCTGCCGTCACCATCTTCCAGTTGACGGCGATCTGCTCCTCGGTGCCGTACAGCGCGGCATAGACGTTCCACCAGCCGAGCCGGTGGTCGGCCATGATCCGACGCAGCGCCGCGGCATCGATGGCGCCATCGCCCGCGAAGTAGTCGGTGCGGCGGGCGAGCACGGTCGCCTCCCACAGCACGTTGGCGATCACCACCGCGTTCGGAATGACGTTGGCGATGCGCAGCGGGCGGATGGTGTCGACGATGCGGACGATGTCGGCGTCGGCGTCGAAGCGCACGACGAACGGCTTGAAGGCCGGCGGCGCCGGCATCAGCCACAGCCCGAGCTTGGTGACGATGCCGTAGTTGGACTGCGTGAACAGGCCGTCGAGGTAGGGGCCGTAACCCCACTTGAACACCTGCCAGGTGTTGGAGCCCGGGATCGAGCCCATGCCGGTGCGCAGCACGTCGCCGTCGGGCAGCACGACCTCCATGCCGCAGGAGAACAGGAAGTGCTCGCCGTAGGGCGTGTAGCCGACGCCGCGGTCGAGCGTGTTGCCGACCGGGCCGGCGATCGCCGACGGCGCCGGGCAGGACAGCCACAGCGGCAGGTCGCGCTCGTGGATGTAGTCCCACAGCTGCTGGTAGGTGACGCCCGGCTCGACCAGCGCGGTGCACAGTTCGGCGTCGACGTCGAGGATGCGGTTCATGCGTCGCAGATCGAGCACGACCTGGCCGGGCGTGGCCGGTGCCGCCGATCCGTAGCCGATGTTCTTGCCGGTGGAGATCGGCCACACCGGCACGCGGTAGCGGTTGCACACGGCGAGCAGGCGCTGGATCTCCTCGACACCCGCCGGCGCGACCGCCGCGCCGGGCGCGTGCTGCGCGTCGGGCACCGACAGCATGATCTTGCCGTACGGCGCGAGACCGGCGGCGTCGGTCCAGACGTTTCCCGCGCCGACGATGTCGCGGAAGGCGGCGATGGCCCGGCCGAAATCCTCCGCGCTGACGCCGGCCGGCAGTGCCTGCCAGGGGCCGGTCACGGCAGGGCTCCCGCGGTGGCGGCCGGCGGGGGAGGCGTCGCCGCCAGCCGGCGCGCAAGGGCGGCGAGCTCGTCGGCGGGCACCTCGGACGGCCGGAATGCGGGCATCGCCCGCAGGCCGTTGCGCACGACGGACTCGACGTAGGCCGGGTCCAGACCGCGACCGAGCAGGGCGGGACCGACGCCGGTCGCATGGCAGTGACGGCAGACCGATGCCCAGACAGCGGCACCGTCGGCGGTATCCGCGGCCGGTGAAGTCAGTGGCGTCGCGACGGCGAGTGCCCACAACATGCGAACCGGGGCGCGGCTGTTCATGCGCTGGCGCGGCCGGCCTTCTGCTGCAGCCGGGCGGCGGTCTTCGCGACGTCGACGACGAAGCGGGCATGCCGGCCGCGCGCCACATCCTCGGCGGCGTCGCGGGCGGCGATGTCGAACGTGACCGCCCGGCCCTGCACCGTGGCGACAGTGACGGTGATCTCGACCCACATGCCGAGCAGCGTCGGGGCGAGGTGATCGACCTCGATCCGGGTCCCGACGGAGTCCTCGCCCGGGTCGAGATGCGCCAGCAGCAGCTCGCGACAGGCGATCTCGATGTCCTGCACCAGCATCGGTGTGGCATAGACCCGGCAGGCCTCGCCCATGAAGCCGATGGTCCGGCCGGTGTCGATGTCGCAGCGTACGGTCCGGCCGATGCCGGGTTGCAGGCTCTCGCGCATGATGCGTCCTCGTCCGAAGGTAACCCCGGCGCTCGGTCGCGACACGTTCCCGGATTCCGGCGCACGAGGCTTTGACGCATATTCTTGCATTGAAGTACCGGATTGCCCTAATATCCCCCGCTGGTACGCGGATACCCTGTGGCGATCAGGGTGGCGCCGCGGTCTGGCAACGGGGCAGTATCGTTCCGGAAGCGCGGCGACCGCCGCGCCCGGGACGCCACTTCAGGGCACGCAGACGATGATCGATTTCCGCACCGAGCCGGGACGCTACCGGCACTGGCGGCTCAGCATCGAACCGCCCATCGCCATCCTCGCGATGGACGTCGACGAGACGCAGGGCCTGCGGCCCGGCTACGAGCTGAAGATGAACTCGTACGACCTGGGCGTCGACATCGAGCTCTACGACGCCATCCAGCGCCTGCGCTTCGAGCATCCGGAGGTCGGCGCGGTGATCGTCACCTCGGCCAAGCCCGAGATCTTCTGCGCCGGCGCGAACATCCGGATGCTGGCCCAGTCGTCGCACGATCACAAGGTCAACTTCTGCAAGTTCACCAACGAGACGCGCAACGGCATGGAGGACGCGACCTCGCACTCGGGCCTGACCTTCCTGTGCGCACTGAACGGCTCGGCGGCGGGCGGCGGCTACGAGCTGGCCGAAGCCTGCGACTGGATCCTGATGGCCGACGACAACTCGACCGCGGTGTCCCTGCCCGAGGTGCCGCTGCTGGCCGTGCTGCCCGGCACCGGCGGACTGACGCGGCTCGTCGACAAGCGCAACGTGCGCCGTGACCACGCCGACTTCTTCTGCACGGTGACGGAAGGGATCAAGGGTGCCCGCGCCGTGGACTGGAAGCTGGTGGACGAGTTGGCCCCGCGCACCAGGCTGATGGACGTCGCCCGCGAGCGGGCCCGGGAGTTCGCGGCGCGCAGCGACCGGCCGGCCCACGCGCACGGCGTGGCCCTCGCCCCGCTGGCGCGGACGCTCGAGGGCGATCACATCGCCTACACGCATCTCGTGGCCGACATCGATCGTGAACGCAGCCTCGCGCACGTGCGCCTCATCGGGCCGCAGGCCCCGGTGCCGGCCGACGTCGCCGAGGCGCACGCGCGCGGCGCGGCTTTCTGGCCGCTGGCCCTCGCGCGCGAACTGGACGACTTCATCCTGCACATGCGCGCCAACGAGACCGAGATCGGCATCCTGGTGCTGCGCACCGAAGGCGATCCGGAACGGGTCGCAGAGTACGACGCGTTCATGGCGGCGCACGCGGGCGACTGGCTGGTCCGCGAGATCACGCTGTACGTGAAACGCACGCTGAAGCGCGTGGACGTCACCTCGCGCAGCCTGTTCGCTCTGCTCGAGCCCGGCAGCTGCTGGGCCGGCACACTCGCCGAACTGGCCTTCGCCGCCGATCGGAGCTACATGCTCGATGGCACCTTCGAGGGTTCCGACGCGCCTGCGGCGCGGCTGCTGCTGACGGCGATGAACTTCGGCCCGCTGCCGATGGTGAACGGACTGTCGCGCCTCGAGAGCCGCTTCTGGGGCGAACCGGGCCGCGCCGAGGCGCTCAGGCAGTGGCTCGGCCAGCCGCTGGACGCCGCCACCGCGCTGGAGCTGGGCCTCGTCACCTTCGCCCCGGACGACATCGACTGGGACGACGAGGTGCGGGTCGCGCTCGAGGAGCGCGCGAGCTTCTCGCCCGATGCGATGACGGGAATGGAGGCCAACCTGCGCTTCGGCGGGCCGGAAACGCTGGAGTCCAAGATCTTCGCGCGCCTGACCGCCTGGCAGAACTGGATCTTCCAGCGGCCCAACGCGGTCGGCGAACAGGGCGCCCTGCGGGTCTACGGCACCGGCCGCAAGAGCACGTACGACCGCAAGCGGGTATGACCGTCCGGGGTCCGGACGAGGCAACTGCAGGCCGGGCTCGCGCCCGGCACCTTCCGGGCAACGACGCCCGCGCCGACACGACGGAGACCACGACATGAGCAACGTCGACCTGACCGCGAAGATCCCGAACAACGTCGACCTCGCCGGTGACAAGC
>CAYOJP010000090.1:0-13261 GCA_964404305.1 uncultured Gammaproteobacteria bacterium
CCGCGCGAGTACGGCGGCGACGAGGTCGATCCGCTGGTGGTGTTCGAGGCGCTGGAGGACATCGCCATGGCGGACGCCTCCGTCGCCTGGGTCTGCCTCATCATCAGCGCGAACCCGCTGCTGTTCGCGCAGGCGCTAGACCCGGTTGCCTGGCGCGGACTGTACGCCGGCGGCCCGGACACCCGCAGCGCCGGCAGCATCGCGCCGACGGGGCGCGCCACGGCCGTCGAGGGCGGTTGGCGCGTCTCGGGTCACTGGAAGTACGGCAGCGGCTCGGCCTACTGCGAGTACCTGCTGTGCGGCGCGATGGTGTGGGACGGCGATCGTCCGCGTACGGGTGCCGACGGCGCACCGGAGGTGTTCTGGTTCGTGCACCCGGCGCGCGACTGCCGACTGCTGACCGGCACCTGGAACACGACCGGCCTGCGCGGCAGCGGCAGCTATGACTACGTCCTGGAAGACGCCTTCGTGCCGCAGGCGTGGACGCTGCACCTGGGCGCGCGGCTGCACCCGCTCGCCAACCCGATGTACCGCTTCCCCACGCTGCCGTTCTGCCAGCTCGCCGGCATCACGCTGGGCCTGGCGCGCGCCGCGCTGGACCACGTACTGGCGATGGCCGCGACCAGGCGCCGCGGACCGCTGCCGCTGCGCGAGGATCCGGGCGTGCAGATGCGCGTCGCCGAGGCCGAAGCGCGCCTCGGCAGCGCCCGCGCGTGGGTGGTTGCGGCAGTGCGCGACCTGCTCGCCACGCTCGCCCGCGGCGGGGAGCCCGACCCGGCGCAGCGCGCTCGCTTCCGGCTCGCCTCCACCTGGGCGGTCGATGCCGCGGTGGAGGTCGTCGACGCGATGTACAAGGTCGCCGGCGGCGACGCGATCGCCAGCGGCTCGCACCTGGAACGCGTCTTCCGCGACGTGCACACCGCGCAGACGCACATCCAGATGAACGATCACACCTATCTCAAGGGCGGCCGCCTGCTGCTCGGGCTAGATTCCGGAGACCCGCTGTTCTGATGCGCAGGCGCCGGCGACCGCTCGCCTCGGTGGGCAATACACCAGTCGTGCGGCAGCGACGCGACGCGGCGGCGACAACTGACTGATCACAGGGCCGTTGCGCGTGAGCCCCGCGCGCGAGCTCCCCGCAACACGCCGACTCCCCGCGCGTCTGCTCCGCAGCCGTGCCGGATGCCCCTGCGCGCGCGTGGTAACCTCCAGCGCTGTCGCCAGCGACCCCGAGACGGGGGAGGACCGATCATGGCACGACTCCAGCACGACATCCGGTTTCCGAACACCGAGCGCCACGTCCTCACGCAGGACGAGGCGTTCTTCATCCTGGTGGAGGATGGCGAGGAGCGCGTACTGCGCTTTCACGACTACGGCGATCTGTACCGGCGGCCCGGCCTGTACGAGCAGCTGTTCTGCCAGCGCCTGAAGTGCGCTTCGCCCAGGAAGGTCGCCGACATCCTCGCCAAGGTCCTGCGTGACAATCGCTGCGAGATGAGCGAGCTGCGCGTGCTGGACCTGGGCGCGGGCAACGGCATGTTCGGCGAGCAGTTGCACGCGGCCGGCATTGCGCGGGTCGTCGGGGTGGACATCTCGGCCGAGGCATCCGAGGCCTGCCTGCGCGACCGCGCCGGCATCTACGACGCCTACTACGTCGCCGACCTGTGCGCGCCTGAGCCCGGGATCGCCCGCGAGCTGCGCGAGTGGGAACTCGACTGCCTGTCGTGCGTCGCGGCGCTGGGCTTCGGCGACATTCCTGCACGGGCGTTCGCCAATGCCTACAACCTGATCGCCGCCGCCGGCTGGGTCGCTTTCAACATCAAGGAGTCGTTCATGCTCGAGAGCGACACCTCGGGGTTTTCCGGCCTCATCAAGTGGCTGATGCTGAGCGACGCCCTGGAGGTGCATCACCTCGAACGCTACCGGCACCGCCTGTCGATGGACGGGCGCCCGCTGTATTACTACGCGCTCGTCGGACGCAAGGAGTCGGGCATTCCGCCCGACGTGATCGCGCGCTTCGACCACTCCTGAGGCCTGCGGGACGGCAAGCCGGCCGACCGCGTTCGATTGCAGACGGCGCCCCGCGGCCCCCCGGGGCGGTGCACCCCGGGCGGCAATCCGCGCTGCCCGGGGTCGGCGCCTGACATAATGCTGGCCGGATCCGGGAACGACGAACAGGGACCTGGCGATGACGGGGAGCGGTGAGCGATACCGGTGTGCACTCGGGGCGCTGCTGCTGGCGGTCGCGACGACCGCCTCTGCGGCCGGGCCCGCCGACTGGCCCCTGCACGGGCTGGACCATGCCAACTCCCGCTACAGCCCGCTCGCGCAGATCGACACCGGCAACGTCGCCACGCTCGCGCGACGCTGGACGTTCAGCACCGGCCTGAAGGCGTCCTTCCAGGCAACGCCCGTGGTCGTCGACGGGGTCATGTACGTTTCCACCCCGTTCAATCACGTGCTAGCCCTCGATGCCGCGACCGGCACGCTGCGCTGGCGCTACGCGCACGCGCCGACGACGCAGGACACGTGCTGCGGGCCGGCCAATCGCGGCGTCGCGGTCGCGGGCGGCTTCGTCTACGTCGCCACCATCGATGCGCGGGTCATCGCGCTCGATGCCGCCAGCGGGCAGGTGCGCTGGGACGTGACGCTCGCCGACGTCGACGGCGGCGCGATGGAGCAGCTCGCCCCGCTGCTGGGCGTGCGGGAACTGGCCGGCGCGCACCAGACCGGCCAGACCGGCTACAGCGCCAACATGGCGCCGCAGGTGGTGGACGATCTCGTGCTCGTGGGCGTCACCGGCGCCGGCTACGGCCTGCACGTGGAGATGCGGGAGAACGGCCGCACGGTGATCTCCGTCGCCGGCCTCTCCGGCGAGCAGCTCGGCCGGCGCGGCTTCCTGGTCGCGCTCGACGCGAAGACCGGCGCCGAGCGCTGGCGCTGGCACGCCGTGCCGGACAGCGGCTGGGAAGGCGCCATGAGCCCCCGCACCGCCTACGGCGTGGATCTTCATCGCGATCTCGCGCGCGAGCGCGCCGCGCTGCCGCGCTATCGCGACGCTGCGCAGTTCGGCGGCGGCTCCATCTGGAGCACGCCGGCCATCGATCGCGCCCGGGGACTCTTATATATAGGGACCGGCAACCCGGCGCCGCAGATGGACGACGCCACGCGCCCGGGCGACAACCTGCACACCGTCAGCCTCGTCGCGCTGGAGCTGGCGACCGGCACGCTGCGCTGGGCCTACCAGCAGGTGCCGCACGACCGCTGGGGCTACGACGTCGCCAGCCCGCCGGTGCTGTTCAAGCGGCGCACAGCCGACGGCGAGCGCGACGTCGTCGGGCAGGCCTCCAAGCTCGGCTGGCTCTTCATCCACGACCGCGAGTCCGGCGAACTGCTCGCACGCTCCGAGCCCTTCGCGCCGCAGGAGAACCTGTTCACGCCGCCGTCCGCCGACGGCGTGCGCGTCACCCCCGCCACCTACGGCGCCTGCTCGTGGTCGCCGATCGCGCTCGACGAGGGCCGCCAGCGCGCATACGTCGCCGGCTCGCACGCGCCGGCCATGTATTACACCCGCCGCCTCGAGCCCGGGCCAGGCCAGCCGTGGGACAGCTACACGTTGTTCAAGCCGCTGATGGACGAACAGCATGGCCTGCTCACTTCGATCGACCTGGCCACCGGCAAGCTTGCCTGGCAGGTGCGCACGGAGAAACCCATGGTCGGGGGCGTGCTCGCCACCGCCGGCGGACTCGTGTTCGCCGGCGAAGGCACCGGCACCTTCGCCGCGTACGCCACCGCCGACGGCCGCAAGCTGTGGGCGGCGCAGGCCAGCGCGGGAGTCAACGCCCCGCCCGTCACCTACGAAATCGACGGCGTACAGTACGTCGCCGTGGCCGCCGGCGGGAACAGCCTGTACGGGTATCCGGTGGGCGACGAGATTGCGGTGTACGCGCTGCCGGCGAAGTGAGCAGCGACGAACCGGGCGTCACCTTGGCGCAGCAGGGACCAGCCCGTACCGCGCCATGACGCCGAGCATGGCCGCCTGGTCGGGAGGACCGCCTGCGTTCACCACGGCGGCGATATCCCGGAAGTACTGGGCCCCGATGTCCGGCGAGAGCACGATCAGGGCCTTCGCAACGCTGCCGAACGGGTTGGAGAAGCCATGCACCACGCCCTTCGGCGTGGTCATGGTCCCGCCCGCCACCAGATCGCGGGTCTCCTCGCCCACGCTGTAGCGCAGCGTGCCTTCCAGGACGTACACGCACTCCTCGTTGCCGGAGTGGCTGTGGGGGGGCGGAACGTTGGAGCCCGGGGGTACCGTCAGCTCGAACATGCCCATCCCCGCGCTGTGCGAACCATCGACGAGATAGTTGATGCCGAGCTGGCCGACCTTGATCTCCGCGGTACTCATGTGACGCCTCCGTGACTCGTATGACGCATGGCTCTGTCTGGCACCGGTATCTCGCGCGCGATCACGCAACGACGACTTACGCTGGATTCCCCCCGAGCTTGGCGATCTGCACCGCGTTGTGGAAGGACCCCGGCGAGGCGCCGAGGCCGAGATCCACGTTCGGGGTGGTGCCGTTGACCGCGCTGCCACCGTTCAGGCGGGGCCAGTAGCCATAGGTCGCGACGGTCTGGCCGGCGCACACGTCGGTGCTCACCCGCACTGCGGCGAGGAACGACCCGCGGGCGTTGAAAACCCGCACCTGGTCGCCATCGCTCAGCGCACGCGCCTGCGCGTCGGCGGGATGCAGCAGCACGAACTGCTCGCCCTGGGCGCGCAGCTTGCGCGGCTCGTTGGCATACTCGGAATTCAGGAAGCCGTGGCTCTTGGGGGTCAGCAGGCGCAGCGGCCATTCCGGCGTGCACGGACCCGCCGCGGCCGGCACGTCCTCCGGCGTCGCTGCGCCCGGCAGCGGATCGAGCGGGTCACCGCGTTGATCGTGGACGGCCATCTGCCGCAGCATCGGCACGACGAAGTTGCCCTGCGCGGCGATGCCGGAGCGCAGCTCGCACTTGCCCGAGGGCGTGGGAAAGTTGCCTTCGGCATGGGGTGCGCGATGGTCGGGATCGCCCACGGCCAGCCGCAGGAAGCCCTCGCGGGCAAGCCGATCGTAGCTCCACCCGCGCAGCATCGGCGCGTCCCAGTCGAGGACGTCGGCGAGCATGGCCTCGTCGCTGCGCCGGAAGTGCTCATCGTCGAAGCCCATGGCGCGCGCCAGCCGCCGGAACAGCTCGACGTTCGGGACCGCCTCGCCGGGCGCGTCGATCGCCCGCTGGTTGTGATTGATGTAGAAGTGTCCCCACGAGGTGACGATATCGGTGTACTCGCCGGCCATGGCCGCGGGCAGGACGATATCGGCGTAGGCGGCGGTGTCGGTCAGGAACTGCTCGCTCACCACCGTGAACAGATCCTCGCGGCCGAGCCCCCGCCGGACCTCGTTGGCATCCGGCAACTGCGATACCGGGTTGGTATTCCAAATGAATGTCGAGGCGACGGGCGGGTCGAGCGGGAGCGTGCCGGTCAGCGCCTGCCCGAACTGGAGCAGGTTCACGACGCGAGTCCCCGGACGGATCCAGTCCGGCCGTGACAGCCGGTCGAAGCGCACCGGCACGAAGATCGGCATCTGCACGATCCCCCCGCCGACGTGCCGCCAGGCGCCGACCAGCGCGGGCAGGCAGTCGATGACGCGCATGCCCTGGGCGCCGCCGGGGTGCCGCTCCGGGGCGACCCCGAGGCGGATCGCCGCCGGTTGACCGCCGGCATACTCGCGCGCGAAGCGGCGGATGTCGTCCGCCGCGACCCCGGTCATTTCCGCGACCTTTTCGGCCGGGAACCGCGCGGCGCGCGCCCGCAGGTCGTCGAAGCCGAGCGTGTGCCGGGCGACGTAGTCATGGTCGATCAGGTCCTCCTCGACCAGGGTGTCGATCACGCTCAGCGCGAAGGCGCCGTCGGTGCCGGGCTTGATCGCGATGTGCCAGTCGGCCTGGGCGGCGGTGCGGGTGCGGAACGGATCGATCACCACCAGCCTGGCGCCGCGCTTGCGCGCCTCGAGGACGAACGGCCACAGGTGCGAGTTGGTCGTGAGCGTGTTCGCGCCCCACAGCACGATGTAGCGGGCATGCACGAAGCTCTCGGGATCGGTGCCCAGCGTCGGCCCGATCGTCAGCAACTGCGCGGCGACCGAGCCGGACGCGCAGAAGGTCTTCTCGCCGATGCTGGCGCCGAGGCGATTGAAGAAGGCGTCGCCGGAGTTCATGCCGTTCAGCAGGCTGAGGGTGCCGGCGTAGCCGCACGGCAGGATCGCCTGCGGGCCCAGCCGTTCGCCGATGTCGCGCCAGCGCGCGGAAATCTCCCCCAGCGCGGCCTCCCAGGTCACCCGCTCGAACTGCCCGCTGCCCTTGGGGCCGCTGCGCCGCAACGGGTACAGCAGCCGCTCCGGGTTGTAGTGATGGCGGTCGTAGTCCTTGACCTTGGTGCACAGGCGGCCGCGCGTGAACGGGTGCGCCGGATTGCCGCGCACGCCGGTGAGGCGGCCGTCCTCGACGGTGTACAGCATCGAGCAGTTGTCGGGGCAGTCATGCGGGCAGGCACCGGACAACGTGGTCGAAGCTGCGGTCGCCATGGCGTTCGTCTCCGGTTGTCGACGGCACAATGTGCCTGAGCGGGCGGCGACTGACCAGCGGCGCCGGCCGGCAGCACGCTGGCGGCGCCGCGCCCCGGCGGCCCGGCCCGGTCCGCGCGGTGCTGCGGGCGGACGAGTGGACGACTCAGGCGCCCGACGCGAACCCCGCATACCCCTGCGCCGCCACCTCCTCGCACTTCGCCACGTACGGCGGCACGCCGATGTAGGGCATGAACACCCGCGGCTTGCCGGGCACGTTGGCGCCCAGGTACCAGGAGTTGCAGGAGTAGAACAGCGTGGTCGCCGCGACCGCGTTGACGTGCTCGACCCAGGCGTCCTCGGCCGCGAGCGTCGCCTCGATCCGCGCGACCTGGTGCCGGCGCGTCCAGTCGATGCAGTCGGCGATCCAGTTCACGTGCTGCTCGATGGACGGCAGCATGTTGCTCAGCACCGACGGACTGCCCGGCCCGGTGATGGTGAACAGGTTCGGAAACCCCGCGCTCGCCAGGCCGAGGTAGGTGCGCGGGCCGGCCGACCACTTGTCCTTCAGCGTGCGGCCGCCGGTGCCGCGGATGTCGATACGGTGCAGCGCCCCGGTCATGGCATCGAAGCCGGTCGCGAAGACGAGGTCATCGAAGGCGTGCACGGTGTCGCCCGCGCGCAGGCCGGCCGGCGTGATGGCTCGGATGGGCTCCGCGTTGACGTCGACGAGCGTCACGTTCGGCCGGTTGTAGGTGACGAAGTAGTCGGTGTCCACGCACAGGCGCTTGCAGCCGAAGGTCTGGTGCGGCGTCAGCAGTTCGGCGACCTTCGGGTCCTGCACCAGCGCGCGGATCTTGCGGCGCAGGAAGTCGGCGGCGGTCTCGTTCGCCTCCCGGCTCAGCAGCAGGTCGCTGTACGCGCCCATGAACGGCAGCCCGCCCATGCGCCAGCGCTCCTCGTATTCGCGCTCGCGCTCCGCGGCGGGCGTGTCCAGCGCGCGGGCGTCGTTGTTGCGCAGGTCGTTGCCGAAGGGGAGCTGTTTCACGCGGTTCCAGAAGCCGGCGTAGTCGGCCTTGATGCGGCGTTCGTGCTCCGGGTCCATCGGCCCGTTGTGCGCGGGCACGCTGTAATTGGCGGTACGCTGGAACACGGTCAGGTGCGCGGCCTGGCGGGCGATGATCGGGATCGCCTGGATGGCCGAGGAGCCCGTGCCGATGATGCCGACGCGCCGGCCGGTGAAGTCCACCGGCGAGTGCGGCCAGTTGCCGGTGTGGTACGTCGCCCCTGCGAAGCTGTCGCGACCCGGGATGTCGGGCAGGTTGGCGGACGACAGGCAGCCCGTGGCCATGATGCAGAAGCGCGCGGTGACGCGGTCGCCCGCGCTCGTGGCGACCTGCCAGCAGCGTGCAGCCTCGTCGT
This sequence comes from uncultured Gammaproteobacteria bacterium, assembly GCA_964404305.1. Taxonomy (GTDB): domain Bacteria; phylum Pseudomonadota; class Gammaproteobacteria; order JADZEE01; family JADZEE01; genus CAYOJP01. Next base: position 8,028 of record CAYOJP010000090.1, read on the forward strand.
AGTGCGCGCTCGTGACGCGCGTGTCGAGCTGGATATCGGCTCGCAGGTCGTAGCGATCGGCGACGTGGTTGATATAGGCGAGGATCTCCGGCTGCGGCGCGTACTTCTCGGTCCAGCGCCATTCCTGCTGCAGTTCGGGCGAGAACTGGTAGGAGTATTCCATGCTCTCGACGTCGCAGCGGGCGCCGGGATAGCGGTTCCAGAACCACGTGCCGCCGATGCCGCTGCCGGCCTCGTACACGCGGGCGCGCAGGCGCAGGCCGCGCAGCCGGTGGAGCATGTAGACGCCTGCAAAGCCGGCGCCCACGACGACCGCGTCGTAGTCGGGTGCCGGGCGGGGGTTCGCGTTCGCGTTCGTGGCTGCCGGGCTCATCTCAGCGTCTCCGTGGGGGGGTTGCAGCTGTGCGCGCGGGTCGTCGTCGCGGCCGCGCCCGGGGCACCGGCGTGCGGCGCGCGTGCGGCGCGAGCAGTCGCACGAGCACGCCGGCATCGTCGAGCCGGTCCAGCTGTTCGACGGCATCGACGACGCGCCGGATGCGCGCGCAGGGCAGTACGCCCTCCGCCATGGCCTGGAACTTGCCGATGACCTCCGCGCGCCCGTAGGGCGGCTTGTCGGCGGGGAAGCACGCGCTCGCCTCCAGCGTGCGCCCGTCGGTCAGCGCGATCTCGACGCGCGTGCGGTTGCGGCGGTGGGCGAACCAGTCGTGATCCATCTGCGGGTCCGGCAGGCACTCGATGCGGCGGAGCATCGCCCGCACGCGCGGGCTGCGCAGCGTGCGTTCGGCGTAGAGCTGCGGCGTCAGCGGCAGCCCCAGCAGCGTCGTGGCGGCCATGTAGGGGAGCGAGAACTGCGCGTCGACCGCGCCGGCCGGTGCGTAGTCGGCGATGCGCGGTGCGCCGACGTTCCAGATGCGGACCCGGCCCACCTGCGCCGGCCGCAGTGCGTGCTCCGCCATCAGCCTGCGCAGGACCAGGTAGGGCGGATGGTTCCAGGCGATCGACGGGTGCATCTTGAAGTCGGTGCCGAGGATCAGCCACTCGCTGCCCAGGCCCTGCAGCATCTTCGGGAAATCGCAGCGATCCGAACCGGCCATGATCCAGAAGCCGTGACGGCCATCGAGCATGCCGTGGCCGCCGCGCATGCCCGCCGCGGCCGACAGCGCGCCCATCGTGCCGGCGAACGCCATCCAGCCCCAACCGAGCTTCGCCTCGCGCATCGGGCGCGTCTCGGCGACGCCGCCGAAGTACTTGAGCCCGGAAGGGACGGGCGCGTAGGTGCCCGCGACACCGAAGGCGACGTCCATCGCCGGCGCAGCGAGGCCCAGCAGGTTGCCGACCGCCGCGCACGCGGCGAAGGGCGTGTACTGCTGCCCCCAGACCTGCGCCGCGCGCTCGGGCGTGGGCTGCATGGCCCGGCCGATGCGCGTGCCGACCTCGTAGCCGGCGACCACCGCGGCGAGCAGGCGCCGTCCATCGAGTCGGGCGGGTTCCGCGATCGCCAGCGCGGCCGGCACGACGATCGGGCCGGGATGCAGGACGTACTCGCAGAAGTCCTCGTAGTCGAGCGCGAAGGCGAGGCTGCTGTTCGCGTAGGCGGCAGCCGGGCGCGACACCCGCTCCCGGCTGGCGAGGAGAGTCGCCTGCCGCGCACCGCCCCCGAGTTCGCGTGCGAGCGCCACGTGTACGCCCCCGAGCCGGGTCTGCGTGCCGCCGAGCGCGGCGGCGAGGATGTTGAGCACGGCCGTCTTGGCGACGTCGACGACTTCGGCGGGCAGGTCGCGGAAGCGCAGCTTCGCGGCGTAGGTCGCGAGCGGGCGCGTGACGGCGGTCGGGTCCAGCACGGAATCGTCCCCCTGCCGCGATCGCGACGGCCCGGTGGCCCGGCCGCCCCCGGACCGGTCGACGCGGCGCCCGGCGGAACCCGACTGTAGCACCCGGCGCGTGCCCCGGTGGTTGCAGGGCCAGGGGGAATGCGCCTAGTATTCGAACCATGGTTCAAATTTCGAACGACAGTTCGAACAAAAGCCTGCCGGAACGCCTGCAGCGCCGCAACGAGGCCCGCCGGCTGGCGATCCTGCGGGCCGCTTCGCGGGTCTTCCGGCGTCGCGGGGTGGCCGCCGCCGGCATGCGGGAGATCGCCGAGGAGGCCGGCCTGTCCGCCGGCAACCTCTACTACTATTTCGCCGGCAAGGACGCCCTCCTGTACTTCTGCCAGGACCGGACGCTCGACCGGATGCTGGCCGCAGTGGCAGCCGCCAACGCGGTTCCGGCCCCTGCAACCGAAAGGATCCGGGGAGTAGTGACGGCTCACATCCACTGTATGCTCGACGAAGTGGAGGGTGCCGCCGCGCACCTGGAGGTCGACGCCCTCCCGGATGCTCTGAAAATCCCCCTCCTCGCCAAGCGCAAGCACTACGAGCACGGGTTGCGGGAGCTCATCGCCCTGGGCATCCGGCGTGGTGAACTGCCCCCCGGCGACCCGCTCCTGCTGGCGCTGGCCGTCCTCGGCGCCGTGAACTGGACCGCGCGCTGGTATCGCGCGGACGGCCCCCGCAGCGTCGACGAGATCGCCGCCACCCTGGCCGACTACCTGGTGCGTGGCCTGGTCGCCCCGGCCCTCGCCGCGCCCGTCGAGCCACAGGTCCCGAAGGAGGCCCGCCCATGACCCGCGCCGCTGCTGTCGAACCGCAGTCGCTGGCGCGCCTGCGACTGACCGTCAATGGCGAGTCCGCGGAGGTGCTGTTCGCCCCCTACAAGACCCTGCTGGAAGTGCTGCGAGAGGACCTCGGGCTGACCGGTACCAAGCACGGCTGCGAGCTGGGCGAGTGCGGCGCCTGCGCGGTGCTCGTGGACGGCGAGCCCCAGCTCGCCTGCCTCCTCCTCGCGCTGGACTGCGAGGGGCGGGCCATCGACACGATCGAGGGCCTGGCGCACGGCCCCGACCTGCACCCGCTGCAGGCGGCCTTCGCGGATCTGGGCGGCTCCCAGTGCGGCTATTGCACGCCGGGGATCCTCATGACGGCAAAGCATCTCCTCGACCACGAGCCGCAGCCGTCGCGGGACCGCATCCGCGAGGCGCTGTCCGGCAACCTGTGCCGCTGCACCGGCTACCAGCAGATCCTCGACTCGGTCGAGGAGGCAGCGCGCCGGCTGGCGGGGTCCGGAGCATGAAGCGCCGCGGGGAAGCCGGGGGAGGCCACGCCCGCGCAAGGCCTCGCCGCGCTCGCCACGTCGGACCGGTCGGGAGTCCATCGTGACGCAGAAGAAGCACCTGGAAGTCGTCGGCCGGCCCCGGCGCCGCGTCGACGGGCGCGCCAAGGTCACCGGGCAGACGCGCTTCGCCGACGACCTGGTCCTGCCACGCATGCTGCACATGAAGCTGCTGCGCTCGCCACTGCCGCACGCCCGCATCGAGGCCATCGACACCGGCCGCGCGGTGCGCCACCCGGGCGTGCATCTCGTGCTGACCGGCGCGGAGTTCCCGATCGCCTTCGGCATCCTGCCGGTCTCCCAGGACGAGCATGCGCTGGCGCCCGAACGGGTCCGCTACGTGGGCGATCCGGTCGCGGCGGTCGTCGCGAAGGACGAGCTGACCGCCACCGAGGCGCTCGAGCTCATCGACGTGCGCTACGCACCGCTCCCGACGATCGCCTCGCCCGAGGAGGCACTGGCGATGCCCGAGCCGCGCATCCACGACTACGGCGAGCAGGGCAACCTGCACCGGCTGCAGTCCTACGAGTTCGGCGACGTCGATGCAGCACTCGCGGGCTCCGCGCACGTGTTCGAGGACCTGTTCTACTTCGAGGGCAACACGCACCTGCCCATCGAGCAGCATGCCGCGCTCGCCGCGGTCGATCCGGACGGCAGGCTCACGTTGTGGTCGAGCACGCAGTGCCCGCACTACGTCCACCGCGCGCTGGCGAAGGTGCTGCAGCTCCCCGCCGCGCGCATCCGCGTCATCGCCTGTCCGAACGGCGGCGGTTTCGGCGGCAAGACCGACATCTGCAACCACGAGATCGTGGTCTGCAGGGCCGCGCTGGCCCTGGGCCGGCCGGTGAAGATCTGCCTCACGCGCGAGGAGGTCTTCTACATGCACCGCGGCCGCCACCCGGTGCTGATGCGGATGCGCACCGGCGTCACCGCGGAGGGCCGCCTCACCGCGATGCACCTGCAGACGCTGCTCGACGGCGGGGGCTACGGCTCCTACGGCACGGCCAGCACGTTCTACACCGGAGTGCTGCAGACCGTGACCTACGATCTGCCCCGCTACCGGTTCGAGGCCTGCCGGGCCTTCACGAACAAGCCGCCCTGCGGTCCCAAGCGCGGGCACGGCACGCCGCAGCCGCGCTTCGGGCAGGAAGTGCAGCTCGACAAGATCGCCGAAAGGCTGCGCATCGATCCTGCCGAGCTGCGACTGCAGCAGATCGTGCAGCCCGGAACGCTTACCGCGAACTGGCTGCGCGTGGGCACCATCGGGCTGGCCGACTGCATCCGGGAGGTCGTCGAGCGCTCGGGCTGGAAGACGCGCCACGGCCGCCTGCCGGAAGGGCGCGGACTGGGCCTCGCCTGCGGTTCCTACCTGTGCGGCGCCGGGCTGCCGATCTACTGGAACCGGATGCCGCACTCGGGCGTGCAGCTCCTGCTCGATCGCAGCGGCCAGGTGACGGTCTATTGCGGCGCGACCGAGGTCGGCCAGGGGTCGGACGACGTGCTGGTCGCCATCGTCGCCGAAGTGCTCGGCATCGATCCGCAGGACGTGCGCTGCGTGACCGGCGACACCGGCATCACGCCGGTGGACCTGGGCTCCTACTCCAGCCGCGTCACCGTGATGATGGGCAACGCCGCCGTGCAGGCCGCCGAGCGCGCGCGCGACCTCGTGGCCGCGGCACTGTCGGAGCGGCTGGAGGTGCCGGTCGAACTGCTGGTGTTCTCGGAAGGCCGCGTGTTCGTCGCGGAGGCACCGGCCCGCGGCATGCGTTTCGGCGACGCCGTCGTGTGCGCCGAGGAGAAGTTCGGCACGCTCGGCACCGTCGGCTCGTACGCGCCACCCAGGGCGCCCGGCCGCTACAAGGGCGGCGGCGTCGGCCCCTCGCCCGCCTACTCCTATACCGCGTGCGTGGTGGAGGTGGAGGTCGACACGACGACCGGCTGGATCACCGTGCCGAAGGTCTGGATCGCCCACGACATCGGCCGCGCGGTCAACCCGGTGCTCGCGCGCGGGCAGGTCGAGGGCA
>CAYOJP010000091.1:0-13224 GCA_964404305.1 uncultured Gammaproteobacteria bacterium
AGGGCCACACCGAGCTGTACCGCGGCGCGGAGTACGTGGTCGACTTCCTGCCGAAGGTGAAGGTCGAGGTCGCGGTGGACGACGGCCAGCTCGAGCAGGTGCTCGAGGCCGTGCGGTCGGCGGCGAACACCGGGTCGATCGGCGACGGGAAGATTTTCGTCACCAACCTGGAGCAGGCGATACGCATCCGGACCGCGGAAACCGGCCCGGACGCGCTCTGACCCGGCGGACGCCGAACGTCAGAGTGTCTTGTGCGTGCCGTCGCAGGCCGGCTGTTTGGCGGTACGCTTGCAGCCGCACAGCCAGTGGGTCGCCTTGGCCGTCACCTCGAACTTGACCGGGCTGAAGGCGGACCCCTTGTGGGTGCCGTCGCAGAACGGCTGCTTGGCGGACTTGCCGCATGAGCACCACCAGTAGGTGCCGGGTTCCAGGTCGGCCTTGTAGGGCGCTTTCTGCGGGCAGTTGGGCTCGGTCACGGGAAGGTGCTCCGGAGTCGGGGGCAGGAGCGCCGATGGTAACCCGGGACGGGGCCGCCGCGGCTATCGGCGCTTCGCTGCTAATCCTGTAGAATTCGCCGTTCCGCTGACTGATTTCGAATCCGGACTGACGTAGCCATGGCCGAAGGCAAGCTCGTCGACAAGGCGATCCTGAAGACGCTCGTCCCGCCGAGCGCGCTCAATGCCGAGAACTTTCAGGAACTCGCCGGCAAGGCGTACATCGAGGATATCCCGGCCGGGCGCGTGATCTTTCGCCAGGGCGAGGTGGACCGCAAGACGGCTTACCTGCTCGAGGGCGAAATTACCCTCACCTCCGATCGCGGCACGACGACCCTGGTCGGCGGGACCGATCTCGCCCGCCATCCGCTCGCCAACCAGCAGCCCCGCCAGGCGACCGCCACCGCGCGGACCAACTGCCGCATCACCCGCTTCGACAGCGACCTGCTCGACATCCTGCTCACCTGGGACCAGCTCTCCGGGATCGAGGTCAGCGAGATCACGGTCAGCGAAGAGGACGGGGACAGCGACTGGATGACGCGCATCCTGCAGTCCCAGGCCTTCCAGCAGGTGCCCCCGGCAAACATCCAGGCCATGTTCATGCGCATGCACGAGCTGCCGGTGCGCACGGGCGAGGTCATCATCAAGCAGGGCGACGACGGCGACTCCTACTACATCATCAAGTCCGGCAAGGCGAAGGTCACCCGCGCCTCCAAGACCGGTACCGAGCTCACGCTCGCGCAGCTCAGCGACGGCGATGCCTTCGGAGAGGAAGCGCTGCTCTCGGAATCCAAGCGCAATGCCACGATCACGATGGTGACCGACGGCATCCTGATGAAGCTTTCCAAGGACGACTTCAACGCCCTCCTGAAGGAGCCGATGCTGTCCTGGGTCTCCTGGGACGAAGCTGTCGAGCGGGCGAAGGCGGGTGCGGTCTGGCTGGACGTGCGGCTCGAGAGCGAACACGCCAATTCGGGCGTCCCCGGCAGCGTCAACATCCCGCTGTTCATGCTGCGCCTGAAGGCCGATTCGCTCGATCCCAACCGCGAGTACATCGTGTACTGCGATACCGGCCGCCGCAGCTCGGCGGCGGCCTTCCTCCTGAGCGAGCGCGGTTTCCAGGTGCTCGTGCTCAAGGGCGGCCTCATCGAGCGCACGAAGGCCGCCACCGGCTGAATCCGGCGGCTCCCGCATGGCCGGGCACGCTGCCGATCCGGGGGTCGACCTGTACTGCGTCTTCGGCAATCCCGTCGCGCACAGCAAGTCTCCGCGCATACACGCGCTCTTCGCCGCCCAGACGGGCGAGCGACTCCGCTACGAAGCGGTGCTCGCCGCGCCCGGGGCCTTCCCGCAGGCCCTGGCGGCCTTCCGGGCCCGCGGCGGGCGCGGCTGCAACGTCACCGTGCCCTTCAAGGAGGACGCCTGGCGCTGCTGTGCCGCCCGCAGCGAGCGGGCCGACCTCGCGCAGGCCGTGAACACGATCCGGTTCGAGCCCGATGGCAGGGCCTGGGGCGACAACACGGATGGCGTCGGTCTCGTGCGGGATCTGACGGCCAATCTCGGATTCACCCTCGCCGGCCGGCGCCTGCTGGTCCTCGGCGCGGGCGGCGCGACCCGCGGCATCCTCGGCCCCCTGCTGGCCGAGCGACCTGCCCTCGTCGTGGTCGCCAACCGCACCGCTGAGCGGGCGACCGCCCTGGTGGCCCGGTACGCAGGCTTGGGGACGGTGTCGGGCGGCGGCTATGACCTGCTCGACGGCCAGCGCTTCGACCTGGTGCTGGACGCCACCTCGGCAGGCCTGCGGCGCGAAGCGCCGCTGCTGCCGGGGGGACTGTTCGCGGCGGGCGGCGTCGCCTATGCGCTCGTGTACGGCCCCGCGGCGGAGCCGTTCCTGGCCGGTGCGCGTCTGGCCGGCGCGGCGCGCGCCGCGGACGGCCTGGGCATGCTCGTGGAGCAGGCTGCCGAGTCCTATGCGCTGTGGCGCGGGCGGCGCCCGGCGACGGCACCGGTCATCGCCGCCCTGCGCGGGCGCTGAACCACGTACCGTGCTACAGGCCGATCCAGGCCGCCTTGAGCTGCGTGTGGTGGCGGATCGCCTCCTCCCCCAGTTCGTGTCCCATGCCGGAGTGCTTCAGGCCCCCGAACGGCACGGCAACGTCAAGCACGGTGTGGGCGTTGATCCACACCGTGCCGGCGCGCAGGCGCGGAATCAGCGAGTGCGCCGTGGCGAGGTCGCGGGTCCAGACACTTGCGCCGAGCCCGTACTCGGTGCCGTTGGCTATCGCCACCGCTTCGTCGAGCGTGTCGAACGGCAGCGCTCCGACCACCGGCCCGAAGATCTCCTCGCGCATCACCTGCATGTCCGGGCGCACGTCGACCAGCACGGTCGGCTCGACGTAGCAGCCGCTGTGCTCGACGCGCCGCCCGCCGGCGAGCACGCGGGCCCCGGCCTGCACGCCGCGCTCCACGTAGCCGGTCACGCGCTCGCAGTGCGTCGTCGAGATGAGCGGCCCCATCTGGGAGGGGGCGCCGAACGGTGGCCCGAGGCGGATCGAGCGCGCGATGCCAGCCACGCCGTCGACGATGCGCTCGTATACCGGACGCTGCACCAGCAGTCGCGATCCGGCCAGGCAGTTCTCGCCGTGGTTGCCGAAGATCGCCCAGGCCGCGCCGGGAATCGCGAGGTCGGGATCCGCGTCGGCGAGCACGATGACCGGCGACTTCCCGCCCAGTTCCAGCGTGTACTTCTTCATCGCCGCGCCCGCGGATGCGGCGATCAGCCGCCCGACTTCGGTGGAGCCGGTGAAGGCGAGCTTGTCGATCCCGGGATGCGCGACGAGCGCCGCGCCGGCGGACGGGCCGTCGCCGGTCACCACGTTGAGCACTCCGTCGGGCAGGCCGGCTTCCTGCGCGAGCTCGGCGAACCGCAGGGCGGTCAGCGGCGTCTGCTCGGCGGGCTTGAGTACCAGGGTGCAGCCGGTCGCCAGCGCGGGCGCGATTTTCCAGATCGCCTGGCCGAGGGGTACGTTCCAGGGCGTGATCGCCCCGACGACGCCCACCGGTTCCCGCAGGGTCCATGCCAGGAACCGTCGCTGCGGGATGTAGGGGACGGACGGGGTGATGGTCTGGCCGTGTATCTTGGTTGCCCAGCCGGCCATGTAGCGCAGGTAATCGACTGACAGGTCGACGTCGAAGGCGCGGGTGTTGGCCAGCGCCCGACCCGTGTTGAGGCTCTCGATCTGGCTGAACTCGTCCCCGGCGGCGGCGAGCAGGTCCGCCAGGCGCAGGAGCAGGCGCTCGCGCTCGTTCGGCCGCAGCCCGGGCCACGGTCCGCCATCGAAGGCCCGGCGGGCGGCCCGGACCGCGAGATCGACCTCCGCCGCGCCGCCGGCGGGCACTCGCGCGATCTCCCGGCCGCAGGTCGGATCGACGACCGGCAGGGTCGCACCGTCAAGCGCGCCACGGTGTCGGCCGTCGATGAACAGGGCGTGGTCGCGCGCGGCAAAGCGCGCCGCAGCGGGGGAGAGGGCGGACGGGTCATTGCTCAGGGCGTCAACGGGCATCGCGATCTCGGTGCTGGCGCGGGGGGTAAGGGGACAGCATGGGTTCCGTCGTGTCCCGCAGGCAAGTCGATCCGCGCACTGCGCCCGTCCAGGCGCGGCAGCACGGGTACCCGGACCCGCCGCGAGGTGCGGGGCCTGCACCTTTCCCCCTTTCCCGGAGGTGGCGGGGTACCGACCGGAATGCGCGCGTACCCCCTCGCTGGCGGTGAGCGCACGCTTACCATGAAGAACCTGATCGGACCTCGTGGCGGCAGGGGCTCGCACGGCTGGTTGTGGTCCGCGCCGGCGTTTCCGTACCGGCATCTTGCGATCCGGCGTGGACTCAGATATGCACACCGCCGCCCTGGCTGCGGTGCGGGACCGGCGGCACCTGCCGGCGCCGTCCGCAGCTTTCCCGGATCTATATAACCCATTGTTTTCAATGAAAAGCGGGGAGCGGTCAAAAAATGACCATCTTAATCCGTCCGTAACAATGACGGGGCGTGCCGGATCTTTTGGGGTCACTCTGCACAGACTTATCCACACCTTCTGTGAGTAACGTCGAAGGTTCCACCAAGTCAGGCGGTTACGAGTGAAACCTAGTCCCGGACACAGGCACCGGAAGGCGCGCGGTCCGCAAGCGGCACGACTCATATTTTTTGTGCGGGGGCTGCGGGACAGGCATTGGCGAGGGCGACGAATTCGGCCACGCTCAACGTCTCCGGGCGCCGGGCGGGGTCCACACCCGCGTCGCGCAGCGCCTGCTCCGGGAGCAGCGGCATCAGCGAGTTGCGCAGCGTCTTTCGGCGCTGACCGAAGGCCAGGCGCACGACGTCGGCGAGCCGGGCCGGGTCGTGGGCCGCCTGCGCCGGCGCCCTGGGCGTCAGCCGCAGGACGGCGGAGTGCACCCGCGGAGGCGGCCGGAAGCAGCCTGGCGCCACTCCGAACAGCCACTCCGTGCGGCACCGGTACTGCACCATTACGCTCAGTCGCCCGTAGGCGCCGGTGCCAGGCGGCGCGGTGATGCGCTCGGCGACCTCGCGTTGGAGCATGAACACCATCGCGACGATGCGGTCCGCCTGCCCGAGCAGGTGGAACAGCAGCGGCGTCGAGATGTTGTACGGCAGGTTGCCGACGACCTTGAGCGGCGCGCCGTCGGCCAGCGCCCCGAAATCGAACCGCAACGCGTCGCTTTCGTGCAGGCGAAAGCCGGGATCGTCACGATGGCGCTCGCGCAGGGCGCCGGCAAGGTCGCGATCGATCTCCACGACATCGAGCGCCGGCACGCGCGCGCGCAGCGGCTCGGTCAGCGCGCCTTCCCCGGGACCGATCTCCACCACCCGTTCGCCCGGCCTCGGATCGATGGCCGACACTATGCGCTCGATGACGCCGCGGTCGTGCAGGAAATGCTGGCCGAAGCGGCGTCTCGGCCGGGGCCGCCCGGGCTCGATCACGGCCGCCGCCCGCGGCCGGCGAGCGTGACGGCGAGCTCGAGCGCGGCGCGCAGGCTCCCCGCGTCCGCGCGTCCGGTCCCCGCGAGATCGAGCGCCGTGCCATGGTCGACGGACGTGCGCAGGAGCGGCAGTCCGAGCGTGACATTCACCGCCGCTTCGAAGCCGGCATGCTTCACGACCGGCAGGCCCTGGTCGTGATACATGGCGACCACCGCGTCGACCTCGCGCAGGGCCGCGGGCAGGAACGCGGTGTCGGCGGGCACCGGACCGCGCAGGTCGAGGCCCCGGCGGCGCAGCCTCGCGATCACCGGGGCGATGACGTCCAGCTCCTCGCGCCCGAGGTGTCCGGACTCCCCCGCGTGCGGGTTCAGGCCGCATACGAGCAGGCGCGGCGCGGCGATGCCGAACCAGCGGTGCAGGTCGTGCGCGACCACGCCCAGCACGCGTTCGAGCAGCGGCTGGGTGATGGCCGCGCTCACCTGCGCGAGCGGCAGGTGAGTGGTGACGAGCGCGACCCGCATCGCGGGGCCGGCGAGCAGCATCACCGGTTGCGCGGCGCCGCTCAGTTCGGCGAGGAACTCGGTATGGCCGCTGAACGGCACGCCGGCGTCGTTGATGATCGACTTCTGCACCGGCCCGGTGACCAGCGCGTCGCGCCGTCCCGCCATGCAGTCCGTGGCGGCCCGGCGCAGCGTTTCCAGCACGTAGGCGGCGTTGGCGGTGTCCGGGCTGCCGGGCGACTCGAGCGCGCCGATGTCGACGGGCACGCATTGCAGCCGGCCGGGCACGTGGCGCTCCGGCGCGGCGGCCCCATCCACCTCGACGATCTCGACCCTCAGCCCCAGCCGCGCGGCACGACGCCGGAGCAGCCCGGGATCGGCATAGGCGACGAGGGCAGCGGGACGGGGCTCCTGCGCGAGAACGAGCGTGAGGTCGGGGCCGATGCCGGCGGGTTCGCCGGGGGTGAGCGCAATGCGGGGCAGCAGTGGCGCGGTCATTCCTCGAGGCGGTACTCGACGTAGGCTTCGTCGCGCAGCTTTCGCAGCCAGGAGTCGTACTCCTCCTCGACCTTGCGCTTGCGGATCACCTCGCGCGCCTGGGCGCGCCGGACCTCCTCGGTGTCGTCGTGCGTCCGCCGCGCGAGCACCCGCACGATGTGCAGGCCGAAGGGGCTTTCGAACGGCTCGCTCACCTCGCCGGGCGCCAGGGTGTTCATCACCTGCTCGAATTCCGGGACGAGGTCGCCCGGATTCACCCAGCCGAGGTCGCCGCCGTTGATTGCCGAGCCGCGATCGTCGGAGTGCGAGCGGGCGAGGTTCTCGAACGACTCCCCGCCCGTGATGCGGAACCGCAGCTGCTCGAGTCGCGTGCGCGCGTCGGAGGCGGACACGAGTTCGTTGGGCTTGATCAGGATGTGCTGCGCGTGCGTCTGCTCGACCACGTGCTGCTCGCCGCTGCGCTCGCCGGCGAGCTTGATGATGTGGAAGCCGCTCGGGCTCTCGATGAGGTCGCTGATCTCGCCTTCTTTCATCGTGACCACGACGTCGCCGAACATCGTCGGCAACTGGTCCGGACGGCGCCAGCCGAGATCGCCGCCGTCCTTCGCCTGCTGGCCGTCGGAGTGCCTGCGGGCGACGTCCTGGAAGTCCGCGCCGTCGAGGATCAGCTTGCGCAGCTCCTCGGCATTCGCCCGGACGGCCGCCTCGTCGCCACCGTCGGGGACCTCGACCAGGATGTGAAGGATATGGAACTCGGTCGCAGAGCCGCCCTCCTGCTGGTGCACGTTCGCCAGCTGCGTGTCGATCTCGCGGTCGGTGACCACGACGCGGTTCTCGACCTCCCGCTGGCGCAGCCGTGTCACCGTGATTTCGTCGCGGATGTCCTCGCGGAAGCTCGCGAACGCGTAGCCGTCCTGCTCGAGGATCTCGCGGAACTGGCGCAGGTTCAGGCCGTTTTCCGACGCGATCTTGTTGATGGCGGCATTCAGCGCGTCGTCATCTACCTCGATGCCGGTGCGCTCGGCCATCTGCATCTGGATCTTCTGCAGGATCAGTCGTTCGAGGACCTGGCGCTCGAACACGCTGCGGGGCGGTACCTGTGCGCCCTGCTGCCGCATCTGGGACATCACGCGGCGCATCTGGCCGTCGAGCTCGCTGCGCATGACGACGTCGCCGTCCACGACCGCGACGATCGTGTCGATTTCGCTGTCGGCGGAGATCGCCGTCGCGGTCAGTGCCGCCAGGGCGAGGAGGGCTGCTTGAACGAACTGTCGCATTTCTTTGTCGCGGGGTAGCGTCCGGTCTCCGGTGGTCACGGCAGCCGTCGGGAGGGCGCCGCCGGTGCCGCGCGGGCCGGGTTCAGAACTCCGGCTCGTAGCCGGGGACCGAGCGCCGGATGAGCGATGTGGCCTGGCGGCCGATACCCGCCAGACCCTTGAGCTCGACGTTGAAGAACACACCGGTATCGAACTCACCGGTCGTCGTGCTGAGGAACCGGCGGGCGGCGACCCGCACGCCCCAGCAGCACGTATTGTATTCCACGCCACCCACGACTTCGAGGGTCTTGGCGTCCGCGAACGAGTAGTTCCAGCGGCCCACCACGTTCCAGGCGAGGCCGATCGGCCAGCGTACCGAGACGTCGGTCTGCTCGATGTCCGTTCGGGCCTCGTCGCGCATGCGGTAGTCCAGATTCAAGATCGGGCCTTGATCCGGCCGGTAGCGCAGCCGCAGCGCCGCCTTGCGGGTCTGCTCCGCGTCCGGATCCCATTGCAGTGCGCCGCCCAGGCTCCAGGCATAGGTCAGCCGGGCGACGGCCTCGGCCACGAGTTCGGACGCGCTGCTGGTGTCGACGTCGTCGCCGGGAAGGAACACCTCCCGATCTTCGATGTAGTAGATCTGCCCGATGCCGGCGCGCAGCCGTTCGAACCCGCGCTCGTTCTCCAGGATCCGCGACTGCACGCCGACCGAGACCTGGTGCGTGTCGCCGTCGCGGTCGAAGCCGCCGAAACGATCGTCGCGGAAGATCTGCGCGAAGGAGAAGGCGTACAGACCGGCGTCGAACACGGGGATGTCGTCCTGCTCGACCTGCGGCACGTACAGGTAGTACATCCGCGGCTCGAGGGTCTGCAGCATCCCGATTCCGCGCCAGCTCAGTTCGCGCTCGAGGAACAGGCGGCCGTCCAGGCTCGCCGCGGGGACCGCGCGCGAGGGACTGTCGGTGCTGGCCGGATTGCCGTCGAGCAGGTATTTCGCATACCGCAGCTCGACCTGCGGCACGAGCTCGGTGCCGCGGGAGCGCATGGGGAAGTTGACCGACGGGCGCAGGTTGAGGCGTCCACCGGTGACGCCGAGATCACGGTCGAAATAGCTGCTCTCGGCTTCCATCCGCAGGTTGAAACGGCGATTGCGTTCGGGCAGCCGGGTGAGCGCGTAGAACTGCGGCAGCCGCTTGTAGGGACCGGCGATGCCCTCGGCCGCCAGACTCGGATCGACGCTCTGGTAGTTCTGCACGCGGGCGAACGCGTACCACCAGTCGCCCCAGTAGCGCACGTCGGCGCGCTGCTCCAGGAAGCGCGTGCTCGCCACCGCGAGGCTGTTGCCGAAGTCCTCGAAATACTCCTTGTCGGAGACGTGGTTGTAGTTCACGTACGCCGTGCCGCGTCCGGCGCCGAAGAACTGGTTGTGGGTCAGCGAGAACAGGGTCCGGTTGTCGCCGTCGGCCTCGTCGTCCGAGGGCAGGAACTCGCCCTCCATCTTGCCGTAGCCGCCGGCGAGCATGTAGCGGAACTCGCCGGTCAGCATGACGCCGCGGTCAGCCATCACCCGCGGCGCGATCGTCATGTCGCGCGCGGGCGCCATGTTCCAGTAGAACGGCACGGTGACCTCGAGCCCGGAGTCGTTCGTGGAGCCGATAGTCGGCGGCAGGAAGCCGGTCTTGCGGCGATCGGACAGCGGAAAGCTGAGGTAGGGCAGGTACAGCACCGGGATGTCGTGGATCTTGACCCGCACGTTGCGCGCCGTGCCCCACTCCTCGACGTGGTCGAGCTCGATCGAGCTCGCCTCGAACCGCCACGCGGGATCCGGTCCCGGGCAGGTCGTGTAGTCAACGCCCCGCAGGCTCGTCAGTTCCCGCTCGAGGTCGGCGGAGATCGTCTCGGCGCGGCCCGTGCCGCGGGATCCGAGGATGCGGTAGCGCCCGGCATCGAAACGTGCGAACTGCCGGTCGAGCGCCAGCTCGCCCGCGTCGCCTTCCCAGTAGAAGTTGTCCACCCAGAAGCCGGCGCTGCCGGAAAAATTGACCAGGTTCCCGGCCTCGTCGTAGGTCAGCCGATCGGCGCGTATGGCTTGACCGTCGCGCACCAGCTCCACGGTGCCGAGGAAGGTGGAGCCCTCGCCCTCGACGTAGCGACCGGCATCGGCCGCCAGCTGGAGAGTGCCCGCCGGGTGGGGCTCGCCGTCGCCGCGCGGTCGCAGGGGTTCGTAGCCACCGGTCGGGCACAGGGCCCAGCGATCGTAGTCATCGCGATCGCGGGCGGCAGCGCCTGTCGTGTATGCGATGCACAGGAGCAGGAAGGCGCGACCCGCGGCGCAGTACCGGCCCGGCCGGCGCGGAGCGCCGCCGCGGCGCCCCGCCGGGCGCGCCGGTCGGAGTTGCGGGGTGATTCTTGGCACGGGTCGCGGGGCTCGGGAAACGGAGGTACCTTCGCACAGAAACCTGCCTGCATCAAACCCGTGCGGCCGCCCGCCGGAGCGGGTCAGGAGCGCTGTCCGGCGCCTTCCAGCAGCGTCGCCAGGGTCGCCAGCCGTTCCAGCGGATCGGTGGTTTCCAGCAGTGCCTGCCGGGTGTGCAGATCGAGCGGCAGCAGTTCGGCGAGGCGTCCGCCGAGCCAGTCTGCATCGTCGGCGCGATCGGGCAGCGCATTCCACGGCGGCGGCAGCCGGGGCAGGGCGTCGCGCAGCAGCGTCGCCAGCGCGGCATGCCTGGCAGGCACCGCGACCGCAACGGGCTCCGGGAGCAGTTCGACCTGCCCGATCTGCAGGCCGTCCGGGCGGACCGAGCGGGACACGATCTCGAACCGCCGCTCGCCGTGGGCGACGATGTTCAGCAGCCCGTCGGCGCCCCGATCGAAGTCGCGGATCCGGGCGAGGGTGCCGACGCGCTCGGGTTCGGCCGGCACGCCGGCTTCGCGCCCGTGGCGGATCAGCACCACACCGAACGAACGCTCGCCGCTCATGCAGTCCCGCACCATGTCGACGTAGCGCTTTTCGAAGATGCGCAGCGGCAGCATGCCTCCCGGGAACAGCACGGTGTTGAGCGGGAACAGGGGGGCCTCGATGATCACGGGCGGGCCGCCGCGCCGCTGCCGAGCGCTTCGAGCAGGCGCCGGTGGATGCCCCCGAAGTCGCCGTTGCTCATCACCAGCACGTGGTCGCCTTCGCGCGCCTCGGCAACGACGGCGGCAGCGAGCGCGCCCGGGTCGCCGGCCAGGCAGCGGCGTGCCGCCAGGCCGGACGTGGCGTCGGCAAGGTCCCAGGACAGGTCGGCAGGAGCGAGCAGGAAGACGCGGTCCGCGGCGGCGAGGGCGGGCGCCAGCGCCTCCCGCTGTACGCCCATCCGCATGGTGTTCGAGCGCGGTTCCAGCACCGCCAGGATGCGGCCCTCGCCGACGCGGGCACGCAGGGCCGCCAGGGTCGCGGCAATCGCGGTCGGATGGTGGGCGAAGTCGTCGTAGAGGCAGATGCCGCCGGGCCGGCCCAGCAGTTCGAGCCGGCGCCTGGGGGCCAGGAAGGCTTCCAGGCCCGCACCGGCGACCGCCGGCGGCACGCCGGCGGCGGCACAGGCCGCGACCGCCGCGCACGCGTTCAGGACGTTGTGCTGCCCGAACAGCGCCCAGCGCGGCACGCTCACGGCGGGCGCGCCTGCGTAATGCACGGCGAAGGCGCTGCCGTCGGCTGCGGTCGATTCGACCCGCCAGTCGGCGTCCGGGCCGGTTCCGAACCCCGAGCGAGGGCTCCAGCAGCCGAGCGCGAGCGTGGCATCGACCACGGGATCCGGCACCGGGCGGATGATCCGCCCACGCCCCGGCACGGTCCGCACCAGGTAGTGGAACTGGCGCTGGATGGCGGCGAGGTCGGGAAAGATGTCGGCGTGGTCGAACTCGATGTTGTTGATGACCAGGATCTCCGGCCGGTAGTGGATGAACTTCGAGCGCTTGTCGAAGAATGCCGTGTCGTACTCGTCGGCCTCGATCACGAACCATTCGCCGCCGCCCAGGCGTGCCGCGCGACCGAAGTTCTCGGGCATGCCGCCGACGAGGAAGCCCGGCGCGAGGCCGGCGTGCTCCAGCATCCACGCGACCATGCTGGTCGTCGTGGTCTTGCCGTGCGTGCCGGCGACCGCGAGGACTCGCCGGTGCGCGAGCACGTGACCGGCCAGCCATTGCGGACCGGACAGGTAAGGGATGCCGGCGTCGAGCACCGCCTCCACCTCCGGGTTGCCGCGCGAGAGGGCGTTGCCGATGACGACGAGATCCGGCCGCGGGTGCAGATGGGCGGCGTCGTAGCCCGGCAGCACGCGTACGCCGGCGTTCTCCAGCATCGGGCCGATCGGGGGCCAGCTGGCGCGGTCCGAGCCGGTGACGCGGTGTCCGAGTTCCTGCGCCAGCAGCGCCAGGCCGCCCATGAACGTGCCGCAGACGCCGAGGACGTGGACGTGCACCGGCGCCGTCCTAGCCCGCGCCCGCTGCGGGCACCAGCACCCGGCTGACGTTCAGGAGCAGCCAGACGTAGAGCAGTGTGACCGCGAACGCGAGCGGGTACCGCGTGTCCAGGGCGTGGCGGAAGATGTGGGCGGTCACCGCGAGGCTCCAGGCGAACAGGCCGAGCCAGAGTACGCCGGGCAGCGCGGCACCGCGATCGGTCTCGCGCGCGAACGCGAGCCACGCCACCACCGGCCACGCGCAGGCGCCGAGCAGCGCCCCCGAGCCGGCGAGCGCGGTGAGCGTCTGCAGCAGCCGGCCGGGCTGGCGGCGCAGCAGGAGCAGTCCGCTCGTGAACACGATCTCCATCGTCACGTTGACGCCGGTGGCGATCAGGGCGACGTCGGGCGCCAGGTCGATGCGCGCGATGAGGTAGGTCGTCAGGACATACGGCGCAAGCGCGAGCGCGAACAGGACGCCCGACGCGGGCAGATCCTGCGGGCCGAGGCGCAGGCGGCAGATGTCCGCGAAGGCCCGGACGAGGACCGTGCCGGCCGCTGGCATGGGCGTGCTCCCGCTCCTGCGGCAGGGCGGCACGCGGCCGCCGTCAGCCGGCTCCGCTGCCGTAGCGTCGCTCGACGTACTCGTCGACCAGTTGCTGGAATTCCTCGGCGATGCGCTCGCCACGCAGCGTCATGGCCTTCTGGCCGTCGATGAACACCGGCGCGATCGGCGCTTCGCCGGTGCCCGGCAGGCTGATGCCGATGCTGGCGTGCTTGCTCTCGCCGGGACCGTTCACGACGCAGCCCATGACGGCGAGCTTCATCTCCTCGACGCCCGGGTAGCGCTCGCGCCAGAGCGGCATCTGGGTCCGCACGTAGGCCTGGATGTTGTTCGCCAGTTCCTGGAACACGGTGCTCGTGGTGCGCCCGCACCCGGGGCAGGCCGAGACCATGGGCGTGAAGGAGCGAAGCCCCATCGTCTGCAGGATCTCCTGCGCGACGATGACCTCTTTCGTCCGGTCGCCCCCGGGCTCG
>CAYOJP010000092.1:0-13224 GCA_964404305.1 uncultured Gammaproteobacteria bacterium
GGTCGCACCGCGCCTGCCGGCGGGCCGGCCGCGCTACCTGATGGGGGTCGGCACGCCCGAGGACCTGGTCGAGGCGGTGTGCCGGGGCATCGACATGTTCGACTGCGTCATGCCGACCCGCAATGCCCGCAACGGCCACCTGTTCACCTCCACCGGGACCGTGCGGATCCGCAACAGCGTGCACCGGGACAGCCTCGAGCCCCTCGATCCGGCCTGCGACTGCTACACCTGCCGGCACTTCACGCGCGCCTACCTGCATCATCTCGACCGGGCGGGGGAGATCCTGGGGGCCCGGCTGAACACCCTGCACAACCTGCATTACTACGCCGGGGTGATGCGTTCCCTGCGCGTGGCGATCGAGGCTGGCGGCCTCGCGGCATGGGTCCGGGACTTCCGCGCGCGCCGGGTGCGCGGACCGGACCCTGTGTCATAATGCCGCCCTTTCCCGGTCCGGAACCCCGATGGATCTGCTGATCTCCGACGCGTGGGCGCAGGGCGCCGCGCCCGCCGCTGGCGGCGGCATCGGCGAACTCGTGTTCATGTTCGCCCTGCTGTTCGCCGTCTTCTACTTCATGCTCTGGCGGCCGCAGGCCAAGCGCCAGAAGGAGCACCGCGAGCTGCTCGCCCGGCTGGCCAAGGGCGACGAGGCGGTCACCACCGGCGGGATCGTCGGGCGGGTGAAGGACGTCGGCGACAACTTCGTGCTCATCGAGATCGCCAAGGGCGTCGAGGTGAGGATCCAGAAAAGCTACGTGCAGTCCATCCTGCCCAAGGGCACGATGAAGACGCTCTAGCCTGCCCGCGCAGGAATCCGCCACGCATGAACCGCTACCCGCCGTGGAAGTACGTGATGATCGCCGTGCTGATGCTCGTCGGTGTCCTGTATGCCGCGCCCAACTTCTACGGCGAGGACCCGGCGCTGCAGATCTCCGCCGCACGCGGGGCCGCGATCGGCGCCGCTGGCGAGGACAAGGTGGTCGACGCGCTCGAGCAGGCCGGGCTCGAGCCCAAGGCGATCGAGAACGTCGAGGGCAACCTGCTCGTGCGCTTCGCCGACACCGAGTCGCAGCTCGCGGCCGCCGATGCGGTGGGCACGGCCCTGGGCCTGGACTACACGGTGGCGGTCAACCTCGCGCCGGCCACCCCGGACTGGCTGCGCCGGATCGGCGCGAGGCCCATGTACCTGGGCCTCGACCTGCGCGGCGGCGTGCATTTCCTGCTCGAAGTCGACATGGACGCGGTCAAGCGCCAGGCCGAGGAGCGCTTCGCCACCGACATCAAGACGCTGCTGCGCGACAACCGCATCCGCTACCAGCCCTTCAACCGTTCCGAGTCCGGCGGCATGCGCGTGCGGTTCCGCGAGGCGGCGGCGCGCGACGAGGCCCTCGCGCTCATCGGGAGCGAGCAGCCCGAACTGCTCGCGGAGGTGCCGGAGGGCACGATCGACGGTGAGTACGCCCTCGACCTGTCGGTGCGCCAGCAGGCGCTCGAGGACATCCGCAAGTTCTCCGTCCAGCAGAATCTCACCACGCTGCGCAACCGGGTGAACGAACTCGGCGTGGCCGAGCCGGTGATCCAGCAGCAGGGCCAGAGCCGCATCGTGATCCAGCTGCCGGGCGTGCAGGACACCGCGCGCGCGAAGGAGATCCTGGGCGGCACCGCCACCCTGGAGTTCCGCATGGTGGACGACGAGGGCAACCTGCAGGACGCGGTCGACGGCAAGGTTCCGGTGCGCTCCAAGCTGTACTACACCCGCGCCGACGCCACCGGCGAGCGCACGCCGGTGCTCCTGCGCAAGGAGGTCATGCTGACCGGCGACTCGATCATCGACGCCGCCTCGGGCATCGAGCAGCAGAGCGGCACGCCGGCGGTGTTCGTGACGCTGGACGGGCAGGGTGCCCGCAAGTTCAGCCGCAGCACGCGCGACCAGATCGGCCGGCCGATGGCGGTGATCTACATCGAGCAGAAGACCGTCAGCGAGCGGCGCGGCGAGGAGATCGTCAAGACCAAGAAGGTGATCGAGGAGGTCATCAGCGTCGCGACCATCCGCGACGAGCTGGGCAAGCGCTTCCAGATCACCGGCCTCGACTCGACCGAGGAGGCCCGCACGCTGGCGCTGCTGCTGCGCGCCGGCGCGCTCGCCGCGCCGATCGAGATCGTCGAGGAGCGCACCGTCGGCCCGACGCTCGGGCAGGAGAACGTCGACCAGGGCCTGGTGTCGGTGACGATCGCGATGGGCCTGTGCCTCGCCTTCATGGCCTTTTACTACCGCGTGTTCGGGCTGGCAGCCAACGTGGCGCTGCTGCTGAACCTGGTGTTCCTCGTCGCGATGATGTCCCTCATCCAGGCGACGCTGACGCTGCCCGGCATCGCCGGCATAGTGCTCACCATCGGCATGGCCGTGGACGCCAACGTGCTCATCAACGAGCGCATCCGCGAGGAACTGCGCAACGGCAACTCCCCGCAGGCGAGCATCCAGGCCGGCTACGACCGGGCGTGGACGACGATTCTCGACTCCAACGTCACGACGCTGATCGCCGGCGTGCTGCTGTTCGCGGTCGGCACGGGGCCGATCAAGGGCTTCGCGGTGACGCTGTGCATGGGCATCCTGACCTCGATGTTCACCGCGGTCGTGGTCTCGCGCGGCGTCATCAACCTCATCTACGGCGGGCGCCGCGTCACGCGGCTCAGCATCTGAGCGGCGTGGCCGGGGTGCGGACAACGGGCGACAGCAGATGAAGTTCTTCAGCAGGGTCTACAATTTCGATTTCATGCGCCTGCGCCGGTTCTGGCTGGCGTTCTCGGCGGCGACCTCGCTGCTGGCGCTCGTCCCGATCGTGATGGTCTTCACGCACGGCCACAAGCTCGGCATCGACTTCTCGGAAGGCACGCTGATCGAGCTGGGCTACGGCGAGCCGGTCGACACGAACGGCGTGCGCGGGGAGCTGGCGAAGGCCGGCTACACGGACGTGACCGTGCAGCACTACGGCACCGCCCGCGAGGTGCTGGTGCGCTTCCGCAGCCAGATGGACGCCACGACCAGCGACAAGGTCGTCGAGACGCTGCGCTCGGCCGGGCACGAGATCGAGCTGCGGCGCGTGGAGTTCGTCGGGCCGCAGGTCGGCGCCGAGCTGGCCGAGTCCGGGGCCCTGGCGATGATCGGCGCGCTGCTGGGCATCCTCGTCTACGTCGTCCTGCGCTTCGAGTTCAAGCTCGCGTGCGCGGCGGTGATCGCCACGCTGCACGACACCGTGCTCACGGCCGGCGTCTTCATGCTGCTGCCGTGGGACATCGACCTGACGGTGCTGGCGGCGATCCTCACCGTCATCGGCTACTCCATCAACGACACGATCGTCGTGTTCGATCGCATCCGCGAGAACTTCCGCAAGATGCGCACCGCCTCGCCGCTGGAGGTCATCAATACCTCCGTCAACCAGACGCTGTCGCGCACGCTGATGACGGGCGTGACGACCATCTTGGTGCTGGTGGCGATGCTGGTCTTCGGCAGCGAGATGATCCGGCCCTTCTGCGTCACGGTGCTGCTGGGCCTGCTCATCGGCACCTACTCCTCGATCTACATCGCCAGCCCCATCGCGGTGGCGCTGGGCGTCGACCGCAAGGCGCTCATGCCGGTCGTGCGCGAGGGCGCCGAGGCCGACGGCCGGCCCTGAGCCGGCGGCGCGCCGGCGCCGGGCGGGCGGCCCACGCGCGCGCCGATGCGCATCCTCGCCGACGCCGACCTGCCCCTGGCTGCCGAGGCCTTCGCCGCCTTCGGCGAGGTCAAGCTCGCGCCCGGACGGACCTTCACCCCGGCCCTCGTCCGCGACTGCGACGCGCTGCTCGTGCGCGCCGTCACGCGCGTGGACGCGCGGCTGCTCGAGGGCAGCCGCGTGCGCTTCGTCGGGACCGCCACGAGCGGCCTCGACCACGTCGACGCCGGCTGGCTCGCCAGCCGCGGTATCGCCCTCGCCACCGCCCACGGTGCCAACGCCACGGCCGTGGCCGAATACGTCCTCAGCGCGATTGCCGGGCTGGCCGACGAGGCGGGTACGGCGACGGACGGGCTCACGGTCGGCATCGTCGGCCTGGGGGCGGTCGGCTCGCGCCTCGCCGCCCGGCTGCCCGGCCTGGGCTGCCGGGCGCTCGCCTGCGACCCGCCACGCGAGCGGGCCGGTGACAGCGGCCCGTTCGTGGCCCTGGACACGCTGCTGACGCAGGCCGACGTGGTCACGCTGCACGTCCCGCTCACCGGCGCGGGACCGGACGCCACGCGCCACCTGCTCGATGCCCGCCGGCTGGCCCTGCTGCGGCCCGGGGCGATCCTGGTCAACGCGGCCCGCGGGGAGATCCTGGACGAGGCCGCCGCCCTCGCGGGCCGGCCGGACCTGCGGCTCGTGATCGACTGCTGGGCCGGGGAGCCCGTCTGGTCGCAGGCGACCCTGCAGGCAGCCCGGATCGCCACCCCGCACATTGCCGGCTACACCCTGGAGGCCAGGGTCGGCGCAACCCGCCTGCTGCACGGCGCCCTGGCCCGGCACGCCGGGCGGGAGGTCCCCTGGCCGCTCCCGGCGTCCGCCCTGCCCGCCGTCGCGACCGTCACCGCGGACGAGGTCGCGGATCCCGCCGCCGGGGCCGGCCGGTGGCTGCTGCGCTGCTATGATGTGCGCCGCGATGCCGGACTGCGGTCGGGGCTGGGACGGCCGCCGGCCGAACGCGCGGCGCTCTTCGACCGGCTGCGCCGCGAGCGTGCCCTCCGGCACGAGTTCGCGCACCAGCGCCTGCGCGCGCCGCGGGGCGCATGCGCGGAGCGGCTCCGCGCGCTCGGTTTCACCGTCGTCACCGGCGCGGCGGCGCCCAACTGAACGTTTCCGGAGATCGCCATGCGAATGCTTCACACCATGCTCCGCGTCGGCAACCTCGACCGCGCGCTCGAGTTCTACACCGGGGTGCTCGGGATGCGGCTCCTGCGACGCAAGGACTTTCCCGAAGGCCGCTTCACGCTCGCCTTCGTCGGCTACGGCGACGAGAGCTCGAACACGGTGCTGGAGCTGACGCACAACTGGGACACCGAGCGCTACGACGCCGGCAATGCCTACGGGCACATCGCCATCGGCGTGGACGACGTCTACGCTGCCTGCGACCGGATCCGCGCCGGCGGCGGCAAGATCGTCCGCGAGGCCGGCCCGATGAAGGGCGGCACGACCGTCATCGCGTTCGTCGAGGACCCGGACGGCTACAAGGTGGAGCTGCTGGCCGACCACGGCTGAGACCGCGCGGCCGCCGGCCAGCTCGGCGTTGACCGGCCCGCCATCAGCCCCGAGAATGCCCGCGTCCACTCCGCGCCAGATCATGCCCGACGCCCAGCCCGACACCGATGTCCTCGTCCGCATCCGCGGCCTGTCGTTCAGCCGGGATGACAAGGTCATCTTCGAAGACGTGGACATGGACATCCGGCGCGGCCGGGTGACCGCGATCATGGGCCCGAGCGGGTGCGGCAAGACCACGCTGCTGCGCCTCATCGGCGGGCAGTTGCGCCCGGCGTCCGGCAGCATCGTCGTCGACGGCGTGGAAGTCACCTCGCTGTCGCGCTCCGATCTCATGCAGCTGCGCAAGCGCATGGGCATGCTGTTCCAGAGCGGGGCGCTGCTCACCGACATCGACGTCTTCGACAACGTCGCCTTTCCCCTGCGGGAGCACACGTCCCTGCCCGAGGCGCTGGTGCGCGACCTGGTGCTCATGAAGCTGCACGCGGTCGGGCTGCGGGGCGCCCGTCACCTGATGCCGAGCGAGCTGTCCGGCGGCATGGCCCGCCGCGTCGCGCTCGCCCGCGCCATCGCGCTCGACCCGATGATGGTGTTGTACGACGAGCCCTTCACCGGCCAGGACCCGATCTCGATGGGCGTGCTGGTGCGCCTCATCAAGTCGCTGAACGACGCCCTCGGCCTGACGAGCGTCGTCGTCTCGCACGACGTCGCCGAGACGAGCACGATCGCGGACTACGTCTACGTTCTCTCGCGCGGCCACATCGTCGGGCAGGGCAGCCCGGACGAACTGCGCGCGAGCGCCTCGGAGTGGGTGCAGCAGTTCATGAACGCCGCCGCCGACGGGCCGGTGCCGTTCCACCAGCCGGCGCCGCCGTACTCCGAGGATCTGGGCCTGGCGGCGGGCCGGTGAACGCTTTCCAGACCCTCGGCCGTTTCGGGCTGGCGCGCTTCGAGCGCCTCGGCCGCGGCCACATATTTCTCGCCTACGTCCTGGGCGGGTTGCCGTCGGTGCTGCTGCGCTGGCACCTGATCGCGATGCAGGTGTTCGCCGTGGGCGTCCTGTCGCTCGTGATCATCGTCGTCTCCGGCGGCTTCGTCGGCATGGTGCTCGGCCTGCAGGGCTACTACACGCTGGTCGACTTCGGTGCCGAGGAATCCCTAGGGATCGTGGTGTCGCTCTCGCTGGTGCGTGAACTCGGGCCGGTGGTTGCCGCGCTGCTGTTCGCGGGCCGGGCCGGCTCGGCGCTCACGGCGGAGATCGGCCTGATGAAGGCCACCGAGCAGCTGGCGGCGATGGAGATGATGGCGGTCGATCCGCTGCACCGGGTCATCGCCCCGCGGCTGCTCGCCGGCATCATCGCGATGCCGCTGCTGGCGGCGATCTTCAGCGCCGTCGGCGTCTACGGCGGCTGGTTCGTCGGCGTGGGGCTGCTCGGCGTCGACGACGGCGCATTCTGGTCGCAGATGCAGTCCGCGGTCGAACTGCGCGACGACATCCTCAACGGCGTCATCAAGAGCGTGGTCTTCGGCGTCGCCGTGACCTGGATCGCGGTCTTCGAGGGCTGGGACACCGTGCCCACCTCCGAGGGCATCAGCCGGGCGACGACGCGCACCGTGGTAAACTCGAGCCTGGCCGTGCTCGGCCTGGACTTCGTGCTGACCGCGCTCATGTTCAACCAATAGGCGGTCGCGACATGCACCACTCGAAATCCATCGAAACGGTCGTCGGCGTGTTCATCGCCATTGGCCTGGGGGCCCTGCTGGTGCTCGCGATGCGGGTCAGCAACCTCACCGTCGCCAGCTTCTCGGGCGGGCAGTCCTACGAGGTGACGGCGAGGTTCCAGAACATCGGCGGCCTGAAGGTCCGCGCCCCGGTCAAGATGGCCGGCGTGCTGGTCGGACGGGTGGCCGGCATCGGCTTCGACAACGCCTCCTACGAGGCGGAGGTCGTCCTGGCCATCGATCGGCAGTACTCCCAGATCCCCGCCGACACCTCGGCCAGCATCTACACGGCGGGCCTGCTCGGGGAGCAGTACATCGGCCTGGAGCCCGGGGGGGACGAGGAGTTTCTTACCGGCGGGAGCCAAATTACAATGACCGAGTCCGCGGTGGTGCTCGAGCGGATCATCGGCCAGTTCCTGTACAACAAGGGCCAGGGCGACGAGTGAGGCCGGCCGGCGGAGTACCCCGGCCTCCCCTCCACCCCGCAACGAACAGAGGTGCCCGCATGACCACTATCCCCAAGCTCTGCTGCGCCGTGCTGCTGGCCGTGCAGGCCGCCGCCGCCGCCGCCGCCATCGAGACCCCGGAGCAGGTGATCAAGGCGACCGCGGACGCGGTCATCCAGCGCGTCAGCTCCGAGCGCGACGCGCTGCGGGCCGACCCGGTCCGGCTGCACTCCGTCGTCAACGAGATGATCGTGCCGCACTTCGACTTCCGCCGCATGGCCCAGTGGGTGCTGGGCAAGCACTGGCGCACCGCGAGCGCCGAGGCCCGGGGCCAGTTCGTCGAGGAGTTCAAGAACCTGCTGGTGCGTACCTACGCGACCGCGCTGCTCGAGTACGCGAACCAGACGATCGAGTACTTCCCGCCCCAGGAGAGCGGCCAGTCGGTGACCCTGCGGACCGAGCTCGCGCAGCCCGGAACCCTGCCGGTCCCGGTGGTGTACCGCATGCACCAGAAGGACGGCTCCTGGAAGGTGTTCGATGTGTCGGTGGACGGCGTGAGCCTGCTCACGACCTACCGCGCCTCGTTCTCCTCCGAGATCCGCAAGAGCGGCATCGACGCGCTGATCGCGGACCTGGCGTCGCGGCGCGTGGGACCGGTCGGTCCGCAGTGAGCGGTCCGGGGCCGCGCGCCGGCGAGGGCTGGGCGGTGGTGGGCGACATGAGCATGGACACCGCGGGCGACCTGCTCGCGCAATCGACCCGGCTGTGGGAGGACGGCGCGCAGGCGCGGGTCGACCTGGCCGGGGTCGGTCGCATCGACAGCTCCGCGCTCGCGGTGCTGCTGGAGCTGGCCCGGGAGGCCGCGCGGCGCAGACGGACGCTGTCGGTGGTGAACGTGCCCGCGGCGCTGCTGGCCATGGCCGACCTGTGCGGCGTGAGCGAGCATCTGCCGCTCACGGGCGCGCAGCCCTGAGCGGGGTGCCGGCATGCGTCCCGACGACATCAAGCGCCTGATCGAGGCCGGGATTCCCGGCGCGGAGGTCGCGGTGCAGGGTGCGGACGGCCGGCATTTCGAGGCCGTGGTGATCGCCGAGGCCTTCGCCGGACTGAGCATGGTCAGGCAGCACCAGCTCGTGTACGCGGCGCTCGGCGACCTCATGCAGGAAGCCATCCACGCCCTGTCGCTGAAGACCCTCACGCCCGCGCAGGCCCGCGACGGCTGACGTCGCACGGTGGCCGCGCGGGCACCGTATCGGAGTTCCATGGACAAGCTCATCATCACCGGCCAGGTGCCGCTGACCGGCGAGATCCGCATCTCCGGCGCCAAGAACGCCGCGCTGCCGATCCTCGCCGCCACGCTGCTCGCCGAGACCCCGGTCACGGTCGGCAACGTGCCGCACCTGCATGACGTCACGACGACCATGGAGCTGCTCGGCCAGATGGGCCTGCAGCTCATGGTGGACGAGCGCATGAAGATCGAGGTCGATTCGAGCACGATCCAGAACTTCTTCGCACCCTACGAACTCGTGAAGACGATGCGCGCCTCGATCCTGGTGCTGGGGCCGCTGCTCGCGCGTTTCGGCCAGGCCGAGGTGTCGCTGCCCGGCGGCTGCGCGATCGGGTCCCGCCCGGTGAACCTGCACCTGCAGGGGCTGGCGGCGATGGGCGCGGACATCCGCGTCGAGAGCGGTTACATCAAGGCGAGCGCCAGGCGGCTGCGCGGCGCCAACCTGACGATGGACCTCGTCACCGTCACCGGGACCGAGAACCTGATGATGGCCGCCACACTGGCCCGCGGGCGGACCGTCATCCGCAATGCCGCGCGCGAACCCGAGGTCATCGACCTCGCCAACTGTCTCATCAGCATGGGCGCCAGCGTGCAGGGCGCGGGCACGGACACGATCGTCATCGACGGCGTGGAGAGCCTGCGCGGCACCCGCTACGACATCCTGCCGGACCGCATCGAGACGGGCACCTACCTCGTCGCGGCGGCGATGACCGGCGGCCGCGTCAAGCTGAAGGACACGCGCCCCGAGCTGCTCGAGGCGGTCCTCGGCAAGCTGGTCGAGGCGGGTGCCGACATCGAGACCGGGCCCGACTGGATCCGCCTCGACATGAATGGCCGCAAGCCCGAGGCCGTCGATGTCCACACCGCGCCCTATCCGGGCTTCCCGACCGACATGCAGGCGCAGTTCACGGCCCTGAACTGCATCGCCACCGGCAGCGGGGCAATCACCGAGACGGTGTTCGAGAACCGCTTCATGCACGTGCAGGAGCTGCAGCGCATGGGTGCGAGCGTGCGGCTGGAGGGCAATACCGCCATCACCGTCGGGGTGAACCGCCTGACCGGGGCGCCGCTGATGGCGACCGACCTGCGCGCCTCGGCCTGCCTGGTCCTCGCCGGACTGGTTGCGCACGGTGAGACCGAAGTCGACCGCATCTACCACATCGATCGCGGCTACGAGACGATCGAGGAGAAGCTCGGCCAGCTCGGCGCGCAGATCCGGCGCGTGCCGAGCCGGCCGTCCGAACTCCCGCGCAAGCGTGGCGTGCGCCGGCGCCAGGCCGGCGGCGCGTGAGCGGGCCGCCGGCCGCAACCGCGCCTCGCGCGGCGGACCGCGGGCGGCAGGCGGTGAGGGCAATGGCAACCGACGACCTGCGGCTGGCGGTATCCAAGGGGCGCATCCTCGAGGAAGCCATGCCGCTGCTCGCGCGGGCCGGCATCGTCCCGCTGGAAGACCCGGCCGTCTCGCGCAGGCTCATCCTGCCGACCAGCCGTCCCGGACTGTCCCTCGTCGTGGTGCGCGCCACCGACGTGCCTACCTACGTCGAATACGGCGGCGCCGATGCCGGCATCGCGGGCAAGGACGTGCTGCTCGAGCATCCCGGGGAGTCGCTCTACGAGCCGCTCGACCTGGGCATCGCGCGCTGCGCCATGTACGTCGCTGGCCGCCCCGGCGGGGCACCGCCCGGCGCGCGTCCGCGCGTGGCCACGAAGTACGTCGAGACGACGCGCCGCCACTACGCCGCGCGCGGCGAGCAGGTGGAGGTGATCCACCTGTACGGGTCGATGGAACTCGCCCCGCTGGTGGGGCTCGCCGACCTGATCGTCGATCTGGTCGACACCGGCAACACGCTGCGCGCGAACGGCCTGGTGCCGCTCGAGAAGATCGCCGACATCAGCTCGCGGCTGATCGTCAACAAGGCGTCGCACAAGACCAAGCATGCCGCGGTGGCGGGCCTGGTCGCGGCCCTGCGGGCGGCGACCGCATGAGCGCGCCGGCGATGTCCGGCGCCGGCATCCGGCGGCTGCGCTCGCGCGACCCCGGGTTCGGCGGGGCGCTCGCCGCGCTGCTGCGCTACGAGGCGGACGATGCCGGCGCGGTGACCGCAACCGTGCGCGCGATCCTCGACGACGTGCGCGTGCGCGGCGACGCGGCGCTCGTGGAGTACACCAACCGGTTCGACGCGCGCGACGTGCGCCAGCCGTCCGAGCTGGAGCTGCCGGCGCGCGCGCGCGCGCAGGCCCTGGCCGGCCTCGCGCCGGCCTTGCGCGAGGCGCTCGAGACCGCCGCCACCCGGGTGCGGCGCTACCACGAGCACCAGCGCCTGGAGTCCTGGAGCTACGAGGACGGGGATGGCACGCTGCTCGGCCAGCAGGTCTCGGCCCTCGAGCGCGTCGGGGTCTACGTGCCGGGCGGCAAGGCGGCCTATCCCTCCTCGGTGCTCATGAACGTGATACCGGCCCGGGTCGCCGGCGTGGACGAGGTGGTCATGGTGGTGCCCGCTCCGCGCGGCGAGATCGACCCGGTCGTGCTCGCGGCCGCCGAGGTCGCGGGCGTCGATCGCGTGTTCACCGTGGGCGGTGCGCAGGCGGTCGCGGCGCTCGCCTGGGGCACGCCGACGGTGCCGGCGGTGGACAAGATCGTCGGGCCGGGCAACATCTGGGTCGCGACCGCCAAGGCGCTCGTGTACGGCACCGTCGGCATCGACATGATCGCCGGCCCGTCCGAGATCCTGATCGTGTGCGACGGCGCCACCGAACCGGACTGGATCGCGATGGACCTGTTCTCGCAGGCCGAGCACGACGAGCAGGCCCAGTCCATCCTGCTGTCGCCCGACGGCGCGTTCCTCGACCGGGTCGCGGCGAGCATCGACCGCCTGCTGCCGGACCTGCCGCGCGCCGCCATCGTCCGCGCCTCGCTCGCCGGTCGCGGCGCCCTCGTCGAGGTCCGCGATCTGGACGAGGCGATCGAGCTGGTCAACCGCATCGCGCCCGAGCACCTGGAACTGTCGGTTGCCGATCCGGAGCCGCTCGCCCGCCGCGTGCGGCATGCCGGCGCGATGTTCCTCGGCCGGCACACGCCGGAGGCCTTCGGCGACTACTGCGCCGGCCCCAATCACGTGCTGCCCACCGCCCGCACCGCGCGCTTCTCCTCGCCGCTCGGCGTCTACGATTTCCAGAAACGCTCGTCGATCATCCGGGCGACGCCCGCCAGCGCGCCCGGCCTCGCCCGGGTCGCGCGGGTGCTGGCCGAGGGCGAGGGGCTGGCGGCCCACGCCCGTTCGGCCGCCTACCGGGGCGGGGAGTGACAGGGTCCGTTCGCGAGGCCCCCTGCAAGGTCCCGCGGGCGGGTGCGGCGCGGGCAGTGACCGGCCGCCTGCGGCAGGGGGATGCTCCGCCCCGCGGAAACGGGCTCTGGTATACTTCGACGGTTGCCGCAAGTGGCGAAAACGCGGGCCGCCAAGCCCTTTTCCGGGGATTCGAATCGCATGGCAAGTCACCAGGTTGACACCAACCGGCGCCGGTTCCTGACCGTCGCCACATCGGTGGTCGGAGGGATCGGGGCCGCGTTCGCCGCCATCCCGTTCGTCGCCTCCTTCCAGCCCAGCGCCCGCACCAAGGCCATCGGCGCTCCGGTCGAGGTCGACGTGAGCCAGCTGGCCCCGGGCCAGCGGGTCATCGCCAAGTGGCGCGGCAAGCCCGTGTGGGTCGTGCGCCGCACGCAGGAGGCGCTCGCCGCGCTGCCGGAACTCGATGCGCAGGTCAGCGACCCGGCGTCGCAGCGACCGCAGCAGCCCGACTACGCCGCGAATCCCACCCGCTCGCTCAAGCCCGAGTACCTGGTCGTCGTCGGCATCTGCACGCACCTCGGCTGCTCGCCGACCTACGTGCCCGCCGACGATCCCGGCGCGCTCGGGCCGGACTGGAAAGGCGGCTTCTTCTGCCCGTGTCACGGTTCCAAGTTCGATCTCGCCGGCCGCGTCTACAAGGCCGTGCCGGCACCGACGAACCTCGAGGTGCCCAGGCACAGGTTCCTCAGCGAGACCGTGATCCTGATCGGCGACGACGAGGGAGCGACGTCATGAATGCGGTGACCCGCGTGCTGGTCGGGACGCGCGACTGGGTGGATGCGCGCTTCCCGCTGATGAAGATGTGGAACGAGCATCTGGCGCAGTACTACGCGCCGAAGAACTTCAATTTCTGGTACTTCTTCGGCTCGCTGCTGCTGCTGTGCCTGGGCATCCAGATCCTGACCGGCATCTGGCTGACGATGAACTACAAGCCGGATGCCACGGTCGCCTTCAGCTCCGTCGAGTACATCATGCGCGAGGTGGATGGTGGCTGGATCATCCGCTACATGCACTCGACCGGCGCCTCGGCGTTCTTCATCTGCGTGTACCTGCACATGTTCCGGGCGATGCTGTACGGCTCGTACAAGTATCCGCGCGAGTTCCTGTGGCTGACCGGCATGGCCATCTACATGGCGCTGATGGCCGAGGCCTTCTTC
>CAYOJP010000093.1:0-6291 GCA_964404305.1 uncultured Gammaproteobacteria bacterium
CAACTGTGCCGGCGCGAGGCTCGCGAGATCCTCGCCGGCGAAGCTCACGCTGCCGCCGGTCGGTCGCACCAGTTGCAGGATGCCCTTGCCGGCCGTGGTCTTGCCGCAGCCCGATTCGCCGACCAGTGCCAGCGTCTCGCCCGCGGCGATCGCGAGCGACACCCCGTCGACCGCGTGCACCTGGCCGACCGTGCGCCGCAGGACCCCGCGCCGGATCGGGAAGTGCACGCGCAGGTCGGCGACTTGCAGGAGCGGCGTCGAACCGGGCGCGGTCTGGTCACTGCCCCCGGCGCGCGCCGCGACCGCCCCGGGGCCGGACTGCCGGCGCGTGCGTCCGGATGCGATCGCCGCGTCGTGCAGGAAACAGCGCGCGCGGCTGCCGGGGCCGGCCGCGAGCATGCGCGGCGCGGCGCGCGTGCAGTCGAGCCAGGCATCGTCGCAGCGCGACTCGAAGCGGCAACCGCTGAACGCCGTGCCCGCCGGCGGGACGCTGCCGCGGATGACGTCGAGCCGCCCGCCGCGCTTGCTGGCGTCGGGCATCGAGGCGAACAGCTTGCGCGAATACGGGTGGGCTGGCGCGCGAAAGAACGCGCCAGCCGTCGCCTCCTCGACGATCTGTCCGGCATACATGACCGCAACGCGGTCGGCCATGCGCGCGACGACGCCCAGGTCGTGCGTGATGAGCAGCAGCGCCATCCCGGTATCGCGCTGCAGCCGGCGCAGGAGATCGAGCACCTGCGCCTGGATCGTCACGTCGAGCGCGGTCGTCGGTTCGTCGGCGACCAGCAGGTCGGGCTCGCCCGCGAGCGCCATCGCGATCATCACGCGCTGTTTCATGCCGCCGGAGAGCTGGTGCGGATACTCGTCGACGCGGCGATCGGGATCGGGGATGCCGACCGCGTCGAGCAGGGCCACGGTGCGCGCGCGCAGGGCGCGTCCGCGCAGGCCGCGGTGGCGCACGAGGACCTCGGCGACCTGCGCGCCGGAAGTCATCACCGGATTGAGGGACGACTGCGGTTCCTGGAACACCATCGCGATGCGGCGTCCGCGCACGTCGCGCATGGCCGTCTCGGACACCCGCAGGAGATCGGTGCCGCCGAGCCGCACGCTGCCGCCCGTCAGCCGCGCGGCCGGGGGCAGCAGGCGCGTCAGCGCCAGTGCCGTCATCGACTTGCCGCAACCCGACTCCCCGAGCAGGCAGAAGGTCTCGCCCCGGCGGACAGTGAAGTCGACCCCGTCGAGGACCGGTGCGTCGCCGATCAGCGCGCGCAGGCCCTCGACTTCCAGCAGCGGGGTGTCCATCCGGGGGGAATTATGCCTTATCTCGTGATCCGTGAATCGTGCTCCGGCACCGGCAACGGCCGGCGCCGCAGGATGGGCATTGGCCGGATCACTGTTCACGGATCACGGATTACGATTCACTCCCCAATGCCCCGCCACAACTCGACCCCTGGCCCGCGGTGCAGCCGTAGCAGTGGCCGCCGACGGCGACGGGCGAGCCGTCCAGGTCGTCGTCGAGCAGGTCTCGCAGGTGCCGCGCACGGGCCCCGGCCGGCAGTCCGAGCATCTGGTTGAAATCGCAGTCGTAGAGCCGGCCGCGCCAGTCGACGCTCACGAGCGTGCGGCACATCACCTGCCCGAGGTTGTCGTCGCGGTGTGCGTCACGCAGCAGCGCAAGGTAGGAATCGAGCTCCCCGCGCGCCGCGAGCGTGCGGCCGAAGCGGTTGATCGGCATGTTGGCGAGCGCATACAGCCGATTGAAGCGCACGCCGTGGTCCGTGCCGAGGATGCGGCGGTAGTCGGCCTCGAGCTGCGGCTGCGGCGGCGGCAGGACGGCCCCCTGCGGGTTGTAGACGAGGTCGACGACGAGCGGGCTGCCCGGGATGCCGTATCCCAGGTCGTTCAGGCGCTGCAGGGCGCGGATGCTGGTTGCGAACACGCCGCCCCCTCGCTGCCGATCGACATTGCTCGCGTGGTAACAAGGCAGCGAGGCCACGATCCCGACGCCGTGCGCGGCCAGGAACTCCGCGAGATCCTCCTGCCCGGGCTCCTCGAGGATCGTCAGGTTGCAGCGATCGAGGACCTGCACGCCCAGCGCGCGCGCGCCGACGACGAGACGACGGAAGTGCGGGTTCAGTTCCGGAGCGCCGCCGGTCAGGTCGAGCGTGCCGATCCCGCGGCGCGCGAGCACTTCGATCACGAGGTCCGCAGTCGCCGCGTCCAGCGCCTCGGTGCGCTTCGGACCGGCGTCGACGTGGCAGTGGTTGCAGCTCTGGTTGCAACGGTAGCCGACGTTGACCTGCAGCGTGGCCAGCCGCGCGCGACGCAGCGGCGGGAACATCTGTGCGGCGAGCGTGGATTCGAGTGCGGACATCGTGCGGGCCCCCTCGGGTGCGCATCCGGCGCCCGGTGCGGGGCAGTGTCGTCCGCCAGCCGGGGCCCGGGCAAGCGCCGCGGCGCGCCGGGTGCCGGCGACCCGGGACGACGGCAATCCGGCGCGGGCAGGGGACGCGCGGGCACCCGGGGGCCGGGGACGGTTGGCGAGTCCGGCCGGCCCATATAGAATGCGCGGCTCGCAGGTCGGTGGGGCCGTAGCTCAGCTGGGAGAGCGCCGCGTTCGCAATGCGGAGGTCGGGAGTTCGATCCTCCCCGGCTCCACCAAACCTTCGCCTTCCTGTTCTTCCCGTACGACACGCGCCTGTCGCCTCGAGCCCACGGCGACCATCGGTCGCATTCGACGGCCCGCTTCCGTCCCCCTGTTGTGCGCCGGGAGCCGACGCCCGTGCCAGTCGGCCGGCGTCCGGCTCGCATCTCCGGCCAACCACCACCCGCAGGGTCCTCCTGCAATGCCTGCACTCTAAGTTCGCCGCGCGCGTCACGGCAGCTGGCGGCACGCCCCCATGGGACGCCAGCGCTGACGGTACTGCACACGGACAACGACGTGTTCGATTCCGGCGACGAGGGCCTGCCGGCGACCGAAACGGGCCGCCAGGAGATCAGCGCCACGCTCGCGCTCGAACACGTCCATTCGCGCGCCGGTGGCTCGCCGAAGGTCCATGGCAACCCCGCGAAGGCGACGAGCGCGACCTGCCCTGTCCGAACGACGACACGCTCCCCGGCTTCGACATGCGCGGAATGCGCTGGACCGCGACGATCGTTCCCCGGGCGGGCAGCGAACTGCTGGCGGGCCTGGAGGTCGACACGACCAGCGGCGACGTCGGCTGCAACCGAATCGCAATTGAGGTCACGCCCGATCTGGGCGTGAACCACGCGCGCGGCGTGAAACTCCCCCTCGACGTCGTGGTGCCCTCGAGCCTCATCCCGCCGCCGGCGAACACCCGGCAGAATCCCGGTCCCGAACTGCTTGACCGCCTCGCGGCGGGTGAGCCCTCACGCCGGATGACCCGCGCCGGTTCTCGGACATTGAGGGAACCGTGCCTATGGGCGCCGACGGCAACCACCCGCCCCGGGGCGCGGGCGAAGGGGCGCACACTCCACATCCGCACTGCCGCAGGGGGCCCACCGGTGCGCGCCCACCTCCCCTTGATGTCCGTCAAGCGCCCAGGCGCCGGCCCTCTATAAGATTCATCACATCTGCCTCTTCACGCGGGCCCCGGCCGGTTTTCCCCATGCGCCTGACCACGTTTGCCGACTACAGCCTGCGGGTGCTGATGTACCTCGCCGCCGACCCCGACCGGCGGGCCACCATCGGCGAAATCGCGAAGGCCTTCGACATCTCGGAGAGCCACCTCATGAAAGTCGTGCACTTCCTCGGCAAGTCCGGCCTGCTCGCCAACGTCCGCGGGCGCGGCGGCGGCCTGGAACTGGCGCGGCCTCCCGCGGCAATCAATGTCGGCGCGGTAGTGCGCCTCAGCGACGGCGATCCGCTGCCTGCCGAGTGCTTCGATCGCGCGTCGAACAGCTGCGGCATCGTCCCGGCCTGCCGGCTGCGCGACGTGCTCGCCGACGCGATCGACGCCTTCTACGCGGTGCTCGACCGCCACACGCTCGCGGACCTGGTCGGCAACGGGCGACCGCTGGCGCGGTTGCTCGGGATCCCGATCCGCGCGGGCGGACGGCGATGAACGCCATGTCGCGCGGAC
The DNA here is from genome assembly GCA_964404305.1 of uncultured Gammaproteobacteria bacterium. Taxonomy (GTDB): domain Bacteria; phylum Pseudomonadota; class Gammaproteobacteria; order JADZEE01; family JADZEE01; genus CAYOJP01. The sequence continues at coordinate 4,104 of CAYOJP010000093.1, forward strand.
CGGGTCTCGGTGCGCCGGCCATGCCCGGCGGTCCGGCCCTGTGGCGCCTGGGTTTCCGGCCCTTCTACCTGCTGGCGAGCCTGTACGCGGCAATCGCCGTGCCGTGCTGGGTGCTGGAGTTCGCCGGTGTGCTGCCTCCGCCGCTGCTCGGCGGCCCGCTCGGCCATGCGCACGAGATGCTGTTCGGTTTCGCGCTCGCCGTGATTGCCGGGTTCCTGTTTACGGCGGTCCGCAACTGGACCGGGCTGCCGACGCCGACCGGCGCCCGGCTCGCGACGATCGCCGCACTGTGGATCGCCGGCCGCGTGCTCGCGCATACCCCCTGGCCGTGGGCGTCGCTGGCGGCGAACGCCGCGTTCCCGCTCGCGGTCGCCGCCGGCATCGCCGTGCCGCTCGTCCGCAGCGGCAACTCGCGGAACTACTTCTTCCCCGTCCTCCTCGGCGGGCTGGCGCTCGCCGTGCTGGCGGTGCACCTGTCGGCCTTGCGCGTTCTGTCACTGCCGGCCTGGGCCGGCATCCAGGCCGCGCTCGACATCGTCCTGTTCGTGATGGCGGTGATGGCGGGACGGGTGGTCCCGATGTTCACGAACAACGGCGTACCGGGTACGCGCGCTACGCGGCACCCGGCGCTCGAGCGGCTGGCGCTCGGCAGCATCCTCGCACTCCTCGCCGCCGACCTGCTGCAGGCACCCGACCGCGTGCTGCTGGTGCTGCTAGCGATCGGAGCCGCGGCCCACGGCGCGCGGCTCGCGCTGTGGCAGCCGTGGCGGACACTGCGCACGCCGATCGTCTGGGTGCTGCACGTCGCCTACGCCTGGATCGTGGTCCACCTGGCCTTGCGGGCACTGGCGCTGCTCGCCCTCGTGCCGGCGCCGCTCGCCACGCACGCGCTGACCATCGGCGCGATCGGCGGCCTGACGATCGGCATGATGACGCGCACGGCGCGCGGGCATACCGGCCGGCCGCTGGTCGCCGATCGGTGGGAGATCGCGTGCTACGCGCTGGTCGCCGTGGCCGCGCTCGTGCGGGTGGGCGCCCCGCTCTTCGCGCCGGCGGCATACGTCACCGGTGTCGTGCTTTCGGCCTGTGCCTGGTCGGCCGCCTGGGGCCTGTACTTCCTGCGTTACTGGCCGATCCTCACCCGGCCACGGCTCGACGGCGCGCCGGGCTGAGCCGGCGGCAGGCGCACCAACGCGCCGGCACGCAACGCCCGTCACACTCCTGCCGGTCCCGTGGTTGTGCGCTGCGTCGCGGCTCACGTAAGCTTCGCCCCGGTGTCGCCGGCGCGCGACGCGGACCTGGGGAAGGGGCCTGCACCGATGATTCACGTCAGCCAGAAGGTGCTGTGTGTGGACGACCAGCAGGAGATCCTCGACCTCCTGCGCGTGCACCTCGGGACGGACTACGAGTGCGTATACGCCCTGAGCGGCCCCGAAGCGCTGGCGCGCCTGCAGGCCGACGGACCGTTCGCGGCCGTGGTCGCCGACTACAACATGCCGGAGATGAACGGCGTGGAGTTCCTGCGCGAAGTGGTGGCGCGCTCGCCCGACACGGTCGGCATGATGCTCACCGCGCATGCCGAGCTCGACATCGCCGTCTCCGCCCTGCACGAAGGTCACATCTTCCGGTTCCTGCAGAAGCCCTGGAAGAAGGACGTCCTGCGCCGGGCAATCGACGACAGCCTGGAGCTGTACCGGGTGCGGGTCACCGAGCGGCTGCTCGCCGAGGCGCTCGCCGACGCCAATCGCAATCTGAAGAAGCGCCTCGACCAGGTGCAGGAGCTGAACCGGCTGCTGGAGTACTGGGTGGAGTTCAGCCCGGCCGTGCTCTACAGCATCCAGCTCGAGGGCGACGGCACGCAGAAGCCCTCCTACGTGTCGAAGAACTTCCCGCGCCTGACCGGTTACGAGCGCACGGAGATGATCGTCAACCCGCGCTTCTGGGCCGAGCGGGTGCATCCCGACGACCGCGCACGCGTCGAGCGCGACGTGCGCCAGGTCCTGGAGGATGGCGCCGACAACCATGCCATCGAGTACCGCGTGCGACACCGCGACGGCACGTGGAAGTGGATCTACGACTCGTTCCGGATCACCCGCAGCCCGACCGGCGAGCCGCTCGAGATCGTCGGCGCATGGATGGACGTGTCGGAGAAGCGCGCGGCGGCGTGACTGGTGGTTGTGATCCGTGA
>CAYOJP010000093.1:6391-13210 GCA_964404305.1 uncultured Gammaproteobacteria bacterium
GTGATCCGTGAATCGAAGGTAGCGTCTGTACTCAGCCAGGCGAGTCAAGCGCTTCGGTACGTTGGTTGCACCGGGATGGTGTTCCGACCGTACGGATCACCGATCACGATCCACGGATCACGCATTCACAGCTCCCGCGCCAGCGCCTTGCTGGTCGCGGCGAGCCGATCGATCAATATCTTCTGGAAAGCCTTGCCCAGCCGCAGCTGCAGCGGCAGCGAGGCCCACTCGCGCAGTTGCCGGTCGATGCGCATGACCGCCGTGTTGGAAGTCGCCACGATCGAGGCGCTGCGCCGTCCGTCGCCCAGGTAGGCCATCTCGCCGAAGCACTCCCCGGCAGCGAGCGTGGCGATCTCCCTGCCGCCGCGCTGTACCGAGACGTCGCCGGCGGCAAGGAAGTACAGCGCGGCGTCCTGCGCGCCTTCCTCGGCGATCCGCGTCCCCGTCCGGTGACTCTCCCACGTCGCCGCTCGCAGCACCTCCTTCACCTCGGCATCGGTGAAGTCCTTGAGGAAGGCGAGATTGCGCGCCAGCGTGAACTTCTGCTCCTCGGTCAGCGTGGCATAGGGATTGTCGAGATCGGCCGCGACGCGTTCCAGGTCGGCGGCGATTTCGGCGCCGGTGCGATAGCGGTCCGCAACCTTCTTCTGCAGGCAGTGGCGCACCACCTCCCACAGGGACGGCGGCACCTCCGGGCGGACCTCCGGCAACGGCTCCGGGTCCTTCGTGAGCACGTTCTGGATCAGCGTCGAGATGCCCTTGGCCGCGAACGGCGACTTCCCCGCCAGCAGCTCGTAGGCCACAACGCCCAGCGAGAACAGGTCCGACTGCGGCGTGACGTTGTGATCGGAGGCCTGCTCCGGCGACATGTACAGCGGCGATCCGAACCAGCCCAGGACCTGCGTCTGGTCCGCCTTGGCTCGCTGGGCGATGCCGAAGTCGACGATCTTCACCTGGCCCGCTGTCGTCAGCATGATGTTGGCTGGCTTGATGTCGCGGTGGGTGATGCCGCGCTGGTGCGCGTAGTCCAGGGCGAGCGCGGCCTGCCGCAGGTACTCCACCACGGTCTTGATCGGCAGCAGGGTATCGGGGCGGCAGTGGTCGCGCAGCGTGCGCGCCTCTTCCACGAACTCCATGACGATATAGGGCCGGTCCCCGGCATCGCCGGCGTCGTAGACGCGCAGGATGTTCGGATGGTCGAGACTGCCGGCCGCGCGCGCCTCGTTGAAGAACATCTTGCGCTGCTGCGGGGTCATCTCGCCCGCCTCGTCCTCCTGGGTGCTGACCTTGATCGCGACCTTGCGGTCGACGAACGGATCGTGGCCCACGTAGACGATGCCCATCGCGCCCTTGCCGGCGACGCCGGTGACGTCGTACTTGCCTATCTTTTCGGGCAGGTCGGCCACGGCATTCCGCTCAGGCGACGTCGGCGAGCAGGCACACCGGCGCCACCGCCGGGCCCTGCGCGTAGTCCACGCCCAGTTCGAGCAGGCGGGCGAGCACCCCTTCCGCCGGCACGGCGGCGGCAATGGTCTTCTTGCCCATCAGGCGGCCGATCTCTGCGATCGAGCGCACCACGGCGACGTCGGCCTGGCTCGTCTCGAGATCACGCAGGAACATGCCGTCGATCTTCAGGTAGTCCACCGGCAGGCTGTTCAGGTGCCCCTGGGCGGTATCGCTGCTGCCGAAGCCCTCCAGCACGAAGCGGCAGCCAAACTCCTTCAGGGTGCGGATGAACCGCTCGGTCTCGTCGAGGGTCCCCACGGCCGCGGCCTCGGCGATCTCGAAACAGATGCGGCCCGGCGGCACCATCGTCTCGGTCAGCTGCACCAGCACGTAATCCATCAGCGAAGGATCGGTCAGCGAATGCGCGGACAGGTTGACGGCACAGCCGCCGATCCGCTCGACGATGTCGCGGTTGCGCTCGATCCAGCGCAGGGATTCGCGCAGCACCAGGCGGTCGAGCGCCCGCATCTGTTCGGCCATCTCGGGCGCCCGCCCGAACGAGCGCGGCATCAGGACCACCCGGCCGTCGACCTCGGCCCCCAGCAGCACTTCGGAGTAAGCGTCAGTGCCGTTGTGAGCGGCTACCGGGCGGACCCGCTCGGCGCGCAGCACGAGCGTATCGTCGGCCAGCGTCTGCTCGAGCCATGAGCGCCAGTCGACGCTGTCGCCGGCGGCGATTGCCTCGATGGCGACTGCAGCGCCTTGCGCGATCGCGATCGTGTTGGCGCCGCCGGCGTGAGCCAGTTCCGCGGCGGCGGTCGCGGCGGCCAGCACCGAGGCCGCACCGTCGGTGGCCGCATCGAGCGGCGCCAGGCCGATGTTGCCCGAGATCGAGAAGCGCTCGTCCTTGTAGCGCACGCGCACCTTCTCCACGAGTGCCAGCAGATCCTCGGCGACCGGCCGGGCGCCCTCCGGTGAAACGCGGTCGAGCAGCAGCCCGAACATCGAGTCATCGAGCCGCGCCAGCGTCGCGCCCTCTCCCAGGCGACCGCCGATATGCTCTGCCAGCTTGCGCAGCAGCGAATTGGCGGCCGCCTCGCCCGCCCGGCCGGCAAGCTCGGCGATGCCGTCGAACCGCAGCACCGCGACCGCGTGGGCGTCGCCATCCTGCCCCGCCTCGACGAGCCTGCGTTCGATCATCGCCTCGAACTTCTTGCGATTGACGAGGCCCGTGAGCGGGTCGTGCAGCGCCTGCCGGCCGATGTCGTCGTGCATCCGGTACAGCGCCGAGTACAGCGCGCGATCCATCGCCGGCAGGTCCGTGCGGTCCAGAACCCGCACGCTGCCGCGGCGCAACTGCATCGCCAGCTCCTGCAGCGTCATGTTCGCGGCCCGTTCGCCGCGCCCGTTGGCGAACACGAATGATCCGTAGTCGTCGCCCACCCAGGCGAGCGCCGCGCGCTGGGGCGGCTGGGCGCCGCGCTTGAGCATGATGCCGTCGCCGACCCGCAGGCGCTTGGCGCGGTTGAGCCACACCGCCCATTCCTTCGAAGGCTCCTTCTGCGGGGCCCGCTCGCTGCCGTCCGCCTTGCGCTTGGCGCGCAGAACCGCCTGCTGCGCGTCGCATTCCTGCACGACCTCGCGCAGCTTGCGGCGGTACTCGCCGCCCCGTTCCTCGACGACCTTGTCGAGCTCGCCCAGCACCTCGTCGAACACCTGCGGGTTGCGCTGGAAATCGCCCGCGACGCGCTCGATGTACCCGTCCACCTGCTCGCGCAGGGCATCGCCCTCGGGCCCGGGGGCCGCGTCCAGATCGAGTTGCGCGAGGCGATTGACGACCTGGCGCGCGGGGTGGGCCGGATCGCTGAGGAAGCGCTCATCCATCAGCGCGAGCTTGTGCAGCGGGGTGCGCAGGCGCCGCAACTGGGGGACCATGTGGGCGGGCAGCGCGGGATCCGCGCGCATGGAGTTGAGCATTCCGCCCACCATCGCGAGCGCATCGCTCTCGCGGCTGCCGAGCGCCTTGCCGCCCTCGGGACTGCGGCTGGCCAGCACCGAGAGCAGCCGCCTGTGGAAGTCCTGGCCCTGGGTCTCCTCGCCCCACGGACCCCGGTCCTCGTTCTCCAGGCTGTCCATCGCCTGCAGGACATCCTGGGGACTGTAGGCGCCGGCGCCGCCGCTGCCCGCACTTACGAATGCGCTGCTGGGTCCCATCGCGGGCGTCTCGCCCGCGGGCAGGGCCACGGCGTTCGCGGCCGCCAGTTGCCGCTGCAGGCCGAGCAGGGTGCGCACCGCCTGGAACGCGACCGGGGGACCGGACGGCAGCGGGCCGGCCGCGCCGGCTGACGCCATGGCGGGCCCGCTTCCCGGAGGCGATGGCGGCGTGTAGACCGGTCCGGACGGCGGCCCGGCAGGCCAGGCGCCGGCGGCCGGCGGACCGGGCGCATAGGGTCCGCCGGGGTAGTCGGCCGGCGCATGTACCGGCTGCTGGGCAGTCGCGCCCGGCGCGCCGGTGACCGGGGCGGAGGGCCTGTCGGCGGCTTGCGCGGACGGCTGCGGATACGCCCCGCCTGGCCAGTTCGCCCCCTCGATTCCACCGTGTACGGACGGATATGGCCCGACCGGTACCGCGCCGGAGCCGGCCGCTGGCGGAAAGGCGCCCGCGCCCGCATGGACGGCCTGCCCGGGCACCTCGAGCGGGCCGGGCTGTGATTCGACGGGCGCCGCCACTGGCACTGCCTGCTCGTCGACCGGTCGCTGCGGGCGACGCTGCGCGCGCGCTGGCGGCGGCGCGGCGACTTCCGCCTTTACCTGCAATCCGGCCTGCTCGAGGTGGCGATCCAGTTCGCCGTACAGGGCCGCGAGCTGGGGCACCACTGTCTCGTCGACGATTTCGTAGGCCATCTTCAGGTGCGCCGCGGGCAGTTGCAGCGGCTCTAGCGCCTTGGCAATGAGGCGGCAGACCGCGGACGGGCCGACCGGATTGTTGCCGCGGTCGACGACATGATCGGCGATCTGGCTCAGCCGGCCCTCGACGCGCCAGAGCTGTTCCTTGTAGCGCTGCTCCGCGCGCGAAACGATCTCGGCAATGATCAGCAGTTCCTCGAACTCGTCCTTGCCGACGAGCGACAGCCCGCTGCCGCCGCCGGACGTGGACGCGTCGTCGCCGCGCTGGCCGAGGTGATCCAGGCGATCGAGCAATCCGGCGCGGACGACTGCGACCAGCTCCTCCTTCTTCATCTTCAGGATGGCGACGGTGTCGAAGAACGCACGCTGCTCGACGTTGTTGCCCGCGTCGCGGGCCGCAAGGAAGAAGCGCTCGTCGAGCCGCTTGAACAGCACGTCCGAGATCGGCCCTACGTAGCCGTTGACCAGCGTGCGCGTCTCGGCGCGTAGCCGGTCGCGCTCCGGACCGGTGACGTGCCCGGAGGCGCCGGCGCGCTGGCCGGTCCCCTGGCGCGCGATTGCCTCCAGGACCGCGAGTGCGATCGGATCGGGATTGGCGAATGCGACGCCCATGCCGCCGGACAGCGCGCGCGCCACGGTGGCGGCGATGCCATACTCCCGGCCTTCGCTGGCGGTGCGGAACTGGACAGTGATTGGTGTACCCCGGGCCAGCGCGACGGCGGGCATCGTGCCGCCCTCCCAGGCGAGGAACATGCCGCCCTCGCAGTAATCGCGCGCCTTGCAGTGGATGCTGCCGACGCCTGGGACGATCACCATCGCGTCGAGGTACAGCGGATAGCGGACGTGCGTGCGCAACTCCGCGCCTTTCGGCCGCGGCGGGATTCCCGAATCGCCTGACTCGCTGGACATGTGCTGGTAGAGACTGCCGCTGCGCGCCCGTCTCCGGTCGAAGAGGCCGCCGCTCCGGCCACCCTCGTGTCCGGAGCCTCCCCGGCGCATTGATGCTCAAGTCTAAAGAAGTTTGCGCCCGTGATCACGCGTCCTTGAGGGTGAAAAGTGCGTTCTGACAAAGGATTACGGTCGAGATCGGCACCGGTACATGCAGGTTCGCCGAATTCCGTCCGGCCGGGGATCCCTTGGCGGGTGGTTTTCCGCCAGCCGGGGCGCCCCGGCCGCGCCTCCCGTGGACGCCCAGGGCTGCGTGTCCTATCCTCGCCGCCAACTGGCCCCGGTAGCTCAGTTGGATAGAGCGTTCGCCTCCTAAGCGGAAGGTCGCCGGTTCGACTCCGGCCCGGGGCGCCAATGGATCCCCGGCACTCCGACGCAGCGACGAACGGTCCGCTCGCGCGGACCCGAGGTCGCCGGTGGCCCGAGGCCGTCCCGGCCTCGGCCCTGCGGGCGCGCTGCGCGCGGCCGGTTTCGCTCCCGGCGAAACCGTCGACTCCGGCCCGGGGCGCCAATGGATCCCCGGCACTCCGACGCAGCGACGAACGGTCCGCTCCCGTGGACCCGCGGTCGCCGGTGGCCCGAGGCCCTCCCGGCCTTCCGGCCCCTGGCCCCCGGCCCGCAGACGCGTCAGCCCGACATGGCCCGCAGTTCCGCCCGCAATCGCTTCCGCAACCGCTCCTTGAACGCGATCGTCACCAGCAACGGCTCCGGGAGGTCCTCTTCGCTGACGACGTTCTTCAACCGCAGGACGCCGACGAGATCCTCGATTGCACGGTTGACCTGGCGATCCAGCTCGCCGAGCTCGCAACGGATGCGTTCGACGCGCACCGGTCCCGCCGCTGCGACGAACTCGAGCCATTCCGGTGAGTCGGCGGGAACGAACTCCTGCCGCTGCTCTATCTGCGTGTCGTAACCATCGACGATCTGACCCAGCGTGTTCCGATAGACGTATGGCATCGGCCCCTCCCCGGGTGGATCCCGATCGGCCGGCAGTCCCGGCCCGGTGCTGGCTGACTGTACCGCAACCAGGTTCGAAACCGGCACCCGGACCGGCAGCTCGAGGACAGCGGACGATGACGCGGCGCCGGAGGTCGGGGGGCTCAGCCGCCGCGCCGCTGGCCGTGATGTCGGCCGCCGGCGAACGTGCTGGCGGCGGCGGTGCCGGGTGGCTCCGCGGCGACCGTGAGCGCGCAGGACGCGCGCGACCGAGCGCTACAGGGACGTACTCGAGCGGGTCGCCGCCCAGCCACCCGGCACCGTCGCCGCCTCGTGCGATCGACCGGCCCGGCGTCCGGCGTCTATGCTACAGCGGCGTGGCGAGCAGGGAGTCGATGCGCGAGGTGTCGATGATGACGGTGCGCTCGACGAAGCGCGCCGCCCCGTCGCGCACCTCGATGCGGTCGCGGTACTGGCCCACGCTGTACAGCTCGCTCGACCCGTACGCCACCGCGTCCAGCCAGGTGCGGTACACCGCGAAGTTCGCCCGCGCCTCGATGAGGCCCTCGCGCTCCCCCGTCA
>CAYOJP010000094.1:0-13159 GCA_964404305.1 uncultured Gammaproteobacteria bacterium
GAGCCCGAGCGCGGCCCCTCCGGCAAGCCCGGTGCTGGCGCCTTGCGGTTCAGGCGGGCTGTGCACGGGTCCATGTTAACGCACGGGGCGACGAATCCCGACGCCCGGTATCGGCGCCGGCCGGAGCGACCGACATCTGCACCCTGCCATCTTGCGCAGCCCGGCTGTTATGCTTTGACTCATGCTTCCCGCGCTCTCGGGCGACGCTGGTGACTCCCAAACCTTTATTTCCGGCCATGCCATGGGCGCCGTTTCACGCCAGGTGGCGGCCCTGACCCCGACCTCCCGGCGCGGCGCGCCCGGACCAGCGACCAGGCAGCAGAGCGGAATTGTCCAGCGTTCCGGGCGGCGCCGGCCAGGCGCGCCGCGACTCGCTCGGGTAGATCCCTGCAGCGCTCGGTCGCTCGCGTCCTGCGCGCTCACGGTCGCCGCGGCTCCGCCCGGCACCGGCACCCGGGGCTTCCCGACGTCAGGAGCACAATTCCGCCCTGCCATTCAGCGATTGCATCCTGAACGCACTGGTCGCTGCGCTGACGGGCTGCAACTGCCGGCCGGCGCCGTGCCGACCGTGACGGGCTGAGGCGCGCTTCCGTGGAGCCGGCGTGCATCACGCTCACGCCCATCGGCCACGTGCGCACGGACGTACCCGACGCCGAGGTCTCGCGCCGCCGGCGCACGATCGAATCCGAAATCGTGCTGCGCGACGAATTCGCGCCCGCACTCACCGGCATCGAGGCGTACTCGCACCTGATCGTCCTGTTCTGGATGGACCGCGTCCCGGGGGCGGCCACCGCACTGGTGACACATCCGCGCGGCGATCCCGCGCTGCCCCTCACCGGCGTCCTGGCGGCGCGCGGCCGGACGCATCCCAATCCGGTCGGGCTCGCCGTCGTCGAGTTGCTGGGTCGCGAGGGCGCGCGACTGCGCGTGCGCCGCCTCGACGCCTGGGACGGCACGCCCGTGCTCGACATCAAGCCGTACGACCACTACGACGTATTCACGGACTTGAGGCTGCCGGACTGGCTCGCCGGGCGTCCCGGAAACAGCTGAAGCGGTCGTCCCGGCGCTGGCGGCTCTCGGTCGCCTACGGTAAAGTGTGCGCTGCACAAGACTGTCTGCAATCGCATCCGTGCGTCATCCCTCTCCTGCACTGTGCCTTCTGGCCATGCTCTGCATGGCCGTGCCACCGCCAGCGGCGCTGGCCGAGGTCAAGGACGGTGAGAGTTTCGATAACTGGACGGTGCGCTGCGAGGACACCAAGTCCGAGCCGCAGCGCCAGTGCTTCATCTTCCAGAACCTCGTGACCCGCGACAGCGCGCAGCGCGTTCTTCACCTCGCAATCGGCTACCTGCCCGACAACCCCGTGCCTATCGCGCTCGTGACCCTGCCGCTGGGCATCTCGCTTCCACCCGGCGCGTCGATCCAGGTCGACGACGGCGAGCCCACCCGCTTTCCCGTCGAACGCTGCGAACCGAACGGCTGCCGCGCCGGCCTTCGGCTCGAGGCGCCGCTGCTCGAGTCGATGAAGACCGGGCAGCAGCTTCGCGTCACGTTCCAGGACGGCGCCCGCAAACCGGTCACCGTGCCGCTCTCGCTCCAGGGCTTCACCGCCGGGCTGCGGGCCCTGAAGTAGCGCCCCGCCCGAACAGGCGGTGACAGACGCGATCGCCCGGCCGCAGGTCCAGGCGCGCCGCCGTTCCGCCGGGCAGTTCCAGCACCGCCAGCACGTCGCCCCGCGACGCGATCGGCTCGACCGAGCGTGGCCGCGCGTCGGCCGCGATCGACTCGATGCTACCGTCGGCGCGGATGAACAGCATGTCAAGCGGGATGAACGTGTTGAGCATCCACATCGCCACCGGTTGCGGGCGCTCGAAATCGAACAGCATCCCGGCGCGCGGGGCCAGGGCGCGCCGGTACATCAGGCCCCGGCTGCGCGCGCGCGGCGTCGCCGCGACCTCGACCTCGAAGTACTGGACCGGGCCGGCGGCGGTCTCGATGGCGATGGACTCGAGGCCGGCGGCCGCGCCCGCCGGCGCGCCCGCCACCGCGCCGGCGAGCACGAGCATCCGCAGCAGTGCGCACGGGCGTCTCAACCGCGTTCGTCCGCGAGCCAGGCGGCCAGGCCGAGCAGCCCGGGCTGGGAATGCACGATGAGACGCGTGGGTATGGCATCGAGCCACTCGCGAAACCGGCCCTTGGCGATGAAGCGTTCGCGGAACGCCGAGCCCTGCAGGCGCTCCACGAGCCGCGGGAGTATGCCGCCGGCGAGCCAGATGCCGCCGCGCGCGCCGCTCACCAGCGCGAGATCGCCGGCCACGCTGCCGAGCAGCGCGAAGAACGTGGCCAGCGCGCGCGCGGCCAGCGCATCACCCGCCACGGCCGCGGCGGTGACATCGGCCGGCGCAGGCGCCGGCACGGACGGCTTCCCTGCCAGCGCGGCGTGCGCGAGGTAGAGGTTCACCAGGCCCGGTCCGCTCAGCGCGCGTTCGGCCGAGGCATGCCCGTAACGGTCGCGCAGCCAGGCGCAGATTGCGGCCTCCTCCGCGTTGGCAGGCGCGAGCGTCGCATGCCCGCCCTCGCCCGCCAGCGGCAGCCACCGCGATCCGGAGTGCACGAGTGTCGCCATGCCCAGCCCCGTGCCCGGGCCGAGGACCGCGCGCACGCCGTCGGCGGCGATCCGCGCCGGTCCGACGTCGACCGCGTCCTCCGGCCGCAGGCGCGGCAGCGCACGCGCCACGGCCTCGAAGTCATTGCACACGCGGCAGCTCTCGAGCCCCAGGGCGCGGGCCACAGTCGCGGGCGCGAAACGCCAGCCGAGGTTCGTCAGGCGGATTTCGGCCGCGCCGGTCGGTGCCGGCACGGCGATCGCCGCGACGCGCGGCCGCGCGCCCGGCGGATACGCGGCGAGGTACGCGGCCGCAGCCGCCTCGAACGAGGCATGCTCGACCGTACGCATCACGGCGATGTCGCGCGGCACCCCGGCGTCGGCGAGCGCGAAGCGCACATGCGTCGCGCCCAGGTCGGCGAGCAGAGCGGGCCCCGTCATGGGGCGTCGTCCGGCGCGGCGCGCACGGAGGCGAAGGCGGCAAGCGCGGCAGTGCGCGCCGCGCCGTGATCGACGATCGGGCGCGGGTAGTTCTCGTCGAGCCGCACGCCGTGCGCGGCGAGCGTCGCGGCATCCGCCTGCCACGGCGCATGCAGGAGTCGCGCGGGCAACCGCGCGAGTTCCGGCAGCCAGCGACGCACGTAGTTGCCTTCGGGATCGAAGCGCTCGGCCTGCGTCACCGGGTTGAAGATGCGGAAGTACGGCGCCGCGTCCGCGCCGCAGCCCGACACCCACTGCCAGCCGAGCGTGTTGCTGGCCAGGTCGGCATCGACCAGCGTGTCCCAGAACCAGCGCGCGCCGGCACGCCAGTCCTGGAGCAGGTCCTTCACCAGGAAGGAACCGACCAGCATGCGCACGCGGTTGTGCATCCAGCCCGTGCGCCACAACTCCCGCAGGCCCGCATCCACGATCGGATAGCCGGTCTCGCCGCGCTCCCAGCGCGCGAGCGCGCGGCCGTCGTTGCGCCATGGGAAGCGCGCGAACTCGGGCCGCAGCGGCGCGTCCGGCGTGGCCGGAAAATGGAACAGCAGGTGCTGGGCGAAATCACGCCAGACGAGCTGGCGCAGCCACGCGCCCGCTCCCGCGCTGCGCGTCAGCAGCCCGCGCCCGGCCTGCGCCTCGCGGGCCGCGTGCCAGATCCGCCGCGGCGTGATCTCGCCGAAGTGCAGGTGCGGCGACAGGCGCGACACACCCGCCGTGGCCGGCAGGTCGCGCCGGTCGGCATACCGATCGATTCCGTCCTCGATGAAGCGCGCGAGCGCCGCCGCGGCCGCGCGTTCGCCGATTCCCCAGGCGGCACGGATGCCGCCCGCCCAGTCCAGCCGCGGTTCGAGGCCGAGGTCGACGAGGGCATCCGAGTCCGGCCAGGCCGGCGGCGCGGGCAACGCCGACGGAACGGGCAGCGGCGGCGCGGGCTCCGGGTGCGTTTCGCAGTGCCGCCAGTAGGGAGTGAACACGCGGTAGGGTCGGCCGGCGCGCGTCTGCGCCTCGAACGGCTCCACGAGCACGGCGGCCTTGTGGCTGTGCGCGTGCACGCCGGCGGCCAGCAGGGCCGACTTCACCTGCCCGTCGCGCTCGATGGCCGCAGGCTCGTAGCGGCGGTTCCAGTGCACGGCGTCGGCGCCGGTTTCGCGAACCAGCGCCTCGAGCGCGGCGAGCGCCGCGCCGCGCCTGAGGATGAGCCGCGACCGCTGCTGCGCCAGGTCCGCCGCGAGCGCCGCCAGCGAGTGGTGCAGCCAGTAGCGGGACGCGGCACCGGGCGGCCACGCCCCCTCTTCCTGCGGCCCCCACACGAACACCGGGATCACCGGCCCGCCGCGCGCGACCGCGGCAGCGAGCGCCGGATTGTCGGCGAGGCGCAGATCCTGCCGGAACCACACGATCGTCGCGCTCATCGCTATGCCCGGGCCCGGGATGACGCGGCCGCGGGGCCGCCGGTGGCTATGCTACACAAAGACCCGCGGGCACTGGCGAACCCTGCTTGGCCCGCCCCTGCGGCCGCGCTAACATGCGCGCCGCCGCGCCTCGCGCGCCACCCCTCGAATCAGGCGGGAATTCCTCCCGTCAGGGAGATCATCGACCATGCGCAAGTCCGCCTTCCTCGCCGCCTGCCTCGCGCTGACCCCCGCCGTCGCACCCGCGCACGGCCCCTCGCGGCAGAAGGTCGTCGAGACCGTCACCGTGAACGCGCCCGCCGCCAGGGTCTGGGACATCATCAAGGATTTCTGCTCGATCTCGACCTGGCATCCCGGGATCGCGAAGTGCGAGGGCGAGGGCGGCAACGCGACCGGCGCGCGGCGCGTGCTCCGGCTGGGCGCGCCGGACGGCCCGACGATCCGCGAGGAACTGATGCAGCACGACGACGCGCAGATGCTGTACAAGTACAAGATCATCGAGGTCGACGTGAAGGTCCTGCCGGTCAGCACGTACTCGGCGACCATCGCGGTCAGGGACAACGGCGACGGCGGCTCGACCGTCGAGTGGAAGGGCGGCTTCTATCGCGGCTACCCCAACAACAACCCGCCGCCGGAGCTTTCGGACGAGGCCGCGGTGAGGGCGGTCACCGGCGTCTACACCGCGGGCCTGGCGAAGATCAAGGAACTGGCCGAGAAGTAGGCCGTCATGTCCGGCCGGGCGCGCCGCGGGGCGCGGGCCGTCCTGCTCGCGGCCGGCGCCGCGGCGACTGCGACGGCCGGCGCCGCACCCTGGGCCTGGGTCACCAACCAGGGCAGCGACGACGTGACGGTCGTGGACACCGCGACCGGCGCGGCGGTGACCACCGTGAAGGTCGGCCTCGACCCGGCCGGCATCGCGGTAGCCGCCGATGGCAGTCGCGCATACGTCAGCAACCCCACCGGCCGCAGCGTCTCGGTCATCGACGGCACGACCCGCGCCGTCGTCGCCACCCTCGCCGCGGGCGAAGGCCCCCTGGGCATGGCAATTGCCCCCGACGGTGCGTGGCTCTACGTCGCGGACTGGTACCGGGACAGCATCCTCGTGTTCGACACCGCGCGCCTCGAGCGCAGCGCCGAGATCCCCGTCGGCAAGGCACCGAGCGGCATCGCGGTCTCGGCGGACGGTCGCAGCGCCTGGGTGGCCTGCCGCGACGAGGACAGCGTGGCCGTCGTGGATCTCGGAGCGCGAGCGGTGCACGCCCGCATCGCTGTCCACGATGCCCCCTTCGGCGTGACGCTCGCGCCGGACGGGCGCACGGCCTACGTCGCCAACGTGCGCAGCAACGATGTGAGCGTGATCGACGTCGCGTCGCTCGCGGTGCGGGGCACCGTCCCCGTGGGCGATTCACCGTATGCGATCGCGATCGACGCCGCGCGCAACCGCGCCTTCGTCACCAACCAGCACGCCGACTCGGTCTCGGTATTCGACACGGCCACGCTCGCGCCGGTGGCGACCGTCGCAGTCGGCGAGTCCCCGGAGGGCATCGCGCTGCATCCCGACGGTGCGCGGGTCTACGTGGCGAACTGGTTCAGCAACGAGTTGACCGTCATCGACGCGGCGACGCTGCAGGTGACCGCGCGCATCCCGACCGGCGACGGCAGCCGCGCCTTCGGGGAATTCATCGCGCCGCGCTGAGCCGCCGCCCGCACTCGCGGGACGACGTCCCGGCGCGAAGGCCGCCGTGTCAGCGTGGCATTCCCGGCAGCAACCGCTCCAGCCCCGCCCGCCAGTCGGCGACCGCCGGCCGCCAGCCGGTGCGCGCCCGGGTCGGACCGTTGTCGCAAAGACGGGAAGCCCTGCCCTCGCCGCCGTCAGGCTCGAAACGCACGGGCACGCCGAGGCGACGCGCGAGCTCCGTATAGTATTCGCGCCTGCGCACCGGAGCGTCGTCACAGCCGAGCTCGACCGGCGCCGCGGCGCCGGCCGCCGGCAGGCAGTCGAGCAACGCGGCGGCGTCCTCGCCCCACAGCAGGTTCAGCCAGGCGTCCGGATCGCCGCCAATCGGGGTGCCCGCGCGCAGCGGCCGTTCGCCGACGACGCGACCGGGCCCGTACAGACCCGCGAGCCGCACGATCCGGGCCTGCGGCAGTGCGTCGCGCCACGCCGCCTCAATGGCAAGGAGCGCGCGCGCGCGGGCATCGGCGCCCGCCGCCGGCGTGCCGGCGTCCACGCGGGCGCCTCCGCAGTCGCCCCAGGCGGCGGTCGAGGAGGCGAGGATGGCCGCGCGCGGCGTCCGCGCAGCCAGGGCCCGAGCGAGGTCGTGCACGCTCGCGGCGACCGCGTCCGCAGGACGGCCGGCCCGCAGGCCGGGCGGCACGAGGTAGTAGATGTCGGCGCCCGCCGGGCACTGCGCGGCCAGTCGCGGCGCGCCCTGCCCATCCTCCAGGTCGAACGCGAGCGCCTCGACCCCCGCGGGGAGGTCGCCGGGCCGCGGTCGGCGCCGCGTGCCCAGCACCCGCGCGCCGGTGGCCTGCCGTCGCGGCGCGAGCCACCTGCCGACCCACCCGCAGCCGACGATCAGGCTCGTCGGCACCGCATCGGACCCGCGTGCGTTCACTGGTTTGCCCGTCCCGATCCGTTATGGTTGAATGTTTCGAGTGTACTTGCAGGTTCCGCGCATGGGGCATCCTCGCGCGGAGCTGCCACCGGAAGTCCTGCCCGTCGCACCGACCCATCCCCGAAGCGCGCGTCGTGCACGCCGCGCCCGCGTTCCACGCGCCACCGAACGAGAAGGAACAGCAGTCATCGCCATGAACATATACGTCGGCAATCTTGCGTACAGCGTTACCGAAACCGACCTGCGCGCGCTGTTCGAGCGGCATGGCACGGTCGAATCGGCCGAGGTCGTCTTCGACCGCCGCAGCAACCGTTCGCGGGGCTACGGCTTCGTGCGGATGCCCGACGACGCGGGACGCGCCGCGATCGCCGCGCTCAATGGCTCGGAACTCCAGGGTCGGCAACTGCGGGTCGACGAGTCCAGGCCCCGCCCGGCCGGCGCAACCACCGAACGGCGACCGTCACGCGGGCGCGGACCGGGCGGTGGCCCGACCCGGCATGCCGGCGAGCGCCGTCCAGCCGCGGAGCGGCGCCCGACCGCCGCGCCCGAACCGGCGGTCGCGACCGCCGCAGGTGTCATGGGGTTCCTGCGCCGCCTGTTCGGCCGGCATTGAGCGCGCCGCTACTGCGACGCACCAATCCACGACGGAGCGGGCTCCCCGGCCGTTACAGCGCGACCGTCGCAGGGTATTATCCGGGTATTCGCGGTACCGACACGGCGGCGGGAACGTGCACGCCCCGGGGCCCGAACGCACACCGGTATCCAGTCCACGGGAGGCAGGCAGATGGCCGAGCGTAACCCTATCGAGCAGTTCTTCACCGGCGCCCGCACGCCGCGCGTGGCGATCATCGGTGCCGGCGTGGGCGGACTGTGCGCGAGCGTCAAGCTCAGGGAGCAGGGCGTGCACTCGTTCGTGCTGCTGGAGAAGGCCGATCGGCTCGGCGGCACGTGGCGCGACAACACCTACCCCGGCTGCTGCGTCGACGTCGCCTCGCCGATGTACTCCTTCTCGTTCGAGCAGCGCTCGGACTGGCCCAACCGCTTCTCGGCCCAGCCCGAGATCCTCGCCTACCTCAACTCCGTGGCGGACAGGCACGACCTGCGCCCGCACATCAAGTACGACACCGAGGTGGAGCGCTCGGAGTTCGACGAGGACAGCGGCACCTGGCGGATCCGCACGAAGGCGGGCGAAACCATCGTCGCCGACGTCGTCATCGCCGCGACCGGACAGCTCAACCGGCCCAAGTACCCGGACATTCCGGGCCTGGAGGACTTCCAGGGCGTGAAGTTCCACTCCGCCCGCTGGCACCACGGGCACAGCCTGGCGGGCGAGCGCGTCGCGGTGATCGGCAACGGCGCGAGCGCGGCGCAGTTCATCCCCGAGATCCAGAAGGAGGTCGGGCAGTTGAAGGTGTTCCAGCGCACGCCCAACTGGATCATCCCGCGCAACGATCGCCGCTACAGCGACTGGGAGCACTGGTTGCTCAAGAACCTGCCGCCGGTGCGCTGGCTGTACCGCTTCCGCTACTACGCGGAGTGGGAAGCCTGGTGGATGAACTTCCATCTCGATGACCGCAGCCGGAAGTTCGAGGCGCTGATCCGCTCGCTGATGGAGGCGCAGATCCCCGACCCGGAGATGCGCCGAAAGCTGATCCCGACCTACGCGCCGGGCTGCAAGCGCCTCATCATCACCGACGACTTCCTGCCGGCATTGCAGGCGCCCAACGTGGAGGTCATCACCGACCGCATCGAGCGCGTGACGGCGACCGGCATCGTCACGGCCGACGGCCGGGAGCACGCCGTCGACACGCTCATCTTCGGCACCGGCTTCGAGAGCAACGACTTCCTCGCGCCGATGGACTTCATCGGCCGGGACGGCAGGTCGCTGCAGCAGGAATGGAAGAACGGCGCCTACGCCTACCTCGGCATGACCGTGGCGGGCTTCCCGAATTTCTTCATCCTGTACGGACCGAACACCAACCTCGGGCACAACTCGATCATCTTCATGATCGAGCGCCAGGTCGAGTACGTCAGGCAGTGCATCGCCACGCTGCACGAGCGCGGGCTGCGCTACCTCGACGTACGCGCCGATGCGCAGAGGGAATTCAACGAGCAGCTGCAGAAGGACCTCGGCAACACGGTGTGGGCGGGCGGCTGCCAGAGCTGGTACAAGAACGAGGACGGCAAGATCGTCAACAACTGGTCGAAGACCACGCTCGCCTACTGGTGGAACGTGCGCAAGCCCGACTTCTCCAAGTACGTGCTTGCGGTCCGCAACGCCGCAGAGCAGCGCAACGCCGCCTGAGCCTCCGGGATTGCGGCCGGGCCGACGGGGCCGCGGGGCCCCCGTCGCGTTCCGGATCGGCCTCAGCCCTGCTCGAGCAGGTTGCGCAGGTCGATGACCGCCGCGTTCGCGCGCGACACGTAGGATGCCATCACGAGCGAGTGGTTGGCGAAGAAGCCGAAGCCGTTGCCGTTCATGATCACCGGGCTCCACACGTAATCCTGGGTGGATTCCAGTTCACGGATGATCTGACGCAGACTGACGAGAGCGTTCTTCTTCTCCAGCACCGACGCGCAGTCGATCTCGATTGCTTTCAGGAAGTGGATGAGGGCCCAGGTCGCGCCGCGCGCCTCCCAGAACACGTCGTCGATCTCCATCCAGGGGGTCGTGATCGTCGATTCGCCGGCGGTCGGCTTGGACTGGCGCGCCTGCGCGTCCCCGCCCAGGTCGGTGTTGACGCGCACCTGCCCGACCGACGCGCTCAGGCGCTGCGACAGGCTGCCCAGACGCTTTTCCACGATCGCGAGCCAGTCGCGCAGGTTGTCGGCGCGGGCATAGAACTGCGCGTCCTCGAGGTTGTCGTCGGTGAGCCGCGCGCGATATCGATCCAGCGCCTGGATGCCCTTGCGGTACTCGCTCTCGGTCGAGGGCAGGATCCATGACTCACTGTCGAAGTTGAGCTGCGGCTCGGCCACCGTGAGGTCGGGGTCCTCGGTGGACTGGGTCTGCGAGCGGCTGAAGTCGTTGCGCAGCGCCTTTGCCAGGTCGCGGGTCTGGGTCAGGACGCCGAATTCCCAGTTCGGTACGTTGTCCATCAGCAGGCCCGGGGGCGCAAGGTCGTTCGACAGATAGCCGCCCGGCTTGTCGAGCAGCGTGCTGGCGACCTTCACGAGGGTCGCCACCGTCGCGTGACCGGTTACCTCCGACCGCGTCGTGCCACCCGGTGCCAGCATCGCGTCGCGGACGTCGAACATCTGCGGTTCGTCGTCCCAGTACCAGGCGAGGACCACCTGCGCCACGACCAGCAGGGCGAGGAACATGCCGCCGCCCCGCCGCGCCAGCATGTAACGATGGGAGAACGTATCGTCGGAATCGTGCATCGGCGGTGACCCTGCGCGTGGACCGGACACGCCGATCCTACACCACCGTACCCCGGGGCGGTCGGAGCGGATCGCGACCCGAATCAGAGCGTGATCTGGGCTGCCTTGCTGATGGCGGGCAGTGCCGCGATCCTGGCCAGCACCGGTCCGGACAGCGGCTGCGCGATCTCGAGCACCGCGATGGCCTTGTCGCTGCCGCGCACCACGCCGAGCTGCATGCGCGAGATGTTCACGCGCTCGTCGCCGAGGATGCAGCCCAGGGCGCCGACCACGCCCGGCTGATCGGCGTGCCGGGTGATGAGCAGGTTGCCTTCGAGGTACGCCTCGATCTCGTAGTCGTTGATGCCCACCAGGCGCGGGTGCACCTCGTCGAACAGCGTCCCGCGCAACGTCACGCTCTCGCCGCCACCGGTGGCGGCCAGATCCATCTCGGTGACGTACTCCTGCGTCTCGGTGCGACGCGACTGCGTGACCGCGATGCCCTGCCTGCGGGCAACCTGCAGAGCGTTCACAGGGTTAACGGGCGAGGACAGCCGATCCTGCAGCAGCCCGACGAGGGCCGCGGCCGCCACCGGCTGCGAGTCGAGTTCGGCCGCGCGGCCGGCGAGGGTGAGGTCGACCTTCTCGATCGGTCCGGGCAGCATCAGCGCCAGCAGGCGCCCCAGTCGCCCGGCGAGCAGCTGGTAGGGCGCCAGACGCCGCAGGGTATCGGACGGGATGCGCGGCAGGTTGACCGCGTTCACCGCCTCTCCCGTGCGCAGGTAGGTGATGATCTGCTTCGCGATCTCGACTCCGACCGCGACCTGCGCCTCGGCGGTCGAGGCGCCGATGTGCGGGGTGACGGCGACGTTCGGCAGCGCAAGCAGCGGCGAGCCCTTCGGGGGCTCGTGCTCGAACACGTCGAGCGCTGCGCCAGCGAGCTTGCCCGACTGCAGAGCCGCCGCGAGCGCCTGCTCGTCCACGATTCCTCCGCGCGCGCAGTTCACGAGCCGGGCGTCGGGCTTCATCAGCGCCAGGCGGCGCGCATCGAGCAGGTTGCGGGTCTTCTCGTTCAGCGGGCAGTGCAGAGTCACGTAGTCCGACTGCGCCAGCAGTTCGTCGAGGTCGAACGGCTCGACGCCGTGCTGCTCGAACACCTCCCGGGTGACGAACGGATCGTAGGCCACCACTCGCGTCTTCAGGCCCAGGCAGCGCGAGGCGACGATGCGGCCGATGGTGCCGTAGCCGACCACGCCGACGGTCTTGCCGGTGAACTCGGAACCGACGAACGTGGAGCGCTTCCACTCCCCGGCACGGGTCGAGGCATCCGCGCGCTGCAGGTGGCGCGAGAGGGCCAGCATGTGGGCCACGGCCAGCTCGGCCGTGGTGGTCGCGTTGGCATCGGGCGTGTTCAGCACCACGATGCCGCGCTCGGTAGCCGCTTCGACATCGATGTTGTCGACTCCGATTCCGGCACGGCCGATCACGCGCAGGCTGTCCGCCGCAGCGAGGATGTCGGCCGTGACCTTCACGGCGCTGCGCACGACCAGCGCCTCGACGCCCTGCATGCGGGCGCGGACCCCGGCGGCGTCGAGGCCGGTGCTGAAATCCACGTCCAGATCGGGCTGTGCGCGCAGGAACTCCACCCCCTCGTCGGCAATGTTGTCGGCGACGAAGACTTTCAGCTTGCTCATCGAAGGACTCCTCGGCAGGCGGCCGCGGCCTGCGCTGCGGGCCGCGGCGGAACGTTCGTTTCGGCGGAAGGCGGGCGGTTCAGGCCGCCGCGGCGGAGGCGATCTCGGCCCACGCCCAGTCGAGCCATGGCAGCAACGCCTCGATGTCCGCCGTGTCCACGGTGGCGCCCGCCCACAGTCGCAATCCGGGAGGCGCGTCGCGGTAGGAGCCTATGTCGAACGCGACGCCTTCCAGCTCCAGAACGGACACGATGCGTTTCACCAGCGCGGACTGCTCGTCCGCCGGCCGGCGTGCGAACGACGGATCGGCGATTGCCAGGCACACGGACGTGTTCGAGCGCGTCGCCGGTTCGCGGGCGAGGAACTCCACCCACGGCGTGCGCACCACCCATGCGGCGATCGCGGCGAGACTGGCGTCGGCGCGCGCGGTGAGCGCCGGACGGCCGCCGATCGACTCGGCCCAGGCGAGCGCGTCGATGTAGTCCTCGACGCAGAGCATGGACGGCGTGTTGATCGTCTCGCCGGCGAAGATCGCCTTGTTGAGCTTGCCGCCCTTGGTCATGCGGAACAGCTTCGGCAGCGGCCAGGGCGGCGTCCAGCTCTCCAGCCGCGCGACCGCGCGGGGCGAGAGTGCCAGCATGCCATGGGCGCCCTCCCCGCCCAGCACCTTCTGCCAGGACCAGGTGACGACGTCAAGCTTCGACCACGGAAGATCCATGGCGAACGCGGCCGAGGTCGCATCGCAGATGGTCAGCCCGGCGCGATCGTCACGGATCCAGTCGCCGTCGGGCACTCGCACGCCGGAAGTGGTGCCGTTCCAGGTGAAGACCACGTCGCGATCGCCGTCGACGGTGGCGAGGTCGGGCAACGCACCGTAGGCGGCCTCGAGGACACGCACGTCCGCGAGCCTGAGCTGCTTGACGATGTCGGTGACCCAGCCGGCCCCGAAACTCTCCCAGGCGAGCACGTCGACGCCACGGGCAC
>CAYOJP010000095.1:0-1278 GCA_964404305.1 uncultured Gammaproteobacteria bacterium
CCCGCCGGCCACCCCGACTCGACCCCGCCGGACTGCGGCCACCTGCTGCGCGACCTCGCTCGTGCCGCCGAGCGCTGGAGCGTCGGCCGCGATCCGGCCGGCGAGTTCGCCGAGGGTCGCTCCCTTGGGACGGCCGCGCTTGAGCGGCAGCGCCTCTACGAGCGCTGGCTGGGCCGCGACACCTGGGTGCTCCACGACCAGGGCCTGCCCCTGCTGGTCGGCCTCGACCCGGCCGACTGGCCGGCCGCGCTGGGCGAACCCGCGATCGCCACCGCCGCGCGTGCCCTGCGCCCCCTGCTCGATGCCGCGGTCGCCGGCGGCAGCCTCCTTGCGGTCGGCCGTGGCGGCGACGCCCGCGTCGAACCGGCGCAACTGCACCGCTGGGCCCGGGGCCAGGGCCACGTCGTCCCGGACGCCTTCGAGACGCTGATGCAGTTCATCGTCACCGCCGTCCGGCCGCTCGCCCCGCCGACCCAGTCCGCTGCGCCCCCGGTCGCCACCCTTGCGGCCGGCGAGCGCGAGCGCCTGCTCGGCGCCGCCTTTGCGCTGCTGGCCGCCGATGGGCAGGCCGGCCGCGACGACCTGGGCTGGGTGCAGGCCGAGGCCATCGTCGCCCGGCTCGAACGCGAGGGTGTCCGCTGGTTCGGCCAGCCCGGTCTGCCACTTCCGCGCGCGGCCGCGGTCGAACTTCTCGAACACTGGCTCAGTTGAGGGCCGGGTTCGCCTTTCGCGCCTCCGATTCCGATTAGAATCGGCCCCCGTACACAGAGGAATCCGCCCCATGCTCCTGCGCCGTATTGCTGCCGTTGCCGTCCTGGCCGTCGCCGTCGCCGGCGCCCGGGCCGCCGATCCCGCCCCCGCGGTTGCCGAAGGCAAGCGTGTCACCGTGCAGTTGTCCGTGAAGACCGAGGACGGCACCCAGGTGCACTCGACCACCGACGAGGAGCCGGTCGTCTACACCCACGGCAAGGGCGAACTCCTGCCAGGGCTGGAGGAGGCGATGAAGGGCATGACCGTCGACCAGACCCGCAGCGTCGTGCTGCCGCCCGAGAAGGCCTACGGGCAGCTGGACCCGGCGATGGTGATCGAGGAGGACGCCGCGAAGCTTCCGGAGGCCGCGCGCAAGGAAGGCACGGTGCTGGTCGGCACCGATCCGACCGGCAACAAGCGCCCGGTGCGGGTCAACGCCGTCAACGGCGACAAGGTGATGCTCGACTTCAACCACCCGCTGGCCGGCCACACGCTCACCTTCGACGTGAAGGTCCTGAAGGTCGAGTA
>CAYOJP010000095.1:1378-13156 GCA_964404305.1 uncultured Gammaproteobacteria bacterium
AATGACGGCTGCCCGGAGTCGACGCCGACGCGCAGTCCTCAGCGGTCGAGCAGGATCTCCCCGCGCGCGCCGACGCCGCCCAGCCGCGTGCCATCGGCCGCGAACCAGCCACTGCACGTGGCGCCCTCGCCGCGCCGGCGCACGCTGATCAGCACCTGGGCCGGCGGCGGCGTCATCGCCCGGCCGAACGTCCACGCGACCTCCGGGCAGTCCACCGCCTTCGCCTCGCGCCCGAGCCGGCACACGACGTAGGGCGACTGTGCAGTGTCGGGCGCCGGCCCGCCGTGCGCGAACGGCGACAGCAGCCGCCACGCGCGACCCACCGGCAGCACCAGCGAGTCGCAGCCCAGCGGCGCGAGCGCGCGCGCGCCGGGGTGCGACGAGGCGCTCGCGCCCACCATCCAGGCGTTTGCGAGCCAATTCGCGACGCGGCGCGCGCCATCGCCGGTCAGTGCGGCCCACAGACCCACGGCGATGGCGATCACCACTGCGAACAGTACCCCGGCGATCACGGTGTCGGCGGCGGTTTCGCGCCGGTCCTCCCCGCTCGCGGCCGGCACCACGACCGCCGTGCCGGCGAGCAGATCGTGCAGCGTGCGC
Source organism: uncultured Gammaproteobacteria bacterium (assembly GCA_964404305.1). Lineage (GTDB taxonomy): Bacteria > Pseudomonadota > Gammaproteobacteria > JADZEE01 > JADZEE01 > CAYOJP01. The sequence goes on from CAYOJP010000095.1 coordinate 1,979, forward strand.
CGCTCCGGGTTCGTCGCCGCGAGCAGGAAGCCCGCGCCCAGCAGCAGCAGCGAGGGCAGGGCGGCCAGGTGCCGCGCGAGCGCCCGGCCGGGCCGGCAGCGCTCGTGGTCCGCGCGTACCACGCGCAGGCCCAGCAGGTACTTGGCCGGGCTCGCCTGCATCGGGGCCGCGGTGGTGGCGACGTGCCAGGCCCCGTGCAGGACGAACAGCCCGATGACGCTCGCGCGCGGGCCGGGCGCGGCGCCGGCGAGCAGGCCCCAGGTCGCGTGGGCGACGGCGGCGGTCACCGCGAAGCCGATCCAGTCGAGCAGGTGGGCGAGCGTGCGGCGGCGGAAGCCGGCCGGCGGCGTATCGCGGGGCAGTGCGTCGTCGATCACGGCCGGTGCGCGAGCCCGACGACGCCCGTCAGGAGCAGCGTCGCACCGTCACGTCGAGGGCATGCGTCTGGCACTTGCCGCTCATGCACAGGGTGACGTCGAGCACCCGCAGGCGCCGGACGTCGACGATCAGGGTACGCGCGAGGGCCTCGGCCTTGCCGCCGGGCAGCGGCGCCGTGGTGCCGAGCAGAAGGCGGTTGCCTTTGCGCTGGGTGCGCAGCGGCGTGGCCGGCAGGGGGATCTGGCTGAGGGCGGCGGCGGCCGGGCCGGCGAGGCCCAGCAGGCCGGTCTGCAGCATCTGCCCGTTGCGGTTCTCGATGCGCAGCCGCCCGGACTCGCAGTCCGCGGACCACTCGCCGGCGAGAAAGCCGACGTCCTCCTGCGCCACGGTCGGGGCTGGCGCGGCGGCCAGCCCCGCCAGCAGCACGGCGAGGCTCCGGACGCAGCGGGCGCGGTGGACCGTCATCAATCCACGATACCACGCGCCGGCCGAGCCGATCCGCCGTGCACCGCACGGGTCGGGCCGCTTAGAATCCCTCCATGACCACGACCCATGGACTGCCGCCCTACCTCGTCTCCACCGACTGGCTCGCCGCGGAACTCGGTGCTCCGGATCTGCGGATCCTCGACTGCACCGTCCACCTCAAGCCCGATCCGCCGCGACCCTACCGCATCGAGAGCGGCCGCGCCGACTACGACGCCGGCCATATCCCCGGTGCCGGCTTCCTCGACCTTGGCGGTGAACTGTCCGCTCCCGACAATCCCCTGCCGTTCACGCTGCCCTCGGCGGAGCGCTTCATGCAGGCACTGTCGCGCCACGGCGTGGGGCCGGGCACGCGCGTCGTGCTCTATTCCGGCTCGATGGTGCCGTGGGCGACGCGCGCGTTCTGGATGCTGCGTGCCTTCGGCTTCGATACCGCCGCGGTGCTCGACGGAGGCCTCGCCAAGTGGCGCGCGGAGGGCCGGCCGCTCACCAGCGAGCCGGCGAACCCGCCGCCCGCGACCTTCGTCGCCAGGCCGCGCGGCGGCCTGTTCGTCGGCAAGGAGGACGTGCGCCGCGCGCTCGGCCGCGCCGACACCGTGATCGTCAACGCGCTGTCTCCCGAGGCCCACCGCGGCGACGCCCCCGTGAACTACGGCCGCCCGGGGCACATTGCCGGCAGCTGCAACGTGTTCTTCCAGACGCTGCTCGCGCCCGACGGCACCTTCCTGCGCGACGACGCCCTGCGCGCGCCGCTCGCCGCCAAGGGCCTGCTCGATGCCCCGCACGTCATCGCCTACTGCGGCGGCGGCATCGCCGCGACCGCGGACGCGTTCGCGCTCGCGCTGGTCGGCCGCACCGAGGACGTCGCCGTCTACGACGGCTCGCTCACCGAGTGGGTGCAGGACCCGACCGCGCCGATGGAGACCGGCTGAGCATGAGCGCGCCCGGCGACCGCCTGCGGACCATGTTGTTCGAGGACTTCCCTGCGGACACGAGCCTCGCCGATCCGCTGCCCGCCGAGCCCTTCGCGCTGCTGGGCCACTGGCTCACCGAGGCGCAGCAGCAGCAGGTGCAGCCCAACCCCGACGCGATCACGCTCGCCACCGTCGATCCCGACGGCCGGCCCACCGCGCGCATGCTGCTGTGCCGGGGCTTCGAGCCGGACCCCGGCTACGTCGTGTTCTACACCAACCGCCGCAGCCGCAAGGGTCTGGCGCTGCGCCCGCACGGCTATGCCGCGATCGTCTTCCACTGGGACACGCTCGGCCGCCAGGTGCGCCTCGAGGGGCCGGTCGTCCACGCGCCCGACGAGGAGAGCGATGCGTACTTCGCGCAGCGTCCGCGCGCGAGCCAGTTGTCGGCGTGGGCGAGCGACCAGAGCGAGACCATCGGCTCGCGCCTCGAGCTCCTCGACAAGCTGCGCGCGGTGGAAGATCGCTACGGCCACGACGGCCCGGCGCCCGTGCCGCGCCCGCCGCACTGGGGCGGCTACCGCCTGTACATCGAGTCCGTGGAACTGTGGGTCGGCTCGCTCGGCCGCGCCCACGACCGCGGCGAGTGGAGCCGCACGCTCGCGAAGGGTGCCGACGGTTTCTATACCGGCGGCCCCTGGCGCGTGCGCCGCCTGCAGCCGTGAACGCGGCGCGCAGCACGGCGCTCCTTGCCGCGCTGCCCGGCGCCAGCCCCGCGCAGGCCGATCCCGCCCCGGTGCAGGTGAGCACCACGGGCCTGGGCGTCCAGCGCTTCGTCCACCAGCAGACGATGCATGTCGTCGACGCCGCGGCGCGGCTGTGCTTCGTCAGGTCGCTCGGCGAGAGCGGCTGCGGCACGCGCATCCCCTGCCAGCGGCTGCACCGGCGCGCGGGCCGGGACCAGGTCATCGGCTGGAGCGAGGACCGATGAGCGCCGCGCCGCTGCCGCAGGTGCTGGCGGGGCGCGTCGCGGGGGTCGCGAGGGCGCTCGCGAAGGCGCGGCGGGTGTGCTTCATCACCGGCGCCGGCATCTCCGCGGATTCCGGTCTGCCCACCTACCGCGGCCTCGGCGGCCTGTACAACGACGTTGTCACCGCCGAGGGCCTGCCCATCGAGGAACTGCTCTCAGGGCGCATGTTCCGCCAGGCGCCTGCCACCACCTGGAAGTACATCGCGCAGATCGAAGCCGCCTGCCGCGGCGCGCGCTGCAACGACGCCCATCGCGCCATTGCGCGGCTGGAGCGCACGCACGAGGTCGTGGTCGTCACGCAGAACGTCGACGGCTTCCACCGCGACGCCGGCAGCACCAACGTCATCGAACTGCACGGCGACCTGCACCGCCTGGCCTGCACCCGCTGCCGCTGGTGCGACCGCGTGCCGGACTACGAGGACCTCGACCTGCCGCCGCGCTGCCCCGTGTGCCGCGGCATCATGCGCCCGGAGGTGGTCCTGTTCGGCGAGATGCTGCCCGACGAGGCCGTCGCCCGCCGCAACGCGGAGCTGGAGCGCGGCTTCGACATGATCTTCGCCGTGGGCACCACCGCGGGCTTCCCCTACATCAGCGGCCCCGTCGAGGCGGCCGCGCGGCTCGGCGTCCCCACGGTCGAAGTCAACCCGGATGTGACGCCGCTATCGGCCGTGGTGGACTGGCATCTGCCGATGGGAGCGGTGAGGGCGTTCGGGGCATTGAAAGCGGTGGTACCCGATTGTTGGTCGGCGGCTGACTGCTCGCCGGTCCTGAAATGAGCAGGCAGTGATGGAACCTTCGGCGAGTACGGCGAGCGCGCAAGAGAGGTCGGGTTCCCTGGGGACCGATACATGACCTGACCCCGTTCCCTATTGCACGCCCTGTCCCCGGCTCACGCTCTCCCCATCCCCGGACCGCAGCGTCCAGAAAGTCACGGACGACAGCACCGTCACGCCACCCAGGACCAGGAACGCGTGATGCAGCGCCCCGAGCACGGCAGTCCGGTCGGACTGCGGCAGGTCGCCCAGGAACCAGGCCGTCACGATCGTTGCCGCGGCCAGGCCGAAGCTCAGCGACATCTGCTGCAGCGAACTCGCGATCGTGGTGGCCATGCTCGAATCCGTCGCCTCGATGTCGGCGTAGGCCATGGAGTTCATGCTCGAGAACTGCAGGGAATTGAAGAAGCCGATCACCAGCCCGAGGACGACCAGCAGCGGAACGGGCGTGTCCGGCGTCACGCCGGCGCACAGCGCGATCACGCCGCCGAGGACGATCGTGTTGACGACGAGGACCTTGCGATAGCCGTAGCGGGCGAGGATCGGCCCGGTGAACAGCTTCATCGCCATGGCCGCGGCGGCGGTGGGCATCATCAGCAGTCCCGAGTACCACGCCGGCAGTCCGAGCCCGAGCTGGAACAGCAGCGGCAGCATGAACGGCATGCCGCCGATGCCGATGCGGGTGACGAAGCCGCCGAGTACCGCCACGCGAAAGGTCCGGACGCGAAACAGCGTCAGGCGCAGCAGCGGGTGCGCAGCACGCCGTGCGTGCACGACATACGCCGCGAGCAGCCCGAGCGCCAGCAGGAACAGGCCGAGCAGTTCGGTGGGGCGCAATTCGTGCTCCCCGAAGATCTCGAGCAACCACGACAGCAGCGCGGTACCGGAACCGAACAGCACGAGGCCGGGGACGTCAAGCGGCTGCGTCGTCGTCGCCCTGTAATCCGGCATGTACCTGTAGATGAGCCACAGGGCCACGAGGCCCACGGGCACGTTGACGAAGAAGATCTGGCGCCACGACGCCCACTCCACGATCAGCCCGCCGATGGTCGGGCCGAGCAGGGGACCGATGAGGGCGGGGATGATGACGAAATTCATGGCCTGCAGCAGTTCGGCCTTCGAAAACGTGCGGATGATGGCGACCCGGCCGACCGGCATCATCATCGCGGCGCCGACGCCCTGCAGGATGCGCGCGGCGACCAGCATCGGGACGTTGTCGGCCATCCCGCAGGCGACCGACGCCAGCGTGAACGTCGCCACGGCGGCCATGAACACCGGTCGGGTGCCGAAGCGATCGGCCATCCAGCCGCTCACCGGAATGCACACCGCCAGGCTCAGGATGTAGCTGGTCACCACGGCCTTGAGGCTCAGCGGGGTGACCTGCAGGCTCGCGGCCATCGCCGGAACGGCCGTGTTGACGATGGTTGCGTCGAGCTGCTCCATGAACAGGGCAATCGCCACCACCCAGGGCAGGACGCGTTTGACGGTCGCGGCGTCGGGCGCCGCTGGCGTGGCCGGGGTCATGCGGGGGCGTCGGGGTCGGGTGTCCGTCGATGAGCGGTGCGCGTGGCGGGTGTCGCCGGGCCAGTCCCCCGGCGGCGCGGTGCCCGGTCCGTCCGGCCGGGCTGCGGCGCGTCGCGATGATACCCCGTCACGGTCGGCGGCCCGCAGTTCGCGCCCCGGCGATGCTGCGCTGCGTCCGGTCGTCCGCCGCCGGCCTGCCTTGCAGGCAGGTGCGTGCGTGGCGGCCACGTGTCGCACGCGCGCGCTGCCATTACAATCGCCCCACGCAGTGCGCCGGCGCAGCGGGTGAGGACCCGCCGCCGGCCCGGGGAGAACGTGCATGTCGAGTGTGATGTCGGAGCCTGTCCACGCGGACGCGGTGGCGGCGGAAGCGGCCGCGGCCGTCGGCCGCTGGCTGGCGGCGTTCAATGCGGCGCTGGCGGCGCGCGATGCGCGCGCGCTCGGCGCGCTGTTTCGCGAGGACGCGCACCTGCGCGACATCGCCGCGCTGGAATGGCGGCTGGAGACGGTAAGTTCGCACGCCGCCATCGTCGCGCGCGTGCTCGGCGCGGCGACCGCCAAAGGGTTGCGCGGCTTCGCGGTCGATCCGAAGCGCGTCCCGCCGTGGGCGTTCGAGTGCGCGGGCGATCCGGTCTACGAGGCGCTCATCCGCTTCGAGACGGCCGTCGGGATCGGCGAGGGCCACCTGCGCATCAAGTGCGCCGACGCGCAGGCCGCCGGGCGCGGCGCGCCGCCGGCGTGGACGCTGGTCACCGCGCTCGCGAGCCTGCGCGATCACGACGTCGACACCGAGCGCCGGCGCCGCGAGGAACCCGTGTTCGAGCGCGACTGGCTCGGCCCGAACTGGGCGGACCGGCGGCGCGCCGCCGCGCGCTACGCGGATCGCGATCCGGCGGTGCTGGTCGTCGGCGGCGGACACGCGGGCATCGTCGCCGCCACCGAGCTGAAGGCGCTCAACGTCGATGCGCTGGTGGTGGATCGCCACGAACGCCCGGGCGATGTCTGGCGCAACCGCTATCACGGTCTGAAGCTGCACAGCCCCGCGGAATCCACGCACATGCCCTACCTGCCGTTCCCGCGGCCGTGGCCCAAGTACATTCCCAAGGACAAGCTCGCCAACTACCTCGAGAACTACGTGGACTCGATGGAGGTGGACTACTGGCCGCGCACGGATTTCCAGGGCGCGCGCTGGGACGCCCAGGCCGGCCACTGGGTCGCGCGGCTCGGGCTGGCCGACGGCACCGTCCGCGAGATGCGCCCCCGGCACATCGTGATGGCGACGGGCGTCGCCTCGCGCCCGAACATGCCGCGGATCCCGACGCTGGAACGCTTCGCCGGCACCGTCGTGCATTCGAGCCAGTTCGGCAACGGCGCCGCCTGGGCCGGCAAGCGGGCGTACGTGTTCGGCACCGGCACGAGCGCCCACGACATTGCCCAGGACCTGCACGCCAACGGCGCGCAGGTCACGCTCGTCCAGCGCAGTCCGACGGTGGTCGTCAACATCGAGCCGAGCGCGCACCTGTATCTCGACGTGCTGTACCTGGGCGAGGGTCCGCCGCTCGCCGACCGCGATCTCATCGCCTGCTCCTTCCCCGTGCCCATCATGCGCAAGGCGTTCAAGCGCACGACGCAGGAGGTGAAGAAGCACGACGCGGCGATGCTGGAGGGGCTGGCGCGCGCCGGCTTCAAGGTCGACTTCGGCGACGACGACACCGGCTGGGCGATGAAATTCCTCGAGTACGCCGGGGGCTACTACTTCAACGTCGGCGGCTCGGACCTGATCATCGACGGCAGGGTGAAGGTGCTGCAGGCGGACGAGATCGCCGGCTACACCGCCGGCGGGCTGCTGCTGAAGGACGGCACGGAGCGCCCCGCCGACCTGCTGGTGTTCGCCACCGGCTACAAGCCGTACGCCGACGTGCTCGCCGGGCTGTTCGGCGAGGACGTCGCGCAGCGCGTCGGGCCGGTGTGGGGCCTGCAGAACCCGGCGCAGGAGCTGGGCAACATGTGGACGCCCACCGCGCAACCCGGCCTGTGGTTCACCGGCGGCTCGTTCATCCACGCGCGCGTCTACTCGAAGTACCTCGCGGTGCAGATCAAGGCCGCGGAACTCGGGCTGACGCGTACCTGAGCGGCGCCGTCCGGCCTGGCGCTGAAGACCGTTCGCTCACGGGGAGAGCCGCGATGGATGCCGAGGCACTGAAGGCACTGCAGGCGCCCCTGAAAGAGCGCTACCGGGGCTCGCCCGACGCGGCGCTCGTCACGCTGCGCGCCGAGTCGAGCGGGACCGACGGCGTCGCCTGCCGGCTGGAGACCGGTCGCGGGATGGTCGAGGCGGGCCTGCACCCGGCCACCGGCGGCAGCGGACTGCAGGCCTGTTCGGGCGACATGCTGCTGGAGGCGCTCGTGGCCTGCGCGGGCGTGACTCTCCAGGCGGTGGCGACGGCGTTCGGAGTGACGCTGACTCGCTCCACCGTGCGCGTCGAGGGCGATCTCGACTTCCGCGGCACGCTCGGCGTGGCGAAGGACGCGCCGGTGGGTTTCCGCGATCTGCGCCTGACTTTCGACCTCGCCGCGGACGCGCCCGCCGAGACCCTGCGGAAGATCGCGCAGCTCACCGAGCGCTACTGCGTCGTCCTGCAGACGCTCCGGCAGCCGCCGGCCATCACCCTGCAGACCAGCATCGACTGAGGGCCGGCCGATGAGTGCGGAGTTCCAGCCTGGCGCCGGCCTCGACCGGCTGGCCACGACGCCGATCAGCAACGTCCCGTTCGTGTCGGACGCCTTCTTCCTGAAGGAACGGGCGATCTGGAAGGATGCCTGGCTGATGCTGGGTCGCGAGGACGATCTGCGCGAGCCCGGCGACTACTTCACGTTCGAGGTCAAGCCGCTGCAGGTGTCCGTCGCGGTCGTGCGCGGACACGACCGCGTCCTGCGCGCGTTCCACAACGTCTGCCCGCACCGCGGCGGGCGCCTGTTCGTCGAGCAGCACGGGAAGCTGGCATCGATCGTCTGCCGTTTCCATGGCTGGGCGTACGGGCTGGACGGCAGCCTGCGCACCGTGCCGGAGCCGCAGCTGTTTCCCGGGCTGCCGGCGAAGGATGCCCTCGGCCTGAAGGCCGTCCATCTCGCCACCTGGGGCGGGTTCGTCTTCGTGAACCTGGCACCCGCGCCGGCGCACACGCTGGCGCAATACCTGGGCGGACTGCCGGCGATGCTCGGCCCCTACCTGGGCGGGCAGCCGTGGCAGTGGTACACGGGCTATCAGGCGCAGTTCCGTGCGAACTGGAAGGACCTGATGAACATCCAGCACGAGGGCTACCACGCCGGCCACCTGCACAGGAAGACGCTGGGGGTGATGTTCAAGCCCGGCGACTGCGCCAACACCGTGTTCCCGGACAGCCCCGGCGTCTGCTCGCTGCTCACCGTGCTGCGGCCGGAGGTGGACCAGGACCCGCACGCCCTCATGTCGCAGGTGCAGAAGCTCGCCATGCGCTACGGGACGACCTCCAACTGGGTCGACCAGGACACCTCCGTGGCGGCCGGGCGCTTCCCCGGTGCGGTCAATCACGGCAGGTCGCGGCGCTGGGTGTTCGACTGCTACACGCTGTTCCCGAACCTGCTGCTGTTCATCGGCACCGACGTGCTGTCGGTGATGCGGGTGTGGCCGCTGGATGCGCATCGCGCCGACTGGGAATGGGACTGGTACTTCAAGGACGAGCTGCGGAACTTCGGCAACCTCTTCAATCGCGAGCAGGGCCGGCTGGCGACGCGCAATGCGCTGACGGAGGACTGGCCGGTCGCGGAGTGGGCGCACCGCAACCTGTGCGCGGGCGTCCTGGAGCGGACGTGGATCGGCGCGGACATGGAGGCGACCGTACGCGCACACTACGACAAGCTGCTGCAGCGGCTGGGGCTGCGCGACGCGGAGCTGGCCGATGTCGACGCCTGACTTCAGCGATCTGCAACCGTGGATCGACGCCTGGGGCCGCGAGGACGCCCACGATCGGCTGCGGGTGCGCAGTGCCCGGACCCTGGCGGAGCAGCGGGCCTTTCATGCCGCGCTCGTGCCGCGCCTGGAAGCGATCATCGAATTCCTGAACCGGTTCGACCTCGAGGCGATCCCCGAAGCCCACCGCCCGCTGGCCTGGACGGCGCTCGCCGTCTGCGAAGTCGACGACGCGGTGAACGTCTGGAAGGCGCCGGTGCTGGAGCATGCGTCGGATCCATGTGCGTGGCGGGTGAAGACCAGCCCCTACGACTACCGGTGACGGGGGGAGCGGCCCGGTTCATCGCCTCGGGCGGGACGCCGGGGTGAGTCCCCGGCGCGTCGCCGGCAGCCACGCATGACCGCGCGGACCGTCGCCACCGCCGTGCCGGACGGCAGCGCCATCGCGCCCTTTCTCCCTGGCGCGTACTTCCATGACACGTATGCGGTCACCATCGACCGCACCGGTTGCTCGGCGCTCGAACTCTACCTGCAGATGGCTGGCCGGACGCCCGGGTGGGTGAATGCCCTCATGACGCTCCGCAACCGGGTGGTGGCGGCCTGCGGAGGGCAGGATGTCGGGCACCTCGGCGACTTCGATCCCGGGAAGGCCGCCAGCGCCTACCGCGTGGGGGATCGCATCGGCCTGTTCACGCTGGCGCAGCTCGCCGACGACGAGGCGATCTTCGTCGCGACGGATCGGCACCTGGACGCCTGGATGTCGATCTGCACGCGATCGGCCGGCGCGCGCGAGACGGTTGCCATCACGACCGTCGTCCACGTCCACAACGCCGCCGGCCGCCTCTACATGCTGTGCGTCGCGCCGGTACACCGGTTCGTGGTCCCCGCGCTGCTGAGCACCATATCAAGGAGTCAGACCCCCTGATATGTGCAGTGCGGCGACAGGCTGATCCCGATCAACGAGCCGCAGGCGCGGCGGGATTATTCATCGATCAGGAAATATCGAGAGGGAGACGTCCGCATGTCCGCCAACCTGAACCGCCGTGCCCTGTTCGCCCTCGCGGGCGCCGTGTTGTTCACGACCGCCACCGCGGCTCGCGCGGAGGAATGCGCGGTCTGCGGCAAGGAGATCGGTCCGGCCAATGCGACCTTCAAGGTCGAGTACGCCGACGGCAAGCAGGAGACCTACGGCTGTCCGCATTGCGGCTTTACCGCGATGCAGGGGCGCGAGGTGAAATCCGCGACCACCACCGACTTCCTGCGCCGCACGACCATCGACGCGCGGACCGCCTGGTACCTGCGCGGCTCGGAGGTCGGCTACTGCTGCGAGCCCTCGTGGCTATCGTTCGCGACGCAGGAGGAAGCGGAAAAGTTCGCGCGCGGCTTTGGCGGCGAGGTGCTCGATTACGACGCCGCGTCGAAGTCCGCCGCCGGCCAGCTCCACCACGTCGAGGACTGACGGCCGGCTTTCAAGAGGTCTGAACCCTTGAAATGGTGCGCCGCGGGAGTTCAAGGGGGTCTGACCCCTCGCAGCCTGCGCGCTGCTCAATGCCGCGTGCCGAGGAACACCGTCGGGTTGCGCGGCCGCACCCACACACGGTCGCCCTCGCGCCAGCCGGCGGCAAGATAGCTGTCGCGCGATACCTCGGCCTCGATGAGGCCGCCGCCGTCGGTCCGGTCCAGTTCGATGCGCACCTGCGCACCGATGCGGCGCACGTCGCGCACGTGCGCCTCGATGCCGCCCTTGCCGTTGCGGTCGCGCACGACTTCCAGGTCCTGCGGCCGGGCGTAGACGAGCGCCGGGCTGTCGGCGGCATCGAGGTGGTCGTCGAGCGGGATCTGCAGGTCGCCCACTTGCGCCTCGCCGGCGTGCACGCGGCCGTGGAACAGGTTCACGTCGCCGAGGAACCGGTACACGAACGGCGAGGCCGGCCGCTCGTAGACCTCATCGGGCGTGCCGATCTGCTCGACCCGGCCCTCGTTCAGCACGACGATCCGGTCGGCGACCTCCAGCGCCTCCTCCTGGTCGTGCGTCACGAACACGCTCGTGACGTGGATCTCGTCGTGCAGGCGCCGCAGCCAGCGCCGCAGCTCCTGGCGCACCTGGGCGTCGAGCGAGCCGAAGGGCTC
>CAYOJP010000096.1:0-13154 GCA_964404305.1 uncultured Gammaproteobacteria bacterium
GAGCGATACATGGACGTACTCGAGCGAGTCGCAGCGGACCCGCCCGGCAGCGGCGCCGGCCGGAGTGATCGACATTTGCGCTCTGCTGTTCAGCCATCAAGAAGGGGGTCTGCACCACCTCGCCGCGTCCGCGCGCGGGGACGACCCTGGCGGATCCGCCGGGCCTCGAACCGCGCGGCCTCGACGCATCCGCCACGCGCGCCGCTCAGGAAATCGTCTGCGTCAGTTCCGTCTCGATCAGCAGCGTGGCGCCGCCCGAGGTGTACGTGTGGTAGTTGCCCACGGTCGCCCCCGGGACCCAGCCCTGCCCGGCCGACGTCACGCTGTCGCCCGCATCGCCGGTCACGAACAGCTCGTCCGTCGTTCCGGACAGCGCGAGAAGATCGTCCAGCGTCAGCGTCAAGCTGTTCGCGGCGCCGCCGCCCAGGTCGATCGCCTCCAGGTTGACGAGGATGTCGTCGGCGAGCCCGGTCAGGTCGAGCGACTCGCTGCCAGCGAGCAGCAGCGTGTCGTGGCCGTCGCCGCCGTCGATCTCCGGATCGGCGGCGTCGTAGACCAGCACGTCGTCGCCGGCACCGCCATCGAGCGTGTCGGCACCCGCGCCCCCGTCGAGCGTGTCGTCGCCCCCGTTGCCCGCGAGCACGTTCGCATTGCCGTTGCCGGTGATGACGTTGGCCAGGTCGTTGCCCTCGCCGTTGCTGTCGTCGGATCCGGTCAGCGTCAGGTTCTCGATGAGCGGCGCCAGCGTCCAGGAAACGGACGACTCGACCGTGTCGATGCCGCCATCGGCGGCGACCGCGCCGATGAGCGTGAAGTCGTCGATGCGCCAGGTCGCGTTGGCGGTGCCCGCGCCGGTGGCGGCGAGGTCGATCTGCACCGTGCCGGTCAGGCCGCTCAGCTGCAGTTCATCGCTCCACACGGTGAAGGCGCCCGGCGTGGCCGCGGCGGTTCCCTCCTGCACGCCGTTGACCGACAGCGTCCATGACGACGGGCCCGTGCCCTGTCCGCCCTGCGAGCCCTGCTCGCCGAAGCTGAAGCCGGTGAGATCGAGGCTCGACCCCGGCGCGATGTCGAACGTGAAGTGGAAGGCGTTGCCGTCGTTCCAGCTGCGCGCCGCGATGGCGCGGCCGGTGATGCCGACGAGCCCGCCGGCGACGAGAGTGGCGTCGGTGTCCGTCCATGCCCCGACCGTCGTGATCGCCGCGGCCTGCACGGTCACGCCCGGATTGACCAGCGTGCCGCCCCCGGCACCGTCGTCGAAGGCGAGGCGCAGGACGGTGGCCGTCGCCTCGATCGTCGCGTCACCCGCGTCGTCGACCACGTAGGTGTCGTTGCCGGCGCCGCCCATCAGCGTATCGGCCCCGGCACCGCCGTCGAGGCGATCGTTGCCGGCATCGCCCGCAAGGTCGTTGCTGCCGCCGTTGCCGGTGAGGACGTTGTGCAGCGCGTTGCCGGTGCCGTCGATGTCGTCGCTGCCGGTGAGCGTGAGGTTCTCGACGTTGGCCGCCAGCGTGTAGCTCACCGCTGCCTGCACGGTGTCGGTGCCGGCAGCGGCGTCCTCGGTGACGATGTCGCCCTCCGCATCGACCACGTACGTGTCGTCGCCGGTGCCGCCCGCCAGCGCGTCGTTGCCCGCGCCGCCGTCGAGCACATTGTTGCCGGCGTTGCCGTTCAGCGTGTCGTTGCCCGCGGTGCCGGTGGCGTCGATGTTGGCGCTGCCGGTCAGGGTGAGGACCTCGACGTTCGCGGCCAGCGTGTACGTGACCGACGACTGGATCGTGTCGGTGCCCGCGTCGGCGCCCTCGGTCACGGTGTCGCCCGCCGCGTCGACGACGTACGTGTCGTTGCCCGCGCCGCCTGCCAGCGCGTCGTTGCCCGCACCGCCGTCGAGCGTGTTGTTGCCCGGGTTGCCGGTGATCGTGTTGGCGAGCCCGTTGCCCGTGCCGTCGATGTCGTCGCTGCCGGTGAGGGTGAGATTCTCGACCAGCGCGCCGAGCGTCCAGGCAAGCGCGGATTGCACGGTGTCGATGCCGCCGTCGGCAGCCGAGCCCCCGAGCAGCGTGAAGTCGTCGACCCGCCAGTTGGCGTTCGCGGCGCTCGCTCCCGTCGCCACGAGCTTCACCGTGACCGTGCCGGCGAGGCCCGTGAGCGCGAGGGCGCCCGTGTGCGTGGTGTGCACGCTGTTGCTGCGGGTCGCCGCGCCCGTTGCCACCTGCGTGCCGGCGATGAACAGCGTCCACGCGGACGGCCCGAGGTTGCCGCCGGAGGCGCCGCGCTCCTCGAAGCTGAACCCGGTCAGGTCGAGGGTTTCGCCGCCGGCCACGTCGAACGTGAAGGTGAAGGAGCCGCCGTCGCCGTCGTTCCAGCCGCGGCCCGCGACCGCCATGCCGGCCGCGCCACCGGCGTCGAACCCGGTCGCGCCGGCGGCTTCCAGGGTGCCGCCTTCCGCGCCCATGGCCCAGGCCGAGACGGCGGTGATCTTCGCGTCCTGCGTCGTCGCGCCGGGATTGACGAAGGTGCTGCCGCCGGCACCGTCGTCGAACTTCAGCTCGAGCAGCGTGCCGGCGGTCTCGGTGACCGTGTCGCCGGCGGCATCGACCACGTAGAGGTCGTTGCCCGCACCGCCCCGCAGATCGTCCGCGCCGGCGCCGCCGTCGAGCGTGTCATTGCCGGCGTCGCCGATGAGGACGTTCGCGCCGGCGTTGCCGAGCAGGACGTTGTCGACCGCGTTGCCGGTGCCGTCGATGTCCGCGCTGCCGGTCAGGTTCAGGTTCTCGAAGTGCTGGGCGAGGGCCCAGTCGATGCCGGACTCCACCGTGTCGGTGCCCGCGTCCGCGGTCTCGGTCAGGACGTCGCCGGCGGAATCGACGACGTAGACGTCGTCGCCCGCGCCACCGGCCAGCGTGTCGGCATCGGCGCCGCCATCGAGGCGGTTGGCGCCGGCGTTGCCGAGGATCACGTTCTCGAGGTCGTTGCCGGTGCCGTCGATGTTCTCGGTACCGGTCAGCGTCAGGTTCTCCACCTGCGCGGCGAGCACGTGACTCACCGACGCCTCGACCGTGTCGGTCCCGCCCGCGCCCGGGCCTTCGAGGCTGAAGTCGTCTATGCGCCAGGTGGCGGTCCCGGCCGAGGCGCCGCCCGCCTCGATGCGCACCGTCACCGTGCCCGCGAGCCCGCCGAGCGCGAGGTCGCCCGTCTGCAGGCCGCCCGGGTTGCCGATGGTCCCGCTGCCGGTGGCGACCTGTTCGCCGTTGATGAACATGGTCCACGTGGTGGGGCCGTTGCCGTTGCCGCCGCTGGAGCCCTGCTCCTTGAAGCGGAAGCCGGTGAGGTCGACGGTCTGCCCGTTCGCCACGTCGAAGCTGAACACGAAGGCATTGCCGTCGTCCCAGCTGGTGGCGGCCACCGCCTTGCCGCGGTTCGGATCCGGCTCGAAGCCGTTCAGTCCGGCGGCGTTCAGGGTGCCGGCATCCTCGGCCGACCACGCGCTGACGCTGGCGATGGACACGGCCTGCGCGGCGACGCCCGGATTGACGAACGTGCTGCCGCCCGCGCCATCGTCGAACGTGAAGGACAGCAGGGTGCCGGCGGCCTCGATCACGGTGTCGCCCGCAGCGTCCACGACGTAGGTGTCGTTGCCGCCGCCACCGGTCAGCGTGTCGGCGCCCGCGCCGCCGTCGAGCCGGTTGCCGGCATCGTTGCCGGTGAGGACGTTCGCGAGGGCGTTGCCGGTGCCGTCAATCGCGTCGGTGCCGGTGAGCACCAGGTTCTCGACGTTGTCGCCCAGCGTCCAGCTGACGGCGGACCGCACCGTGTCGGTGCCCTCGTCCGCGGCCTCGGTGACGGTGTCGCCGGGCGCATCCACCTCGTAGGTATCGTTGCCGGCGCCACCGGCCATCGCATCGTCGCCGGCATCCCCCGCCAGCGTGTCGTTGCCGCCGCCGCCGTTCAGGGTATCGGCGCCGTCGCCGCCGGCGAGGACGTTGTTCCCGCCATTGCCGGTCAGGACGTTGGCCAGACCGTTGCCCGTGCCATTGAAGTTGCCGGTGCCGGTGAGCGTGAGGTTCTCGAGGTTCGCCGCGAGCAGCCAGGTGCGCGACGCCCGCACGAGATCGATGCCCTGGTCCGGGTTCTCCACGATGCCGTCGCCGACCGCATCGACGATGTAGGTGTCGTCGCCCGTGCCGCCGGTGCTCGAATCGTTCCCCGTCCCGCCGTTCAGGGTGTCGTTGCCGGCGCCGCCGCGCAGCGTGTCGTTGCCGGCACCGCCGACCAGGATGTCGTCCCCGTTGCCGCCGCTCAGGACGTTCCGGGCGCTGTTGCCGGTGATCCTGTTGCCGAGCCCGTTGCCGGTGCCGTTGCTGACCGCGCTCCCGGTGAGCGCCAGGTTCTCGACGTTCGAGGCGAGCGCATGACTGCGGGTGGAGCGCACGGTGTCGGTGCCCTCGTTCGCGCGCTCGATCACCCGATCGGAGGCGGAATCGACGACATACGTGTCGTTGCCCGCGCCGCCGGTCATCGTATCGTTGCCGGCCCCGCCGTCGAGCGTGTCGTTGCCCGCCAGCCCGCGCAGGGCATCGTTCCCGGCCAGCCCGATCAGCGAATCGTTGGCATTCGTGCCCGTGAGGGTGTCGTTGCCCGTCGTACCCCGTCGCGTCGCCATCGGGTGAACCTCTTTCGTCAGGAGATCGGCCGGCTACCGGTCAGCTTCGCAGCCGCGCGTGGCCGCGACCGCTGCCCGTCGCACCGGCCGGCGAGCGAACTGTAGCGATCCCCCCGGATCGGACCAATATGCACGGCCTTGCCTATAGACCGCGGCGCCACGGCCGGGCGGCGCTCAGTCGAAGGTCAGCTCGACCCCGCCATAGACCAGCCGGCCGGCCTGCGGCAGGCCGTGGCTCTCGGCGTAGTCGCGATCGAGGAGGTTGTCGGCGCCGACATGGAGCGAGACGCGCTCGCCCGGCGCGCGCCAGGCGAGGCGGGTGTCGAGCAGGGCGTAGTCGTCGAGTTGCGCCCGCAGGCGCGGCGTGCCGCGCGAGTAGTAGTACTGCTCGGCGAGCCAGCTCACGGCCACGTGCGCATCGAGCCGCGGCGTCACGCGCGCGTCGGCCTGGGCGACGAACTTGTGCCCGGGCGTGTACTGGATCTGCTTGCGGTCACCGCCGGGCGAATCGTCGCGGGTGTGCAGGCGCGTGTAGCTCAGATCGAGGCCGAGCCGCTCCACGGGGCGCAGGGCGAGTGCCGCTTCGACGCCCCGGAACGAAGACTGTTCGACGTTGGAGAAGAAGCCGGTCAGGGGGTCGCGCTGGATGAAGTTCTCGACCTCCTGCGCGAACAGGGTCACGTCGAGGGTGGTGGCCCGCGGCAGCTGCTGCGTCACGCCGCCCTCCCAGCCGAACGCGGTCTCGAACTCCAGGTCCGGATTGCCGCCCTGAGGGTTGTAGAGTTGCGCGATGCTCGGGATGCGCACCTTGCGCGAGAGCGCGGTGCGCAGGCGGGTCGTGGCGGTCGCCTCCCAGGACAGGCCGGCGTTCCACGCCACGTCGCCGGTCGTGGCGCCGTCGTCGCCCACGAACAGGTGCTGGCCGGCGCCGAGCACCACGTCGAGCGCGGGCAGCGGGCGCACCGAGTACTCTACCGCGGCATTCACGACCTCGATCGCGCGGTCCTCGCTCACCAGCCGCTGCGCGAACTGGCGCCCGGGGATGATCTCGACGCGGTTGAGGCCGCCGCCCGTGCCGTTGCCGCCACCGCCGCCACCGCCGCCGCAGGAACGGGCGAGCACGGCCGGCGTGCCGGTGTCCGGGTCGGGCGTGAGCGGCGGCACGGCCGGACCGCCCGGCACGCTGGCGGCCGGCGCGCCGCCGAAGACGCGCGGCGTCGGGCCGCCTCCGGTGAGATCGACCGGCGTCAGACCCCAGAAGCCCGCGCCGTCGGCGCCCCGGATGCGGACGGCCGCGAACATGTCGGCGCCGGGCGCACCGCTGCGCGCGGTGGGCGTGGCGAACAGGTCATCGACCTGGCCGGCGAAGAAGCTCCACAACCCCGTCTCGCCCTGCAGCAGCGGATCGCCCTGCCCCGGCCGGCGGAAGTTGACGCGGATCGGATAGTCGTACCCTTCCGCATCCTCGCCGTTGCTGCCGATGAGCGCGTTGCCGACCTCGCCCTGCGAGCCCAGGCCCTGCGCCCAGGCCCAGGTGCTGACGTCGATGCCGGTGGCGGGCGCGAGGAACACGCTCTGCATGTATGCCCCCGGGCCGAACTGATCGATGGCGAGGACGTCGAGCGTGAAATCGATGCCGCCGCCGGGCCGGTTGGTCGCGACCAGCCGGGCCATCGGGGCGTTCGTGCCCGCGGGCGTCGTCGCGCCGTGATCGTTGGTGAGCAGGTTCGTGAACTCGAGCACGTAGCTCGAGGCGGGCGCGGCGGGCGCGGCCGGGGCGGCGGGCGCGGCGGCGGCCAGCGGCACGTCCTGCACGACGCAGTCCTCGGTGAGCCGCTCCTGGCGGGCCTCGACCATGAAGGTCAGCTCGCCCAGGCGCGCCAGCGTCCAGGTCAGGTGGTCGTGCAGGCCGTAGACGCGCGTGCGCGCCTCGTCCTCGAAGACGTTGAACGCGTCGACGGAAGGGATCGGCGCGAACGTGTCGTCGGCGTAGCGGTGCAGCGCCTCGACCGAGTTGCTCGTGTAGATCCAGCCGTCGTTGCGCAACGGGCCGCCCGGGTCCCAGGTGGCGTTCAGCTGCACGTACCACGTCCGCTCGGCTTCCACGCGGTCGTAGCGGGGCGCGTTGGCGTAGATGTCGGCCTCGTCGTCGAAGACGCTGCCGGGTATGCCGTGTTCGCCGTCGGTCCAGCTCACGGCGAGCCCGAAGTCCCAGATCTCGTCGGGTCCCCAGGTCAGCGTCGCGAACAGGCTGTCGCGACGCCGATCGCTGTTCTCGCGGATGCCGCCGTCCTCCTCCGGCGTCGGCGCGAAGTCGCCGGACAGGGGCCAGCCATCGCGCTCGTCGCGACCGACGCTCACGAACACGCTGGTGGTGTCGTTGGCGGCCGAGTAACTGCCGCTCAGCCGGTAGCGGGGACCCTCGGCGCCTTCGGCCCGCACCCGTACGCGGGTCCCGGCCTCGCCCTGGCGGGTGACCACGTTGAGGACCCCGGCGAGCGCGCCGTCGCCATACAGCACCGAACTCGCCCCGGTGGTGAGCTTGACGCGGCCGATCGCGTCGATCGGGATGAGCGTGGGGTCGAACTGGCCGTCGGCGGCGGCATTGAACGGAATGCCGTTGACCAGCAACTTCACCTGCCGCGTACGCAGCCCGCGCACGTCGACCCGGGGCGTGCCGTCGCCGCCCACCCGCACGTTGACGCCCGGAAGCCGCTCGAGCGCGTCGTCGAGGGTGCGGGCACCGCGCGCGGCCAGCGCTTCGCCGTCCAGGGTGCGGACCGTGGCGATGGACTCGACCGCCGCGCGCCGCGCGGTGACCACCACCTCGCCCAGTTCCCACGGCACGGCGTCGGCCGCGGCCGGGCACACGAGCAATGCGGCCGCCAGCACCTGCCGCAGGCGGACCATGCGGGACACCGGGGCGCCGGCGTGCGGCGCCGGACTCAGTGCCGCGCGCGGCGCGCGGCGAGGGCGAGGTGCGCTCCGATCATGGCGCCGGCGAACCCGAAGGCGAGATGCGTGGCGACGGGCCAGCCGACACCGCTGGCGACCGACCCGTAGGGCAGGCCCAGCGCCTGCACGAGCAGCCACTTGGACACCGGGTTGGTCGCGAACGCGACGGCGCCGATGAGCGCCAGCGCCAGGGGGCGCGCCGAGCGCCCGCTCGCCCGCCACAGCACGTCGAGCACGGCACCGGTGAGGAGGTAATGCCAGCCCGACAGCACCTCGTGGACACCGAGCATCGGCACGAGCGTCGCGCCCGCTGCGCCGGCGGCCGCGACCGTGGCGGCCCAGCGTTCGCCGGACAACACGCGGGCCAGCACCACCAGCGCGATCCAGAACACGCCCTGGTGGCCGGGGATCTTCAGCGACAGGTCCACCGCCTGGTGGACGACGACCGCCAGCACGCCGGTGCCGGCGAGCAGGGACAGGCCGGCCAGCCGCGCACCGGTCGGGTTGCCGGTAGCCGGGCGCTGCGGCCGTTCGTGCAGGAGGGCGATCATGGCGGGATCCCGTCGGCGTGGTGTTCGAACGGGCGATACTAGCCTCTTCGGAAGACCCGGTTAATATGTTCTCTTTTGCATATGGAGAGTGGCTGGCGGCGCCGGAGACCGGCGACAGTCCCGGCCACCGATCCGCGTCGTGACCGGCCATCGCCCGCTGCTGGTCGTGCATCATTCCGCGTCCGGCCACACCGCCGCGCTGGCGCGTGCCGTCGCCGCCGGGGCTGCCGCGCAGGACTCCGGCGTGGCACTGCTGGCGGCGCTCGACGCCACGCCCGACGCGGTCCGCGCCTGCGGCGGCATCGTCCTGTGCACGCCGGAGAACCTCGGCTACATGAGCGGCGGGATGAAGCTGTTCCTCGACCGCATCTACTACCCCTGCCTGGAGGTCACGGCGGGCCTGCCCTGCGCGCTGGTGGTGCGAGCGGGGACCGACGGCACGGGTGCGCTCGCAGGGCTGCGGCGGATCCTGACGGGCCTGCGCTGGCGCGAAGTGCAGGAACCCCTGCTGGTCGTGGGGGAATTCGAGGATCATCACCTCGCGCAGGCACACGACCTCGGAGCGACGCTCGCCGCGGGACTCGCCTGCGGACTGTACTGAGGGCACGCGGCAGCGCAGCACGCGCCCGTGTTAGAATCGCAACTCACCCACGCGCACCGCGAAGCCGCGCCTCCGGTCGCGGGCCCGATCGCTCGACTTCCATGCCGATTCGCCACCGCCTGTTGCTGTCGTTCGCCGCCGCCGCGCTCGCCGCCTGCGGCAAGCCGCCGCCGCCGCCCGGACCGCCCTCCGACATGCCGGTGCAGGCCGTGGTCGGCGTCGCGCGCGCCCAGCCACTGGAGGAGACGCTGTCGCTGGTGGGCAACCTCGCGCCCAAGGAGTCGATCGAGATCCGCTCGGAGATCGATGCCCGCGTGCTGGAGCTCGGGTTCGAGGAAGGCACGCCGGTCGCCGCGGGACAGGTGCTCGCCCGGTTCGATGCCGCCAAGCTCGACGCCGAGGTCGCCGAGGCGCGCGCCCGGTTCGCCCTCGCCGAGCAGGAATTCGAGCGCGGCAAGACGCTGCTCTCGAAACGCACCATCTCGGAAGCGCAGTTCGACCAGTACCGCTCCACCCTCGATGCGACCCGCGCGGCCCTGCGCCTGGCGCAGGAGCGCCTTGCCGACGCCGTCATCTCCGCGCCGTTCCCCGGCCTCGCGGGCGAGCGGCTCGTCTCCCCCGGCCAGTACGTCGATCGCGGCCAGGTCCTCGGCTCGCTGGTGCAGGTCGATCCGCTCGAGGTCGAGTTCCACGTGCCCGAACGCTACGTGAGCCAGGTCGCGCTCGAGCAACGCATCGCCCTGGCCGTGGCGACCTGGCCGGACGAGCAGTTCGAGGGCCGGGTCTACTTCCTCTCCCCGCGCGTGGACGAGCAGTCCCGCACGCTGCTCGTGAAGGCCTACGTCGCCAACCCCGAGGGCCGCCTGAAGCCCGGCATGTTCGCGAACCTCTCGCTGGTGTTCCGCGCGCGCGATGCCGCGCTCGTCATCCCGGAAGCGGCGATCAGCTACCGCGGCGACGCGGCCTCCATCGTCGTCATGGACGAGCAGGGCAAGGCCGAGCCGCGCACGGTGCAGGTCGGCATGCGCCTCGCGGGGCTGGCCGAGATCGTCTCCGGCATCGCCGAGGGCGAGCGCGTGGTGGTGGAGGGCTTCCAGAAGATGGCGCCGGGCGCGACCATCGTCGTCGCGCCGGAGTCCGAGCGCTACGGCGTGCAGACCGCGCCGCCGCCGCCCGGCCCGGGCTGAGCCGGCGCCGGAAGCACGCCCGTGGCGAACGCGAGCCGCAGCTTCTTCGAGATCTGCATCCACCGCCCGGTGATGACCAGCATGATGAGCCTCGCGCTCATCGTGTTCGGCCTGCTGGGCCTGGACCGCCTCCCGGTCCGCGAGCTGCCGGACGTCGATCCCTCGATCGTGAACGTGCTGACCGTCTACCCGGGGGCGAGCGCCGAGGTCGTCGAGACCGAGGTGACCGAGCGGCTCGAGGAGGCGATCTCGAGCGCCGACGCGATTCGCATCCTCACGAGCGAGAGCCGCGAGCAGGCCTCGTCGATCACGGTCGAGTTCATGCAGGGCCGCGACGTCGACGTCGCCGCGCAGGACGTGCGCGACCGGGTGTCCCGCGCGCGCGGCGAGCTCCCCGAGGACGTCGAGGAGCCGGTGATCAGCAAGCAGTCGGCGGCGGCGCAGCCCATCATCTGGATCTCGGTGTTCGGCGAGGGCTACTCGCCGGCCGAGCTGACCCGCATCGCCGACGACCAGGTCAAGGATCGGCTGCAGACCGTCCCGGGCGTGTCCTCGGTGGTGCTCGGCGGCGAGAAGCGCTATGCGGTGCGGCTGCGGCTGGACCCGGAGCGCATGGCGGCGAGCGGCGTCACGATCGGCGACGTGCAGCGGGCCCTGACCGAGCAGAACGTCGAGCTGCCGAGCGGCCGCATCGAGAACCTGGACCGCGAGCTGGCGGTGCAGGTCGAAGGCCAGCTGGACTCGCCCGGGCAGTTCGACCGCCTGATCATCCGCCAGGACGGCGCCCGGGTCGTGCGCCTGCTCGACATCGGCCGGGCCGAGGCGGGCGTGGAGGACGAGCGCTCGATCATGCGCTTCAACGGCCAGCCCGTGGTCGGCCTCGGCGTCGTGCGCCAGTCGCGCGCGAACGAGATCGAGGTGGCCCATGGCGTGAAGCAGCGCCTGAAGGACATCGCGCCGCTGCTGCCCCCCGGCATCGAGACCTACGTCGGCTACGACTCGACCCTGTACGTGGAACGCGCGGTCGCGGAGGTCTTCGAGACGCTCGGCATCGCGTTCGTGCTGGTCGTCATCACGATCTTCCTGTTCCTGCGCGACCTGCGCGCGACGATCGTGCCGGCGCTGTCGGTGCCGGTGTCGGTCATCGCGACCTTCGGCGTGCTCTACCTGCTGGGCTACAGCATCAACATCTTCACGCTGCTCGCGCTCGTGCTCGCCATCGGCGTGGTGGTGGACGACTCGATCGTGGTGCTGGAGAACATCCACCGGCACATCGAGGAAGGGCTCGCGCCCCTGGACGCGGCGATCGTCACCATGCGCGAGATCGCCTTCGCGATCGTGACCATCACGCTGTCGCTGGTGTCGGTGTTCCTGCCGCTGGCCTTCCTCACCGGGCTGACCGGCCGGCTGCTGCTGGAGTTCGCCATGGCCCTCGTGGTCGCCGTGGTGGTCTCGGCCTTCGTGGCGCTCACGCTCGCGCCGATGGTCGGCGGCCGCGTGCTGCGCGCGGAGGCCGCCGAGCGGCACGGCGCCCTGTACCGCGCGCTCGGCCGCGGCTTCGACGCCATCGCCTCGGGCTACGAACGCGGCCTGACCTGGTCCCTGCGCCACCGCCTGCCGGTGCTGGCGCTGGTCGCCGGCTCGCTGTGGGCGTCGTGGTACTGCTTCTCGCACCTGGAGAACGAGTTCCTGCCGGGCGAGGACAAGGGCTGGCTGCTCGGGCTCGCCATCACGCCGGAGGGCTCCACGCCCGAGTACACCGACCGGATGGTCCGCGAGATGGAGTCGATCGCGCTCGGCGCTCCGGAGCTGGAGAGCTATTTCAGCGCCGTCGCCCTGCCATTCAACGGGCCGGGCGACGCGACACTCGGCCTGATGTACGCCACCTTCAAGGGCGGCGAGCGCCGCCACCTGCGCGACATCGTCGAGGGCCCGGCCGGCCTCGGCGCGCGGTTCTTCGGCGAAATCGAGGGCGCGTTCGCGTTCCCGGTGACGCCCAAGGCCGTCGACGTGGGCTTCGGGCAGCCCTACGAGCTGATCGTCAGCCATCCCGACCTCGAGACGCTCAGCGACTATACCGGGATCCTGACGGGACGGCTCCGGCAGGAGGGTTTCCTCGCCAACGTGCGCTCGACCTTCGAGCTGACCAAGCCCGAGGCGCGCGTGCGCATCGACCGCGATCGCGCCGGCGCGCTCGGCGTGTCGATCCAGGAGATCTCGCGCACGCTGCAGGTGCTGCTGGGAAGCGAGGATCTCTCCGAGGTCAAGATCGACGGCAAGCAGTACGACGTCATCGCGCAGCTCGACCGCGCGGAACGGCTGACGCCCGCCGCGCTCGAGCGGCTGTACGTGCGCAACGCCTCCGGCACGCTCGTCCAGCTCGCCAACGTCGTGAGCGTCGAGATGGGGTCGGGGCCCAACCGCATCGAGCGCTTCCAGCGCGGGCGCTCCACGACGATCGAGGGCACTCCCATGGGCGTGCCCCTCGGCACGGCCGTCGCGCGCACCGAGGCGATCCTCGCCGAGACGATGCCCGCCGGGTTCACCCATGACTGGAAGGGCGAGGCGCGCAACCTGCGCGAGTCCAGCCGCGACATCTACTTCCTGTTCCTGCTCGCGATCGTGGTCGTGTTCATGGTGCTCGCGGCACAGTTCGAGAGCCTCGTGCACCCCTTCACCGTCATGCTCGCGCTGCCGCTGGCGTTCCTGGGCGCGTTCGGGCTGCTGTACCTGCTGTCGTGGGTGAACTTCGCCGGCACCATGCTCCACGGCTGGGTGAATTACGCCCCCGAGCATCCGGCCTGGGCGGAGACGCTCTCGCAGTGGGTGCCGCGCATCCCGTCGATGACGCTCAACATCTTCAGCCAGGTGGGCCTGGTGATCCTTGTCGGGCTGGTCACCAAGAACGCGATCCTGCTGGTGGAGTTCGCCAACCAGCGGGTGGCCGCCGGCCTGTCCCCGATGGCGGCGATGATCGACGCCGGCCGCACGCGGCTGCGCCCGATCCTCATGACCAGCATGGCGACGATCGCCGGCATCGCGCCGATCGCCATCGGCTTCGGCGAGGCGGCCGACAGCCGCCGCCCGCTGGGCGTGGTCGCGGTCGGCGGGCTCGCCACGAGCACCGCGCTGACCCTGTTCGTGATCCCGGTCTTCTACACCCTGTTCGCCGACCTCGGCGCGCGGCTGCGCCGGCG
>CAYOJP010000097.1:0-3349 GCA_964404305.1 uncultured Gammaproteobacteria bacterium
AACCAGATCCCGCTGTGCCGGTGCTCGTACGGGCCCTACGCGCGAGCCATGGTCCGCGTCTGCAAGGAAGAGAGCTTCCACCAGCGCCAGGGCTACGAGTTGATGCTCGAGCTGGCGCGCGGCACTTCCGGCCAGAAGCGGATGGCGCAGGACGCGCTCAATCGCTGGTGGTGGCCCGTGGTGATGATGTTCGGGCCGAGCGACCGGGACTCGGTGCATTCGGACCAGTCGATGCGCTGGAAGATCAAGCGCTTCTCCAACGACGAGTTGCGCCAGAAGTTCATCGACGCCACGGTGCCGCAGGCCGATTACCTGGGCCTGACCATTCCCGATCCGGAGCTGCGCTTCGACCCGCAGACCGGGCACTACCGTTTTGGCGAACCCGACTGGAAGGAGTTCCACGACGTGATCAAGGGCAACGGCCCGTGCAACCGCCACCGCCTGTCCGTGCGCCGGCAGGCGCATGAGGACGGCGCCTGGGTGCGCGAGGCGGCGCAGGCTCACGCCGACAAACAGCGTGCCCGCGCCGCTACCCGTGCCGCCTGAGGTCGACTCCGATGACCGAACGCGAACTCCCGCTCTATGAAGTCTTCATCCGCAGCCGCACCGGGCTCGATCACAAGCACGTCGGCAGCATCCATGCCTCCGACGCGCAGATGGCGATCGCCAACGCCCGCGACGTCTACACGCGGCGCCAGGAAGGCGTGAGCATCTGGGTGGTGGAGTCGCAGGCGATCACGGCATCCGATCCGGGGGACAAGGACGTATTCTTCGAGCCGGCCGACGACAAGATCTACCGGCATCCGACCTTCTATTCCATCCCCGACGAAGTCGGAAACATGTGATGGGCACCGTCACCGCCGGCGCGGCGGCACCGGCCGCGCGCGCGTCCCTCGAGTATGTCCTGCGCCTCGCCGACACCGCCCTGGTGCTCGGGCAGCGGCTCGGCGAGTGGTGCGGCAAGGGTCCGTTCCTGGAGGAGGACATCGCCCTCACCAACACCGCGCTCGATCTCATCGGGCAGGCGCGCCTCCTCCTCACCTACGCCGGCGAACTGGAGGGGCGCGGTCGGGACGAGGACGACCTCGCCTACTTCCGCGAGTCTCACGAGTACCGCAACCTGCTGCTCGCCGAGCAGCCCAACGGCGATTTCGCGGCAACCATGGTCCGGCAGGTCTGCCTCGACGCGTGGCAGGTGGAGGCGTACGGCCGGCTGGCCGGCTCGCGGGACGCGCAACTGGCGGCGATCGCGAGCAAATCGCTGAAGGAATCGCAGTACCACCTGCGGCACAGCGCTCAGTGGCTCGTGCGCCTGGGCGACGGCACGGCGCAGAGCCATCGCCGCGCACAGCAGGCGCTCGATGACCTGTGGATGTGGACGGGGGAACTGTTCGAGGCCGACGCGATCGACGAAGCCATGCTCGCCGCGGGGATCGGTTTCGATCCGCGGGCCATCCGTCCTGCGTGGGACTCCCGCCTCGACGCCGTGCTCGCCGAGGCGACCCTCACGCGGCCCGCGGCGCAGTGGATGCAATCGGGAGGACGCGACGGCCGCCACACCGAGCACCTCGGCTACCTGCTGGCCGAAATGCAGTCGGTGCGGCGCGCGCACCCCGACGCCCGCACCTGGTAGGCACCGGCGCTGGCGCAGTGACCGTCGCCCACGCCACCGCCGCGACACTCGCCGCGATCCGCGCGCTGCTGGACCGCGTGCCCGACCCCGAGATCCCGGTCCTGAGCATCGTCGACCTGGGTATCGTGCGCGATGTCCGCCCGGGCGCCGAGGCGCCGGAGGTCGTTATTACCCCGACCTACGCAGGCTGCCCGGCCACCCGCGTGATCGAGCGCTCGATCCGCGCAGCGCTGGACGCGGCCGGATTCGGCAGCACCCGCATCGTCGTCGCGCTCTCGCCGCCCTGGACCACGGACTGGCTGACCGCGGCCGGCCGCGAGAAGCTGCGCGCGTACGGCATTGCGCCGCCGATCGCAGGCGGGCACGACAAGGGCGCACTGTTCACCGAGCCGCAGGTCGACTGCCCGCGCTGCGGCAGCCGCGACACGGAGCGCATCGGCGAGTTCGGCTCCACGCCCTGCAAGGCGCACTGGCGCTGCCGCGCGTGCCTGGAGCCCTTCGACTACTTCAAGTGCCACTGACCGGCGGCCGGACGAGAAGCGCATCATGATCAGGATCCACAGCCTCGAGATTGCCTCCGTCCGGCCCGACACGGAGGCGGCGCTGCGTGTGCGCTTCACGGTGCCGGAGGACCTCGCCGCCGACTTTCGCCACGCGCCGGGCCAGCACGTGAACCTGCGCGCCCGCGTCAACGGGGAGGAATTGCGGCGCTCCTACTCGATCTGCAGCGTACCCGGCGATCCCGGCCTGGAGATCTGCATCCGGCGCGTGCCGGGCGGCCGCTTTTCGGAATGGGCCCACGCCACGCTGGCGCCCGGGCAGCGGCTCGACGTCATGACGCCCGGCGGGCGTTTCCACACGCCATTCGATCCGGCCCAGGCGAAGCACTACGTGGCCTTCGCCGCCGGCATCGGCATCACGCCGATCTATTCACTGGCCGCCGCCGCGCTCGCGACCGAGCCGCGCAGCCATTTCACGCTGTTCTACGGCAACCGCACGATCGCGTCGATCGCGTTCCGGGAGGAGATCGAAGATCTGAAGAACCGGTACCTGGAGCGTTTCAGCCGGCACCACGTACTCTCGCGTGAACCGCAGGACGCCGACATCTACAACGGCCGCCTCGACGGCGCGCGCGCCGCCGCTCTGTACCGCGACTTCTGCGCCGCCCTGCCCGCCGACGAGGTGTTCGTCTGCGGCCCGGCGGGCATGCTCGACGAGGTGCGCGAGGCCATCGCCCGCTGCGGCGTGCCGGCCGCGCGCATCCACTTCGAACGCTTCGGCACGGTCCGCGCCGGGGCTGTCGCGCCGCCACCCGCCTCGCAACCGGCACACGCATTCGACGCGCGCATCACGGTGGTCATGGGCGGCCGGCGCACCGAGTTCGGCGCCGACCGCGAGGGTCCCGGGCTCGTGGACGCCGCCCGCGTGGCGGGGCTGGACCTGCCCTACTCGTGCAAGAGCGGCGTATGCTCGACCTGCCGCACGAAGGTGGTCGAAGGCCGCGTGACGATGGACGAGAACTACGCGCTCGAGCCCTGGGAACTGGAGGCGGGCTTCGTGCTCGCCTGCCAGGCGCACCCGGTCACCGATCGTGTCACGCTCGACTACGACCAGACCTGAGGACTCGCGCGACGGCGGCAACCGTTCGCGGGATCCGCGGCAAGGGGGGGCCACCGTGGCCACGACCCGCATCGTCGTCCGTACCAAGCTCCACCC
>CAYOJP010000097.1:3449-11729 GCA_964404305.1 uncultured Gammaproteobacteria bacterium
ACTGGGGCGGATGGCGCTCGCCACCGTCGAGAACAGCCCCGCGCCGCGACTGGCCGACGCCGCCAATCACCTCGCCGCCGATCTCGCGCAGGCCGGCACGGAAATCGCGCTGTTCCTCGACGATTTCCACGTCCTGGACGCCTCCGAGACCGCCGGTTTCCTGGACCGCCTCCTCGCGCTGACGCCCCCGTCGTTCTCTCTGGTCATCGGCAGCCGCGTCACGCCGCGCCTCGCGCTGCCGGCCTTGCGCGTCGCGGGCGAAGTGCTCGAGATCGGCGCGGCGGCCCTGCGCTTCAGCGCTGTGGAGGCCGCCGAGTTCATGGGCCGCGTGCGCGGCCTCGAGATTGCGCCCGAGCAGCTCGCGCGGCTGGTCGATCGCAGCGAGGGCTGGGTCGCCGGCCTGCAGCTCGCGTCGCTGTCGCTGTCGCACGGGGCTGCGCTCGACGCTACGCTCGAGACGTTCTCGGGTGCCTTCCGCGACGTGGCCGACTACATCGCCTCCGACGTGGTCGCGCGGCTGCCCGAGAGCCTGAGCGACTTCCTGCTGCGCACCGCCGTGCTCAACCGGATGTGCGCGGGCATCTGCGCGGCCCTCACCGGGCGCTCCGACAGCCAGGACGTGCTCGAACGCCTGGAGGCGGAGCAGATGTTCCTCGTCCCGCTCGACCGGGAGCGCACCTGGTACCGCTACCACCACCTGTTCCGCGACTTCCTGCTGGCTCAGCTCGGGCGGCGCCTGCCCGCCGAGATCGTCCGGCTGCACGCCCGGGCCGCCGACTGGTTCGAGCGCGCGGACCTGCCCGTCGAGGCGGTCGAGCACGCGCTCCTGTCGGGCGACCTCGGAAACGTCTGCCGGCTGATCGCCGCGAGCGCCTGGGAGGAGATGAAGCACGGCCGGATGCCGCGGGTCAACGCCTGGATGAAGCGCGTGCCCCCGCACGTGCGCGCGCGCCGGCCACGCCTGCTGGTCGCCGAGTGCACCGCGCTGTACCACATGAACCGCACCGACGAAGCCGAGGTGATCCTGCGGCAGCTCGAGGAGCACGTGCGCGACGCGGGCGAGGACGGCGACGTTCCGGCGCTCGGCGACGAACTGCGGCACCTGCGCGCCGGCATCGCGATGGCGCGCGACGACGGCGAGACTGCCCTGCGCGCCCTGGAGGGCCCGTTCGGCCCCGCGACCGACTTCATGCTCGGCACGATCGACAACATCCGCGGTTACTGCCTGGCCTCGCGCGGCGACTTCGCCGACGCGCTCGACAGTCTCGACCGCAGCCGCCGCCACCACGCCGCAACGGACAGCGACTTCGGCGTCGTGTACTGCGAGTGGCACCGGGCGCTCGTCCACCTCGCGCGCGGCGAACTGCAGGAGGCGATCGCCCCCTTCGACGCCCGCCGCGAGCAATGGCGGGAGACCTACGTGCGCCCCGTCGACGCCATCGTCCGGGGCATCGTGCACTACGAGCGGGGCGAGCTCGCCTGCGCCGCCGGACTACTCGCGCCCAACCTCGCCGTCGTCGAGGAGGTCGGACACGTCGCCCTGCTCAACCTCGGCTCCATCGCCCAGGCCCGGCTCCTCGCCGCCCAGGGCGACCTCGACGCGGCGCTGGCACTCCTCGCCCGGGCGGCGGAGTTTCCGCAGACCCGGCGGTCGAGCACCGCCCAGCGCCGCCTGCTCGAGCATGCGCGTGCCCGCCTGCTGTTCGCCGCCGGCCGCCGGCCGGAACGGCCCGGCAACGCACCGGTGCCGAACGTGCTCGCTCTGACGCGCTGGGACCCGGCGGCCTGCCTTGCGGCGCTGACGGCGGCCCGGGAGGCGCTGGCGACGGGCCGCCCGCAGGCGGTCCTCAAGACCCTGCGCCATCTGCGGCAGCTGGCGATCGCCGGGGGGCGCCGGCCGCAGGTCATCGAGACCTTGCTGCTGGAAGGTCTCGCGGAGGGTGCCCGTGGACGGGACGACGAGGCGGTCCGGGCGGTCGCCGAGGCCGCGCGGCTGGCGGCGCCGCCTCGACTGCTCCGCTGGCTGGTCGACGAGGGCGAACCGATCCGCGACCTGCTCCGGCGGGCGGCTGCGCACTCCGATGCGGCCACGGCCCGGTTCATCGGCGCGGCCCTGTCCCGTGGCGAACGCAGCGGCACGCGGCGGGCCGACGGCCTGAGCGAGCGGGAGCGCGCCATCCTGCGGCTGCTCGGCCGGGGCGAATCGAACGCCGGCATCGCGGGCGCGCTCGCCATCAGCGAAAACACCGTTAAGTGGCACATCAAGAACCTGTTCGGCAAGCTCGGGGTGCCGAACCGCACGGCAGCCGTGCGGGCCGCACAGGAACACGGCCTGCTCGACTGATTCCTCCTTTTCTGTCGCCGACACGCAACAAATACCGCTATCCTTCCGACCAGGCTTCGTCGGTTCCCGGCCGCGCAGCTACCCAATCGGGTGGTGAACGCCGCATCCCCGTAAGGTATCCTCTGGACCACTTGCTGTAGTTGCCTCGCAACGCAAGGTCGCCGCGAGGCGCACCCGCACAGGCCCAACGAGGGGGATTGCATGCGCATCATCGAGACCATCGGGCGGTTCGGCCGCCAGGCACTGGCAGGCGCGATCGCGGCGGCGTGGACGCTGCCGGCATTCGGCCAGATCGAGGAAGTCATCGTCACTGCGCAAAAGCGCGAGGAGTCCGCCCAGGACATCGGCCTGACGATTTCAGCGTTCGATGAGCAGAGCCTCCGGGACCTGGGTGGCACGTCGGATCCCTCCGCCCTGCTCAACCAGGTTGCGAACGCGCAGTCCTATGCCAGCAGCAGTTTCCTGCAGAGCGCGCACATCCGTGGCATCGGCCTGAACGAGTTCCAGGGGCAGTACGACTCGCCGATCGCGGTGCACCACGACGAGGTCTACATCTCCAAGCCGTGGATGCTGTCGCGCGCCAAGTTCGACATCCAGCGCGTTGAAGCATTGAAAGGCCCGCAGGGCACGCTGTTCGGCCGCAATACCACCGGCGGTGCACTCAACTACTACACGACCGCGCCGACCGAGACGATGAGCGGCTACCTCAACGCCGGCATAGACAACCACGAACGCGCGCTGATCGAGGGCGCCGTCGGCGGTCCGATCAGCGGCAACCTGCTCGGCCGGTTCTCGTTCCTGACCAATTTCGGCTCCGGCGGCCCGCAGGAGAACCTGTTCACCGGCGACGATCACGGCAAACCGGATCTCATGGAGTTCCGCGGCCAGCTCGCCTGGTCCAACGAGACCACGAAGATCCGCGGGCTCATGCATGGCGGCCGGGACAAGAGCGAGAAGGTCGCGTGGAAGGGGCCGGGCATCTTCAACAACACCGCGCCCGCGAACCCCTTCAACGGCGCCGTGCCGGCGCTCAGCTCCTACTGCGCCGCGGCGATCGCGGGACAGGTATCCGACAACCCGCAGCTGTGCCAGAAGTTCGGCGGCCTGACGGGCAACCCGGCGCTGGAGCTGGAACCGACCGACCCGCACACCATCAACCAGGACGCCCCGCCGGCCGTCGATGACGAGTTTTACGGCGGCCACTTCCGCGTCGATCACGACCTCGGATTCGCCACGGTGACGTCGATCACCGGCTACGAGTACTACATGCGCAACGTGCGCGAGGACAGCGACAGCAGCCCGCTGCAGTCCACCAACACGCGCTACTGGAACGAGATGAACAGCATCTCCCAGGAACTGCGCCTGACCGGCACGTTCACCGATGCCTGGCGGTACGTGGCCGGCGCCTTCTACCAGCACGACGACCTGGATCAGGTCGACGGCTCCTTCCTGGGCGGCAATCCGCTCGGCATCGTGCCGCCGTTCGCGCCGCAGTTCTTCGAGGAGTCCGAATACGACGTCGATTCGATCGCCATCTTCTTCCACAGCGAGTACGACTTCACCGAGCGCCTGAGCGTCGTCGGCGGTATCCGCTACACGCAGGACAGCACCGAGGCGACCGGCATCACCGGCCTGGGCTTGAACGACCCCACCGGCGACGAGGATCGCGTGACGCCCTGCATCATCACGACATTCGCCGGTGGATCGCCCAATTCCCCGGCCTGCCCGTTCATCGCGCCGGGCGCGCCGCTGGCGGCGAATGGCGGCGTCTTCACCGACAACCGGACGGACAGCAACGTCTCCTGGAGGTTCGGGTTCGATTACGACCTGACCGACGAGGTCATGCTGTATGCGAACCTTTCGACCGGTTACCGCAGCGGCGGCTACTCCATTCCGTTCGCCGGGGCGGCAACGACCTTCAGCCCGGAGAAGCTCTTCGTGCAGGAGGCCGGCATCAAGAGCAACCTGCTCGGCAATACACTGCAGGTGAACGCCGCCATCTTCCGCTACCAGTACAAGAACGTGCAAGTGAACGTCGACGATCCGATTTCGCCGGTCGTGCCGATCACCCGCAACGTCGGCCGTCAGGAGAACTTCGGCGCCGAGGCGGATCTCTGGTGGAAGCCGACCGAGCAGTGGGACCTCAAGTTCGGCGTGGGCTACCTCGACGCCGAGTACGAGCGCACCAACGTCAGCCCGTCGACCGGGCTGCCGTTCAGCATCACGGGCTACGGCACGGGAGTGGGCGGGGTCCCGCTGCTCGGCAACACCCCGGTCAACTCGCCGGAATGGACGCTCAACGGGCTCGTGCGCTACCAGCGTCCGGTCTTCGCCGGCTGGGACGTGGTGCTCCTGACCGACTGGCGCTGGACCGACGAGCGCTTCCTCGAGGCCAGCAACCTGGCCTCGGATCGGGTCGACTCCTACGCCGTGGTCAACGCCCGCGGCGGCCTGCAGTCGCAGGACGGCAAGTGGGAGGTGTCGATCTGGGGCAAGAACATCTTCGACGAAGAGTACATCACCTACATCAACAACATCGCGTTCTTCAAACTCGATATCTACGGCGAGCAGGCGACGTTCGGCGGCAACGTGCGCTACAACTTCGACTGACGCTGGTTTCCGCCAGCATCGCCATGGCTGTATTCACGCCCCGGGGTGACCGGGGCCTGCCGCCCCGGTAACGGGGCGGCAACGTTTCCGCCCCCCGGATGAGGAGTGCGCGGCATGAAGCTGTCCGACTACGTACGTTTCGACGGGCTCGGCCTGGCCGAGCTGGTGAAGCAGCGCGAGGTCAGCGCCGAGGAACTCGTCGCCTGCGCGCGCGACGCCATCTCGCGCACCAACGGCGACGTCAACTCCGTGATCGAGGTCTTCGACACGCCCGAGGCGGGCGGGGCGCCGGACGCACCGTTCCACGGCGTGCCGTTCCTGGTCAAGGACCTGGTGCTGCACATCAAGGGCCGCAGGTCGGAGATGGGCAGCCGGCTGGCGCAAGGCATCATCGCGCCGCACGACACCGATCTCATGACGCGCTTCCGCGCGGCCGGCCTGTCGACGCTCGGCCGCGTGCAGACGCCGGAGTTCGGTTACTGCCCGACCACCGAGACGGTCGCGTTCGGCGCCGTGCGCAACCCGTGGGACCTCGGTCGCATGGCGGGCGGCTCGTCCGGCGGCTCCGCGGCCTCGGTCGCGGCCGGCATGGTACCGCTCGCGCACGCCAATGACGGCGGCGGCTCGATCCGCATTCCGGCCGCCTGCTGCGGTCTTGTCGGCGTCAAGCCCACGCGCGGCCGCACGCCGCTCGGGCCCGAGACCGGCGAGGCGCTGAACGGCTTCGGCATCGAGTTCGCGGTGACCCGCTCGGTGCGCGATTCCGCCGCCCTCCTCGACGCCGTGCAGGGTGGCGGCGTCGGCGACCCGTACTACATCCCGGC
Source organism: uncultured Gammaproteobacteria bacterium (assembly GCA_964404305.1). Taxonomy (GTDB): domain Bacteria; phylum Pseudomonadota; class Gammaproteobacteria; order JADZEE01; family JADZEE01; genus CAYOJP01. The sequence goes on from CAYOJP010000097.1 coordinate 9,228, forward strand.
GCCCGCCCGCCCCTACGCGGAGGAGGCGCGGACGCCGCCGGGGCGACTGCGGATCGCCTGGACCGATCGCGCCTGGTCGGGTACCCCCCTCGCGCCCGAAGTGCAGGCGGCGTTCCGCGCCACGGTGCAGCGCTGTGCCGACCTGGGCCACGACCTGGTCGAGGCCCGGCCGGAGTTCGACTACCAGGACTTCCTCAACGCCACGCACACGATCTGGGTCGCCAACGTCGCGCACTGGGTCGAACTCGTCGCCGCGGGGACCGGCCGCCCGATCAACGACTCGTTCCTCGAAGCCACCACGCTCGCATGCTGGGAAGCCGGCAAGTCCGTCACCGCGAGCGAGCTGCTGTGGGCGGTCGGGGTGTGCAACATCATCGCGCGCACGGCCGGGCAGTTCTTCACCGGCTGCGATCTGCTCCTGACGCCGACGCTGCCGGTCCCGCCGCTGCGGCTCGGCGAGATCAACGCCAACGACCCCGACCTCGACGCCTTCGGCTGGACGCAGAAGGTGTTCGACTTCTCCCCGTTCACGCCGCTGTTCAACATGACCGGCCAGCCGGCCGTGTCGCTGCCGCTCGCGCGCACGCAGGCCGGACTGCCTCTGGGCATGCAGTTCGTCGGCCGCTGGGGCGACGAGGCGACGCTGTTCCGCCTCGCCGGGCAGCTCGAGCAGGCCATACCCTGGCCGCACATGGCGCCGCTCCTGTCTTCAAGGGGTCTGACCCCTTGAAAGGGTGCATGGCGGTATCGACGGCGGACCGGACGGGCAGCGAACATTGACCGGGACATTTCAAGCGTTTCAAGGGGTCTGATCCCGTGAAACCGGCATCCGACACAGGAGCGTAGAACGACCATGGCGACCGGATTCGTGTGGCATGAACTGTACGTCTGGCACAACACCGGCAACCTCGCCGGCGTGATGCCCTACGGCTACCCCGTGCAGCCCGGCGAGCACGCCGAGCATCCGGAGACCAAGCGCCGGTTCAAGAACCTGGTCGAGGCGAGCGGACTGCTCAGGCAGATGACGCTCATCGAGCCGCGCCCGGCGACCGACGGCGAACTGCTGCGGTTCCACACGCGCGCCTACGTCGAGAAGATCCGCGGGCTGAACGACAGCCTCGCGGACTATGCCGGCTTCCTCACCCCGATGGGACGCGGCAGCTTCGACATCGCGCTGCTGGCCACCGGCGGCTGCATCGAGGCGGTGGACGAGATCATGAAGGGCACGGTCCGCAACGCCTACGCGCTGGTGCGGCCGCCCGGCCATCACGCGCTCGCCGACACCGGCATGGGCTTCTGCCTGTTCGCCAACGCGGCGCTGGCGGGCCTGCACGCGCTGGACGTGCACAAGCTCGACCGCATCGCGTTCGTCGACTGGGACGTGCACCACGGCAACGGCACGCAGGCCGCGTTCTGGGAGGACCCGCGTGCGCTGACGATCTCGGTCCACCAGGATCGCTGCTTCCCGCCGGGGTCGGGCCTGCTGTCCGAGCGCGGCGCCGGCCGTGGCGAGGGCTACAACATCAACATCCCGCTGCCCCCGGGCTCGGGCACGGGCGCCTACGAGGCCGTATTCGACCGCGTCGTGGTGCCGGCCCTGCGCAGGTACAAGCCGCAGCTCATCATCGTGCCGTCCGGCTTCGACGCCGGGAGCTGGGATCCGCTGGGCCGCATGATGATGACCAGCGAAGGCTATCGCGGCCTCACGCGCAGGATGATGACCGTCGCCGACGAGGTCTGCGGCGGACGCCTGCTGCTCACCCACGAGGGCGGCTACAGCGCACCGACCGCTCCGTTCTTCGGCCTGGCGATCTGCGAGGAGCTCTCGGGGATCCGCACCGGCGTGAGCGATCCCTTCGAACCGCTGTTCGCAGGCCTGGGCCAGCAGGAATTGCAGCCGCACCAGGATGCGGCGGTGAAGCTCGCGGAGGGCCTGCTCGCCGGGATCCGCTGAGCATGGCCGCACGTCGGGCGGGGCAGACCGGCGGACGACGCCCGCTGCCGTGCGGCGCGGAGGGCCTGCTCGCGGCCGTGTTCGCGTGCGGCGCGGCCGGGCACGAGGTTCACCCGCTCGGGTTCACCGGACTGCCCTGGCAGGCAGCGCACGTCGCGCGCGTGACCACGAGCCTGCTCGACTTCCACAGCGGGACCCTGGTCCTGTCGTGGACGGGGCTCGGCCGTATCGAGACGATCGCCGGCCGCGCCTGCCTGGTTGGACCCTACTTCCTCATCGATGTCGACGATGCCTGGGCGCACGACATCGACGAAACCGTCACGCTGAAGCTCGACCTGGCCCGCGGCAGCGGCGTCATCGCCTCGTACGATCATGCCGTGAGCGCGCCGGTCGCCCGGACCGTGACCGGCGCGACGCCGGGCGCCCCGCTCAGCGTGCCGCTCGAGCGCGCCCGCTTCGCGAACCGCCTCTTCGCCGGCAGCGATCTCGCGCTGGCCGCCACCGGTGCCGTCTATCCCTACGATCCCCGCGCCGAGCACGAGATCGCG
>CAYOJP010000097.1:11829-13053 GCA_964404305.1 uncultured Gammaproteobacteria bacterium
CGCCGGCCGCGGGCTGGTACTCCGGCGACATCCATGTGCACGTCACGCGGCGCCGCGAGGACAACCCCGTCGTGCTCGGCCAGATGCGGGGCGAGGACCTGCACGTGACGAGCGTGCTGCAGATGGCGAACGTGGTCCGGCAGCATTTCCCGCAGTACGCCTTCGGCCCCGAGGGCCGCTACCTGGTGGGCACTCATGCGCTCGTGTCGGGGCAGGAGTCGCCGCGCAGCGGTCATCGCGGGCATACCATCGGCCTGAACGGCCGCCACTACCACGAGCCGCGCAATTTCTTCCTCTACCACGAGGTCGCCGACGCGCTGCACGCCGACGGCGGGCTGTACGGCTACGCGCACCTGATGCAGGACGCCTTCCACGTCGCGCGCGGGCTCGCGCTCGACGCCCCGCTCGGCCTCGTGGACTTCGTCGAGATCCTGCAGTTCGGCGTCGTCGCGACCGACCTGTACTACGACATGCTGAACCTGGGCCTGCGCGTTGCCCCGGCCGGCGGCTCCGACTACCCGTACATCGACCTGCCCGGCGCGGCGCGCAGCTACGTGCGCATCGACGGCGACTTCTCCACCGACGCCTGGTATGCGGGGCTGCGGGCCGGCCGGACCTTCGTCAGCAACGGTCCGCTGCTCGATCTCGACGTCGACGGGGCCGGGATCGGCGAGGACATCCGCATCGCGCCGGGCGGCCGCGTGACGATCCGGGCCGGCGCGCGCATGAACCCCGACCTCGACCGCCTCGACCGGATCGAACTGGTCGTGCACGGCGAGGTCGTCGCTCGGGCCACGTCCGCCGACGGCTCGCAGGAACTGCGGCTGGAGCATACCCTGACGCCGGCGCGCGGCGTCTGGGTGGCCGTGCGAGCCTACGGCAAGGGGCTGGCGGCGGCGCACTCCGCCCCGGTGTACGTGCATGTGGGTGACAGCGATGCGACGTTCGCGCCCGCGGCGGTGCCCGCGCTGGTTGCCAGGTACACCGGCCTGCTCGACGCCGCCCTCGCGACAGGACCCGCACCGCACGAGGATCTGGAACACTGGGAGACCGGGCCCGAGATCCTGCGCCAGTGGGACGCGCAACTGCCCGAACTGCGGGCGCACGCGGCGAAGGCGCGTGCACGGCTGGACGCCATCCGCATGGACGCCGCGCGCTGACGTCCGGCGCGCGACGTCCGGCGACCGGCACCGGGTCTCGACGCATCACCACGGGGGCAGCAGA
>CAYOJP010000098.1:0-13029 GCA_964404305.1 uncultured Gammaproteobacteria bacterium
CCCGACCACAACCCCGCGTTCGCGCCACGCCGCCATGATCTCCGCGCCGCCGCGGAGCACTGCCTCGGGCTGCGGGTGCTTCGCCTCCCAGGCGATGCCGGTGAGGATCTCGCGGCCGCTGCGCCCGTCCGCGGCGGCGAGCAGCTCGAACAGGCGCGCGGCAAGGGGATTCAACTCGATCACCTCGAAGCGGTAGTCCTCGTCGCGGTAGACGAGCAGCTGCACCTGTTCCCCGGCGAGTGTCGCGGGATCCTGCACGGCGGCGGCGCGATGCACGGGGTAGTCAAAGCGCCCGATGCGGGCGACCGGATGCACGACCGGCACGCCGGCGAGGAGGTCCCCCTCCGGATCGATGCCGGTCTGCGACACCTCGCGGGCGTCGGCGCCGACTTCGGTCTCGAGCCAGTCGTAGCGGGCCAGATCGCGCAGGCAGCCCGGATCGCCAGGCTCCCGGCGCTCGTGCTCCAGGTAGTCGAGGAACTCGCGCCCCAGCTCCACGAACCAGGGCGTATGCGCGCGGTGCCGCGCGAACCAGTCGCGCACCAGGGCCGCGAAGCGTTCGTCGCCCAGGGCGCGGTGCACGAGCGGGAAGTTGTCCTGGAACAGGACGCGGACGTTGGCGAAGACCGCGTCGCGGTACACGGCCAGGCGGTCGACGGGCAGTCCCGCGGGCGGCGGCGCGCGGTCGGGGTCGCGCAGGTACGCGCTGAAGGCGTGCTGCGCGCGGACGAAGGCCGGTTCGTCAGCCATTCGCGGCGGCTGCCGCGGGCGCTGCGTACCGCGCCTGCAGGCGCGCGATGTGCTCCACCTCGGCCACGCACTCGGCCAGCGCCGGGATGTTCTCGTCGCGCTCCAGCAGGGTCGGGAACGGCCCGTAGAGCCGGTAGGCGTGCTCCAGCAGGTCCCACACCGGGTCGATGACCGGCGCGCCGTGCGTGTCGATCGCGAGATCGTCGCGCACGCGCAGGTGCCCGGCGATGTGCGCGTAGGCGATCCGTCCGCCGGGCAGCGCGGCGATGAAAGCGCGCGGGTCGTAGCCGTGGTTCACGCTGTTGACGTAGACGTTGTTGAGGTCGAGCAGCAGATCGCAGCCGGCCTCCGCGAGGATGCCGGCGACGAACTCGGCCTCCCCCAGTTCGCGCAGTGGCGCGACGTAGTACGAGGCATTCTCCACCGCGATGCGGCGCTCGAGGATCTCCTGCACCCGCCGGATGCGGCCGGCGACATGCGTGATCGCCTCGGCCGTGAACGGCATCGGCAGCAGTTCGTACAGCAGGCCACCGTCGCCGCACCAGGTCAGGTGATCGCTGTAGACCGGAATGCGATGCTCGTCGAGGAAACGCTTCAGGCGCAGCAGGAAGTTTTCGTCGAGCGGATCGGGGCCGCCCAGATTGAGGTTCAGGCCGTGGCAGGCGATCGGTATGCGCGAGGACAGGGAATGGAACGCCCTGCCGAGCCGCCCGCCGATCCCGAGCCAGCCCTCGGGGGCGACCTCCATGAAGCCGATGGGAGCGGGAATCCGGTCGAGCAGCGGGCCCAGATGGGCCCGCCGCAGACCGAGACCGGCGCCGTGTACGCGCGTAGGCCCGTACACCGGCGCGCCGGCCCTGGGAACTGACTTACTCGACGTACTTGATCGAGCAGGTCGGCGACGCGAAGGTGCCGCACACCTTCGGATCCTTGGCGCCGGTGGCGAGCTTGCCACCCGCGTAACCGGCGGTGTTGTCGCCACCGTACGTGAAGCCCGTCTGATCGTCGATCTTGACCGCGTTGCCCTTCATGTCCTTCGCGTCGGTCGCGACGACCGTGGCGTTGCCGTACTGGACCATCTGGAAAGGGTTGTCTGCCGCGACGACCGGTGCGGCGAGGGTGACGGCCAGTCCGGTGCCGATGGCGGCAGCAATGCTCTTCGATACCTTGGTCGACATTGTGAACCTCCTCTTACTGCGGTTAATTGTATTTTGTGGGCAGTGACGCAATGCCCGTGCGCGTTTTCGCCGCTCCGGCACAGCTCGCCCCGGACTGTCTCACACGCGTCCGAAGTGCATTCTATGCCTCGGATTTTCGGGCGGCAATCTGCCGGGTTCGGGATTCCCGCAGCTCGTCGATGGATTAACATGATGCGCATGAACAGGCCCGAAGACCGCCCGTGCCCGGCGCTTTTGCTGCACCTGCTCTGCTGCGTCCTGGGCCTCGCGCTCGCGGCCGGTCCGGCCGTTGCCCAGGACAGCGGCTTCCGACCCTATACCCGACCCGCGCCGCCGGCCTCGGAACGGCAGCCCCCGGCGTCGGCGCCGGACACTGCGGCTGCGCCGGCGGCACCCGAAAGCACCCCGGGCGACGCCCTGCCCGACGAGGTGCGCGGGGAGACATGCTCCTTCGGTTGCCTGCGCTGGACGCAGATGTGCAACGTCGATCCGCGGGGTGTCTACCGCTGCCAGCGCGGCTGCGCGCGGATGGGCCAGGTCTGCCAGTAGACGCGCCGCAGCAAAGGCGAGTCAGGCCGGGAACGCGCGGGCGTAAGGCAGCTCGCGGACCTGGCGGCCCGCCTCGCGGGCGCGCCGCTCGAAGCGGGTGAGCGGCCGCCAGCGCGGCCGCGGCCCGAACCCGCCGTCGACGCCCAGACTGACGAGTCCGGGCACCGCGCGGGCGACCGCCAGCATGTGCAGCGCGTAGTCCTCCCAGTCGGTGGCGAGATAGAGCCGCCCATGCGGGCGCAGGCGGTCCCGCACGCAGGCGAGGAACCCGGACTGGACCAGCCGCCGCTTGTGATGGCGCTTCTTCGGCCACGGATCCGGAAAGAAGATGCAGACGGCATCGAGGCTGCCGACCGGCACGCGGCGGGCGAGGAACTCGACTGCGTCCTCGCAGGCGACCCGGGCATTGCCCCGGCCCTCGCGCGCGAGCGTCGCGAGCAGGCGTCCGGCCCCGGGCCGGTAGACCTCCAGCCCGAGGTAGTCGTTCTCCGGATGGGCGCGCGCGAGCGCAGCGAGCGTCTCCCCGGCCCCGCAGCCGATCTCGCAGATCCGCGGCGCCACCCGGCCGAACAGCGCGTCGAGATCGAGCGGGCCGTCACCGGCGGGAACTCCAAGCCGTCCGGCGAGCGTGGCGAGCGCCTCGCGCTGCGAGTGCGTAATGCGCCCCTCGCGGCGCACGAAACTGCGCACGCCGCGCGGGCGGGGCGGACGCGGATCGGTCAGAGGAACAGGCCGTCGATCGGCGAGGAGGCGCTCGCATGGCGACGGCGCGGCATGCGCCCGGCGCGGTAGGCCTCGCGGCCTGCCTCGACCGCCTTGCGCATCGCCGAGGCCATCAGCACCGGATCCCGGGCCTCGGCGACGGCCGTGTTCATCAGCACGCCGTCACAGCCGAGTTCCATCGCGACCGCGGCGTCGGACGCGGTACCGACGCCGGCGTCCACCAGGATCGGAACCCCCGCGTTCTCGACGATCGTGCGGATGTTGTAGGGGTTGCGGATCCCCAGCCCGGAGCCGATGGGCGCGGCGAGCGGCATCACCGCGACGCAGCCGATGGCCTCGAAGCGCCTGGCCATCACCGGGTCGTCGCTCGTGTACACCATTACCCGGAAGCCGTCGGCGACGAGCACCTCGGCGGCCGCCAGCGTCGCCGGCACGTCCGGGTAGAGCGTCTTCGGGTCCCCCAGCACCTCCAGCTTGACCAGGTCGTGGCCGTCGAGAAGTTCACGGGCGAGCCGGCAGGTGCGGATCGCGGACTCGGCGTCGTAGCAGCCGGCCGTGTTCGGCAGCAGCGTGTAGCGCTCCGGCGGCAGGTAGTCGAGCAGGTTCGGCTCGCCGGCGTTCTGGCCGATGTTCGTGCGCCGCACGGCGACGGTGACGATCTGCGCCCCGCTGGCCTCGATCGCCGCCCGGGTCTGCTCGAAATCGCGGTACTTGCCGGTGCCGATCAGCAGGCGCGAACGGTACGCGTGCCCGGCGATGAGGAGCGGATCGGCGTCGGCGGCGGGGACGGGTTCGGCCATGGGCGTGCGGGGCGGGCTGCGGAGGACACTGGCGATTATACCGGCGCGGCGGGCAAACCGTGGCGCCGCTCAGCCGCCGCCGATGGCGCGGACCACCTCGACGCGGTCACCCTCGACGAGGACGCGCGCGGCGTGCAGGCTGCGCGGCACGACCTGCGCGTTCACCTCCACCGCCAGGCGGCCGGTCAGCCCGAGGTCCCGCAGCAGGCCGGCTACGGTGCAGCCGGGCGCGACGTCCCGCTCCTCCCCGTTCAGGACGATCAGCATCGGCCGGCGGCACGCACGACCCGCTCCGTCAGAAGTCGACGATCTGGCCCTCGCAGGCCACCTCGCACTCCATCGCGGAACCACGCTCACGGATGATTTCGAGGGCATGCCGGTGGATGGCGAAGACGTGCTCGTCGTCGTAGCTGGGATCGTGGTGGTAGAGGAAGAGCTTCTTCACGCCGGCGTCGATGGCCGAGTGCACGGTGTCGACGTAGCAGGAATGGCCCCACCCGCGCTTGCGCTCGTAGTCGTGCGGGGTGTACTGGGCGTCGTGGATGAGGATGTCGGCGTTCTCGATGAACTTCAGCTCGAGCGCCCGCTCCTCGTCGTTGATCCGCAACATCATCTCGTGTTCCTCGGCGTCGAACTCCTCGTGCCGCTGGGCGATCGACTTGGCGAGGAACAGGAACTCGTTGTCGGAGACGTACACGATCGCCTTGCCGTCCACCTCGATCCGGTACCCGTAGGTCACGCCCGGGTGGTGCACGTTGTGGTAGGTGATGCGCATCGGGCCGTGCACGAGCCCCACGGGCCGCGGGTCCAGGTAGCGGATGTTGGCCATCCACGTCTCGGTCTCGACCGGGAAGTACGGGGCCTTCATCTGCGCCGCGATGCGGCTCTCGATGTCACGGGCGCTCTCCCCCGGGCCGAAGAAGCGGATGTCCCAGTCGCGCTGGAACGCCGGCACGAAGAACGGCATTCCGCAGATGTGGTCCCAGTGGTAGTGCGTGAAGATGACGAGCAGGTCGTGGCGCAGGCCGCCCCGGACCAGGGCCTCGCCGCAAGGTATGATGCCGGTGCCGCCGTCACAGAGCAGCACGTGGTCGTCCACCCGCACCTCGACGCACGACGTGTTGCCCCCGACCTTCAGGTGGCTCGCAAACGGCGCGGCGTAGCTGCCGCGCACGCCCCAGAACCGGACGTACGAGCCGCTCATGCGGCGCCCGACCCGTTACCTCGGGCGTGCGCACCTGTATGGCGGGCGATCAGATCGTGGATTTTCTGGGTCGTCACGGGCTTGGGGACGAATTCGACCGCACCCAGTTCCTTGGCGGTGGTCCGGTCCTGCGCGTAGTCCTTGGAGCTGATCACCACGAAGCGCGTGTCCCGGTGCAGAGGGTTCCGCCGCAATTCCTGCAGGAAGGTCAGCCCGTCCTTGCCCGGCATGATGATATCAAGAAACACGAGATCGGGCGCCGCCTGCTCGAGGTAGGGATGGGCATCGTCGGCCGATCCGAAGCAGCGCAGGTCGACGTCCAGCACCCCGGCGACACGCTCGAAGAATGCGCGCACGGTCGCACTGTCGTCGATGACGATGATCGTGGGTTTCGGCTTGTTCATCACGGCCAGCGCGCAGCAACTGCGTCCGCAGACCAACTCCCAGCTTGCCGGGCACCGGCGATTATTATAAACCGCACAGGCGCTTGCGTTCGGCCTGCCCGACCACGCCTGGCGGCCCGCAAGGCCCGGTCGTCGCCCGCCGGTTACCTTCCCTGTCCGTGCGGACCCGTGCGCCGACGCACGGTTTCCGCCCCCCAAGCGTCCGCATACTACACGATCGAATTGCTGGCCACCCGGCCCCCCGGGATTGGCCCGGCCGATTTGCTCGGCCCCGGGCGCACGCTAGAATGCCGGGCCACCTGCGCGGGTGTAGTTCAATGGTAGAACATCAGCTTCCCAAGCTGAGAACGTGGGTTCGATTCCCATCACCCGCTCCAGCCGCGAGCCGGGGGCTGCCGGCCGTGCGGCCGGTCGGCGGCGGCTGACGGACGATCGCCGCCGCGATGTCCAGGGCAGCGCCACCCGCCGTCTTCCGGGCCCCCGCCGTCGAGGCGCGCGCGCGGGCCCTGTACCGCGAGGACCTGCCCTACCACAACTTCGGCCATGCCGAGGAAACCGTCGCCAGCGGCCGGCACATCGTCGAGCGCTGCCGGGAAGAGGGCATCCGGATCGACCCGATGGTCGTGTACTACGCCCTGCTGTTTCACGACGCCGGTTATGCCGAGGACCACATCGCCCTCGGCTTTCCCAGCAAGGAGGCCTACTCGGCACGGCTGGCGACCGACATTCTCTCGGAGCATGGCGTCCAGGGGCGCATCATCGACAAGGTGACCCGGGCAATCCTGAGCACGCACCGCAATGCCCAGTTCCTGAGCGCCGAGGACAAGGCGGTGCGGGCCGCCGATCTGGCGGGCCTCGCGGCCGACTGGGACGTGTTCCGGGGCAACACCGTACACCTGTGGGAGGAGCACCGGCTGCTCCAGCTCCAGGACATCACCTGGCGGGCCTGGCTGCCGCAGGCCATCGAGGTCATCGCGTTCTACCTGGCGCAGGAGATCAGGCTGACCAGCTATTTCTCGGCCCCGAACGGCGTCTCGGTGTTCCATTCCCGCGCCGGCACCAACCTCGAGCGCCTGCGGGCCGAACTGCGCACGCTCGAAGCCTCGCACTGACCCCCGGGAGCGACGACCGCCGGCACGTCAGGGCCGGCGGTCGGGCCGGATGCGCAGGAGGATGAAGTCGAGCCCCGCAGCGGTCAGCTGCGACCGCATCGCCTGGACCGCCTCGTGCCCGGCGAGCGGCCCCACGCGCACCCGGTACCAGGTATCGCCCCCGCTGACTGCCACTTCCTCGATGTTCGCCGTGATGCCCTGCAGTGCGAGTTCGGCCTTGGCGCGGTCGGCATCTTCGTACCGCTGGTAGGAACCGACCTGCAGGACGTAGGCACCCGGGTCGAGCGCCGCCGCGGGCGGCGGCACGCCCGCCGCCGCGCCCTCGTACTCGGGCACCTTGACCTCCATCTCGGGGAGAATGGTGTAGAAATCGAACTTGGGCTTGCCGCTCGCCGGCGGGGCCGCCGCCACCGGGGCGGGCGCCGCGGCAGGAGCCGGGGCAACGGGCACGGGTACGGGTACGGGCGGGGAGTGCGCGGCCGGCGCCGGCACCCCGCCGGGCGCCCGCAGGTATACGAAGAACGCTGCGAGCAACCCGAGGGCCAGCCCGGCGGCGAAGGCCAGCACCCCGGTAGCGCCGCCGAGCCGCAACCCGCCCTTCGCGCCGGTCCGCTTGTTCATGTCACGCGCCATGGTTGCCGGCCTCACATCGCCTGCGGGGCGCTCACGCCCAGCAGTGCCAGGCCGTTGGCCAGCATCTGCCGCGCGGCTGCGACGAGGCACAGCCTCGCATCGCGAAGCTCAGCGTCGTCGACGATGAACTTGTGGGCGTGGTAGTAGCCGTGGAAGGCGTTCGCGGCCTCGCGCAGGAACTGCGCGAGCTGGTGCGGCTCGCGTGCGAGCGCGGCACCCTCGATGACCTCCGGGTAGCGTGCGAGCATGGCGATGAGCGCGTCCTCGTGGGGCTCGACGAGCCGCGCGAGCGCGGCTTCGCCGCGGTCCCGGTTCCACGCGAGTCCGCGCTCGGCCAGTTCGCCGAACACGCGGCACACGCGCGCGTGGGCGTACTGCACGTAGTAGACCGGGTTGTCGGCCGACTGCGACTTGGCGAGATCCAGGTCGAACTCCAGGTGCTGCTCGGCCTTGCGCACGATGTAGAAGAAGCGTGCCGCATCGACGCCCACCTCCTCCAGGAGCTCCTCGAGCGTGACGAAGCTCCCCGAGCGCTTGCCCATGCGCACCTGTTCGCCGCCGCGATACAGCGCGACGAGCTGGATGAGCGGAACGGTCAGGCGCGCGGGATCGTGTCCGAGCGCGTCGAGCACCGCGCGGATGCGCGGGATGTAGCCGTGGTGATCGGCGCCCCACACGTCGATCAGCTCCTCGAAGCCGCGCTCGAACTTGTCGTGGTGGTAGGCGACGTCGGCCGCGAAGTAGGTGTAGGCGCCGTTCTCGCGGCGCAGGACGCGATCCTTGTCGTCGCCGAAGGCGGTGGCGCGGAACCACAGCGCGCCGTCGCGCTCGTACAGGTGCCCGCGTGCCCCGAGCGCCTCCAGGGCGCGCGCGATGCCGCCGGAGTCGTGCAGCGACTGCTCGGAGTACCACTGGTCGAACCGCACGCCGAAACGCTCGAGCACGGCGCGGATGCCGGCGAGCTGCAGATCGAGGATCCGGCGCAGCACCCGCGCGTAGTCGGCGCCCAGCAGGCGACGGGCGTTGGCGATGAGGGCGTCGAGGCGCGCTTCGTCGGCGGTCTCGCGGTCCGCCTCCGCGGCGCCGGCGGCGGCGGGCGGCGGCAGGCCGGCGAGAACCGCGGCGGCGTCCTGCGCATAGCGGGTGCCGGCCTCGGCCTGCAGCTCGCGCGCGCGGTCGCGCACGTAGTCGGCCTGGTACCCGTTCGGGGGGAAGGGCACGCTCACGCCGCACAGCTCGAGGTAGCGCAGCCACACGCTCACCGCCAGGATGTCGACCTGGCGGCCCGCATCGTTGATGTAGTACTCGCGCGTCACGGCGTGCCCGGTCGCCTCGAGCAGCGCGGCGATCACCGCGCCGTAGGCCGCGCCACGGCCGTGCCCGATGTGCAGAGGCCCGGTCGGATTGGCCGAGACGAACTCCACCTGCACGCGCCGCCCGGCGCCAAGCGCGCTCGTGCCGAAGGCCGGCCCGGCGGCGAGCGCCTGGCGCACGATCTGCACGGCGGCATCGGGCGGCACGTGGAAATTGATGAAGCCGGGCCCGGCAATTTCCACGCGCGAGACGAGAGGCGAAGCCGGCAGCGCCGCGACGATGCGCTCGGCGAGCGCGCGCGGCGCGCAGCCGGCCCCACGCGCGAGGGTCATGGCCACGTTGCAGGCGAAGTCGCCGTGGCGCGCGTCGCGCGTGCGCTCGATCTGGATGTCCGCGGCCGCCGGCGGCACGGCGACGAGCGCGCGCACCTCCTCCGCGGCCAGCGCGGTGGCGACGAGCGCGGCAAGATCGCGTTTCACGGGCGCAGCTCCTGGCGTGGGCCGCGGTGCGAGGCGCGGCGGAAGAAAGGCGCGCGATTCTAGCGCGCCCCTCCGGGCCGGAGAAGCTCGGCCGTCACAGCAGCTCCTGCGGATCGACGTCCACCGACCAGCGCACGCGCCGGCCTTCCGGGAGCGCCTCCAGGGCAACGACCCAGTGCTCGAGCAGCCGGGCGAGCCCCGCACGCCCGTCGGCCTCGAGCAGCAGGTGCGCCCGGTAGTCGCCCGCCCGCCGCTCCATCGGCGCGGGCGCCGGGCCGAGCGCGCGCACGCCGGCGTCGGCGGCAACCCGCGCCAGCGCGGCGGCGCGGGTCAGAAACGCATCGACCGGTTCGCGCCGCTTGGCGGCGGCGCGCAACAACGCGAGCGCGCTGAACGGCGGCAGCCCGGCCGCCCGCCGTTCGGCGAGCGCGGCGGCTCCCCAGGCCGCCCAGCCCGCGTCGAACAGGGTGCGGAACAGCGGATGCCCGGGAAAATTCGTCTGGATGAGGACCTCGCCGGCGCGCGCGCCGCGACCCGCGCGTCCTGCGACCTGCACGAGCAGCTGCGCCAGTCTCTCCTCGGAACGAAAGTCCGCGCCGTACAGCCGGCTGTCGGCATCCAGCACGCCCACCAGCGTGACGCCCGGAAAGTCGTGCCCCTTCGATAGCATCTGCGTGCCGACGAGTATCTGCGCGCCGCCGTCGCGCGCCTGCGCGAGTCGCTCGCCCAGGGCACCCTTGGCTCGCGTCGTGTCGCGATCGATGCGGACGATGCGGCGTTCCGGAAAGCGCGCGTGCAGCCGCTCCTCCACGCGCTCGGTGCCCTGTCCGAGCGCCAGCAGCACACCGCCGCAGCGCGGGCAGACGGGCTCGAACCGGCGGACCGTGCCGCAGTGGTGGCAACACAGCTCGCCGGCATGCTTGTGGTAGACCAGGTTCGCGTCGCAGCGCGGGCAGGCGAGCGGTCCGCAGGCGGTGCAGGCGGCGACGGGTGCGTAGCCGCGCCGGTTGATGAACAGCAGCGCCTGCCCGCCCGCAGCGACGTGCCGGTCGACGGCCGCGAGCAGGGCCTCGGACAGGCCGCCGTCGAGGCGGCGGCCGCGCACATCGATGCACGTGACCCGCGGCGGCCGCGCGCCGCCGGCGCGCGCCGGCAGGCGCAACTCCCGGTAGCGCTCCTGCGCCACGTTGTGCAAGGTTTCGAGCGAGGGCGTCGCCGAGCCGAGCACCACCGGCACGCCCTCCATGCGCGCCCGCATGACGGCGATGTCGCGGGCGCCGTAGCGAAAGCCCTCCTGCTGCTTGTAGGCCAGATCGTGCTCCTCGTCGACGATGAGGAGCGCCGGCCGCGCGAGCGGCGTCCATATCGCCGAACGGGTACCGATCACGACGGCCACCTCGCCGCTGCGCGCGGCGAGCCAGGCGGCCAGGCGCTCGCCGTCGGTCAGCCCGGAGTGCAGCACCGCGACGGCGTCGGCGCCGAGCCGCTGGCGAAACCGCTCGACGGTCTGGCTGGTCAGCCCGATCTCGGGCACCAGCACGAGCACCTGCCCCCCGCGCGCGATGGCCGCCGCGGCGGCGGCCGTGTAGACCTCGGTCTTGCCGCTGCCGGTGATCCCGTGGAGCAGGCAGGGCTGGAATCCACCGAGCGCCCCCGCGATGGCCGCGACCGCGGCGCCCTGCGCGTCACCGAGCGGCGGCGCCGGCAGCAGGAGGCCGCCGGCGGCCGGTCGCGCGTGCGGGCAGCGCTCGATGTATCCGCGCGCGAGCAGGCGGCGGGCCGGGAGGCGCCAGCCGGGCAGTTCAGCGGCGATCGCGGCGGCGGCGCGGCCTTCGGGGGCGTCTGCGAGGAAGGCGAGCAGCGCGGCCTGCAACGGCGCCCGGCGCAGGTCCGGGAGTGCAGCAACCCCGCCGGCAGTCGCCCGCCAGCGATCCGCTGCGGCCGGAGCCGCGGGGCGACCCGCCCGCAGCAACGCCGGCAGCGCGGCTGCCACCACCTCGCCGGCGGGATGCTGGTAGTAGGCCGCGGCCCAGTCGAGCAGATCGAGCAGGGCCGGCGACAGCAGGGGCTCGTCGTCGAGCACGGCTTCGGCGCGCCGCAGCCGCTCGCGAGGCACGTCGCTCGAGGTCGCGATCCCGAGCAGCAGGCCGACCCGCCGCCCGCGCCCGAAGGGCACGCGCACGCGCACGCCGCGCGCGAGCCGCGCCGGCTCGCACCCCGCTGGCGGCAGGTAGTCGAAGCAGCGGCGCAGCGGCGCGTCCAGGGCCACGCGCAGGCACGGCGTTTCGGGCACGTCTGCCTCCCGGCCGGATCGGATCAGGGCGCTGCCAGCAGCGCCTCGACCTCGGCCTGCGTCGCCCGCTGCATCGGGCGGCCGTCGATGGCGCTCGGTGGCGCCTGCCGCAGGCCGACGACCGGGAACACCACGAGCTCGACGCCGATGCCGCCGGCGACGAACCGGAAACAGGGGTAACTGCGCGGGGGAGCCTCGCCTCCCGGGCGGATCCGCCGCTCCGAGAGTTCCGCGGGAACGCCGCGCTCCTCGAGGAACAGGCCCACGTCCTCCGCCCGATCGGCGAACACGTGCAGCGTCACGGGCGTATGCTCGCCCGCGGTGCCGGAGAGGACCGGGCCGACCAGCCGCGGCGCGAACCCCGCCAGCAGCCGCATCGCCTCCACGGCGTGTCGACGCAGCCGTCCGATGGCCGCCAGGTGCGTCTCGCCGCCGAACAGCCGCTGGTAGTCGATCAGCGCCTGCTCGATCTCGCGCGCGGTGGGCAGGTCCCGCAGCCCGTCGAGCCCGAGGCGCCGCACGGCCTTGTCGCGAGCGGCCGCGAGGCTCTCCACGGCCTCCTCCACGACGATGCGCGCGGCGGCATCGGCGACCATGGTCCGCACGTTGCGATCGCGCTCGCGTCCCCCCCTGCGCATCGACAGTTCCGTGGCGCGGCTAGAACAACTGTTCTGGCACGCCACCGCCGGAGTGATCGGCCGACCGCCCGGTGCCGCCGCCTCCTGGCACGTTGTCGGTCCGGAAGGTCTCGAAGATCGCGCCGGTGTCGCCGGGTCCGGCGAGCAGCCCGGTGTCCGGATCGATCCTGACGGTCACCAGCCCCGGCGGCTGCTCGAGCGTGGCCGCGGGCGTGCCGTCGAGCGCGGCGCGCATGAAGTCAATCCAGATGGGCAGCGCGGTCCGCGCGCCCGTCTCGTCGCGCCCCAGCGTCTGCACCTGGTCGAAGCCCGCCCAGGCGGTCGTGACCACCCGCCCGTTGAAGCCGGAGAACCACGCATCCCGCTGGTCGTTGGTCGTGCCGGTCTTGCCCGCGATGTCGTCGCGCTTCAACTCGAGCGCCCTGCGACCGGTACCGCTGCGGATCACGTCCCGCAGCATCGAGGTCATGAGCCAGGCGTTCTCCGCGCTCACGGCCCGCGGGGCGATGCGGTCGGCGCTGGCGGCGGCGGTCTGCGCACGCAGTTCCTCGATGGTCTCGGGCTCCGCACCGGCCGCGCTGGCCGCCTCACAGGCGGCGCAGGCGCGCACGGGCGCGGCCCGGAACAGCAACTCGCCGCGCTCGTTCTCGATGCGGTCGACGAGGTAGGGTTCAACCAGGAAGCCCCCGTTGGCGAGCACCGCGTAGCCCCGCACGATCTCGAGCGGCGTGACATCGCCGCTGCCGAGTGCGAGCGAGAGATTGTGCGGCAGGCGGGAAGCATCGAAGCCGAAGCGCGCCGCGTGCGCTACGCCACGCTCGACGCCGAGCGCCCGCAGCAGCCGGATGGAGACCAGGTTGCGCGACAGCGCGAGCGCCGCGCGCAGCCGCGCCGCGCGCGAGGATCGCCCGCTGTAGTTGTCGTGCCCCCAGGCGCGCTCGAGGCCCGGCGC
>CAYOJP010000099.1:0-5557 GCA_964404305.1 uncultured Gammaproteobacteria bacterium
GTCGCGCGCGTCCTGCGCGCTCACGGACGCCGCGGACCCGCCCGGCACCGGCGCCCTCAGCTTTTCACCGTCGACTGCAGCGCATATCCGCGCTCCTATTCAGCACCAGGTTCGGTGCCACGAACGCGAACGGCAGCTTCCGCAGATCGTCCGCGGGCGAGTATTTCGAGACTGCGCAAGTCCCGAAACAGCACGGTGGACTACCCCCGGCCGGGGCGAACCCGCGGCACCGGCCACGGGCGGAAGGCGCCGTGCCCGCCGTTTCAGCCTGCGAGCACTTCGAGGCGCAGGGGCGTCGAGCGCTCCCCGTTCGGCAGCACGCCGTCGATCGGCAGGTCGACGGAGCAGGCGGTGAGGACGGCAACGAGATCGATCTCGGCGCGCAGTTCGATCCGATCGCCGGGCCGGCTGAGCGTCGGCCCGGCCTCGACGTGCCCGTCCGGAAAGGTCGGGCTGTTCTGGAACACGTTCAGCGGATCCGGAATCCGCGGCACGCGAACCCCGATCGCTTCGATTGCGTCCAGGAAGTTGTCGCGGCAGTTCGGGTGCGGTCCGGTCGCTCCCAGCTCGACGTACATGTCCGGATCGCAGGGAGCGAAACTCATGTCGTGCAATCCGGGGGACGTATCCTCGAGAAAGGTCGCGAGCGGCCGTCTCCGGTTGCTGTAGAAGCACTCCCCAGGGCGTGGAAACGCCTTGAACACGACGAGGCGCGTGATCGCCGGGCTGAACTGCTCCGCCGGATCGGCCGCCGAGAGCAGGAACAGATCGCCGATCTGTCCGCCCTCGACGTCGATTACTCTGAAACGCGCCCCGGCAGGCACGCGGACCGCCCGGCCCGAGTAGCCGGGAACCTCCGTGACGCTGCTCACGAGTCTTTTCCTTTCGTGCGGCATGCGCGAAAGTCCGCGCTTGCGAATGCTCGATGCGGGAGATTCCGCGTCGACCTGCGCTGCCTTCACAGGTCTGGTCGCTAATGTAAGATACGTGCCTGAAGGTCGCAAACCGGCCGCGCTGCACCGTGCAGCCGGCGCACGGGGGAGAGCTGCTTGGTCACTCGCCGCGATGTGTTGCGCACCGGCATTGCCGCGACGGCGATGCCGGGTCTCGGACTCGGCCAGCGGGCGATTGCCGCCGGCGGCGGACTGCTGCCGGAAGGCATGACGCGCGCCGGCTTCGACGCTGCGGTCGCGAAGCTGCGCGCCGCCGTCGGCCGCGAATGGGTCTTCGCCGATGATCCGACCGATCTCGCGCCGTACGACGATCCGTACAGCGTCAAGGGCGCGGGAGCGCACGCGCCCTCCGCTGCGGTGGCGCCGGCGTCCGTGGAACAGGTGCAGAAGGTGCTCGCCATCGCGCGCGAGTACAAGCTGCCGCTGTGGACCATCTCCACCGGACGCAACCTCGCCTACGGCGGTCCAGGTCCGCGCAAGGCGGGCATGGTCACGCTCGATCTCAAGCGGATGAACCGCATCGTCGAGATCAACGAGAAGCACGGCTACGCGGTGGTCGAGCCCGGGGTGAGCTATTTCGACCTCTACCACGAACTGCAGCGCCGCGGCTCCAGATTGTGGATAGACCCGGCCGCGCCCGGCTGGGGCGGCGTGCTCGGCAATCTCGTCGATCACGGCGCCGGCTACACCCCCTACGGCGATCACCTGCTGATGCAGTGTGGCATGCAGGTCGTGCTGGCCGATGGCACCGTCGTCGAGACCGGGATGGGCGCGCTGCCCGGCAGCCGCACGCGGGAGGTCTACAAGTACGGCACCGGCCCGTGGGTCGACGGCCTGTTCACGCAGAGCAACATGGGCGTGGTCACGCGCGTCGGCATCTGGCTGATGCGCGAGCCGCCCGGGTACCGGCCCTACCTCGTCACCTTCGAGAACGAGGACGACCTGCACCAGATCATCGAGATCGTCCGCCCGCTGCGCCTGACGACGATCATCCCGAACGCCGCGACCACCGTCGGCCTGGTGTGGGACGCGGCCATCAGCGCCACCAAGCGCCAGTACTACGACGGCAAGGGGCCGCTGCCGCCCAGCGCGGCGAAGAAGGTCTGCGCCGATCTGAGGATCGGGATGTGGAACTTCTACGGCGCACTGTACGGCCCGCCGCCGATCATGGACAACAACTGGAAGGTCATCCGCGACGCCTTCAGCCAGGTCAAGGGCGCGACGTTCTACGAGGAGAAGGATCGATCCGACCCCACCTTCCGCTACCGCGCCGACCTGATGCGCGGCGTGCCCAGCATGACCGAGTTCAGCGTGCTCAACTGGAACGCGGCGAACGCCCATACCGATTTCTCGCCGCTGTCGCCGGTCTCCGGCGCCGACGCCGAGCGGCAGTACCACATCATCCGCGACCGCTGCGCCGAGTACGGGTTCGAGTACGTGGGCGAGTTCCTGGTCGCCTGGCGGCAGATGTACCACATCGCCTTCGTCATGTTCGACCGCAACGACGAAGACGAACGCAACCGCGCCGACGAACTGTTCCGGCACATGGTCGCCGATGCGGCCGCGGCCGGCTACGGCGAGTACCGCACGCACCTCGACTTCATGGACGACGTGGCCGCCACCTACGACTGGAACGATCGCGCGCTGTGGAAGCTGCACGAACGCCTGAAGGATGCCCTCGATCCCGACGGCATCCTCTCGCCCGGCAAGATGGGCATCTGGCCCAGGCGGATGCGGGGGGCCTGAGCATGCGCCACGTCATCGCTGCCGCGACCCTGTGCGCCGCCATGGCCGCGCCCGCCGCCGACACCGGCCGCGGCCAGGCGGTCTTCGAAGCCAACTGCGCGCCCTGCCACGCGCCGGGCCTGGGCCACGCCGGCACCCAGCGGCTCGGCGAACGGCTGGGGCAGGACAAGTCCGTGCTCCTCCAGCGCGCCGATCTCGTGCCCGAGTACGTGTCCGCCGTCGTCCGCAACGGCTTCATGATGATGCCCGGCTTCCGCGACACCGACATCTCCGACGCCGACCTCGACGCCCTGGCGAAGTACGTCGCCGGCGCCGGGAAGAAGCAACCCTGATGCGCGATCTGCGCGACTTCCTCGACCTGCTCCGCCGGCACGGCCAGTGCGTGACCTGGCCCGATGCCGTGATGCCCGAGCCCGACATCCGCGAGATCTGCGTCGCGGCCGGCCGCGACGCCATGAACGGCCCGGCCGTGCTGTTCGACCGCATCCGCGGCTACCCGGGCAAGCGCCTGGCCATCGGCGTGCACGGCAGCTTCGCCAACATCGCGTTGCTGCTCGGCCGGCCGAAGGGCACCACGATCCGCGAGCTGTTCTTCGAGCTGATCGGCCGCTGGGGCGCGGATCGCCCGCTGCTCGAGCGCGTGGCGCCCGGCGCGGCACCGGTGCACGAAAAACGCATCGAGCGCGGCATCAACCTGTACGACCTGCTGCCCCTGTACCGCATCAACGACTACGACGGCGGGTTCTACATCGGCAAGGCCAACGTCGTCAGCCGCGATCCGGAGCACCCGGACGACTTCGGCAGGCAGAACGTCGGCATCTACCGCATCCAGGTGCAGGGGCCTGACACGTTCAACATCATGACCATCGCGGCGCACGACATGGGCCGGCAGATGATGGCCGCCGAGCGCCTGGGCCTGCCGTTCAAGGTCGCGGTCATGCTCGGCAACCATCCGGCGATGGCCCTGTTCGCCGCGACGCCGGTCGGCTACGAGGAGTCCGAGTTCGCCTACGCCTCGCAGATGCTGGGCAGCCCCATCGATCTGACCGAATCGGGCAACGGGATGGACGTGCTCGCGCGCGCGGAGATGGTCATCGAGGCCGAACTCATCCCGAACGCCCGCGAGTTCGAAGGCCCGTTCGGCGAGTTCCCGGGCAGCTACTCGGGCGTGCGCCGCGTACCGCTGTTCAAGGTCACGGCCGTCTCCCATCGCGCCGATCCGATCTTCGAGAACATCTACATCGGCCGCGGCTGGACCGAGCACGACACGCTCATCGGCCTGAACACCTGCGCGCCGATCTACTCGCAGTTGAAGAAGGACTTCCCCGAGGTCACCGCCGTCAATGCCCTGTACCAGCACGGCCTCACCGGCATCATCGCGGTGAAGAACCGCTTCGCCGGGTTCGCCAAGTCGGTGGCGATGCGGGCGCTCGGGACGCCGCACGGACTGATGTACCTGAAGAACATCATCCTCGTCGACGGCGACATCGACCCGTTCGATCTCAACCAGGTCATGTGGGCGCTGTCGGTCCGCACGCGGGCGAACGACATCATCGTGGTGCCGAACATGCCGATGATCATCATCGACCCGGCCGCCGAGGTGCCCGGCAAGGGCCACCGGCTGATCATCGACGCGACGAGCTTCATGCCGCCGGACGACGTCGGCGCCGACGCGCACATCGTGCAGCCGCCCACCGGTCCGGTCATCGACGCGCTCGCGCGCAAGCTGGCCGAACTGCAGGCCGCGGCCGGAGGCGGCGCATGAACGGCTGCCCGCGCTGCAAGGCGGCCACCGCGGACTGCCGGCAGGAGCACCAGGGGCGCGAGGATGGCGTCGTCGTGTGGACCGTGTGGCATTGCACGCGCTGCCGCTTCACCTGGCGCGACAGCGAACCCGCGACGAGCAACGACTGGAGCGCGCGTCCCGCGTGGTCGCGGGTCGACCCGGCGCACCCGGAGAACTACCGGTACAACATTCCGCCCGCCCGCGAGGGCTGAGGGCAGGCCGGCGCGCCGACACGGCGCGCCCGGCCGGACACGGGGACCGTCATGGCCAGCAACGACAAGATACTCGCGGCATGCGCCGGTGCGGTCGGCGCCGAGCACGCCATCGCCGGCGATTCGGCCGCCGCCGCGCCTTATCGCCACCGGCTGGGCGGCCGCCCGGTCGCCATCGCGCGACCGGCCGGCATCGAAGCGCTCGCCGCGCTCGTGAAGGCCGTGCGCGACGCCGGTGCGACGCTGTGGACGACGCCGAATGCGGCCGGCAACGGGGCCTCGTTGCCCGCGGCCGCCGGCCCGGTGGTCGTCGCCGACCTCGGGCGCATGAACAAGGTGCTGGAGGTGAACGAGGCGGCCGCGTACTGCCTCGTGGAACCGGGCGTCACCTTCGCCGATCTCGCCGCGCACCTGCGCGAGCATGCGCCGGGCCTGCGCGTCGATGCCGATCGCAACGCCTCGGCGTCAGTGGCCGGCAGTGTGCTCGACCGCGAGATCGGCAGCACACCCTACGGTGATCACCTGCTGATGCAGTGCGGACTCGAGGTCATGCTGCGCGACGGCTCGCTGGTGCGCACCGGCATGGGCGCGCTGCCGGACTCCAACACCTGGCAGCTCTTCAAGTACGGCTTCGGCCCCTACGTCGATGGCCTGTTCACGCAGTCGGACTATGCCATCGTCACCAAGGTCGGCGTGTGGCTGATGCCGGCCCCCCCCGCCTTCCGGGCTTACCGCATCGCGCTGCCCGACATCGCGGGCCTCGCCGCCGCGCTCGAGGTGCTCGGACCGCTGCGCCAGGACATGGTGGTGCCGAGCGTCGTCGCGACGAACGCGACGCTCGAGGCGGCGCCGCACGCCGG
>CAYOJP010000099.1:5657-13025 GCA_964404305.1 uncultured Gammaproteobacteria bacterium
TCGCGCTGGCGGCGCCGGTCGATGGCGAGGACGCGAAGAAGATGGATGCCATCGCCCGCGAAGCGGTCGCGGCGCACGGCTTCGAGTACCTGGCGGAGTTCGTGCTCGGCTGGCGGTCGGCGCACCTGCGAGTGTTCCTGCCGCACGACCCGGCGCAGGAATCGCAGGTCGCCGCCGTCGATGCCTGCGTCAGCGCGCTGGCCGATGCCGGCGCCGCGGCCGGCTACGGCATCACCCACGCCCCGGCCCGGATGTTGCCGCGGGCCCTGGCACCCTATAGGAGCGGCGGCCTGGCCGACCTGCGCGACCGGGTGCGCAAGGCACTCGCCTGAGATCGCGTTTCGCCGGCTGACGCCCGCCCACGAGCACCTGCGACCGCGGTGCACGTTCCGTGCGGGAGCGGACTTGCCCGGGATGCTTTCCCGGGGTCGGCGCCAAGCCCAATCGCGGCTGACGCCGCTCCTGCACGAGGTGTTACTCCAGCGCTGAGCAAACAGTCCTGTAGGAGCGGGCTTGCCCGCGTTGGCCCTCCCGGGGGTTGGCACCAAACCCTATCGCGGCTGAAGCCGCTCCTGCGGGAGTGCCGCCCTGCCGCTGGTGCGTGGTTCCTGCAGGAGCGGGCGTGAGCCCGCGACCTGCCGGGGCATGCCTACATCCGCACCCGGATCCCCACCCACCCCGCGCGCGGCGCGCCAACACCGAGGAACAGCGGGCGCGTGTCGGCGAGTCCCGGCAGAATCTCCGAAGGGTCCTCGCCGATGAGGCCGAAGTTCTCGTAGTCGCTGTCCAGCACGTTGTCCACGCGCCCGAACAGCACGACGTTTTCACCGAACCGGTAGCTCGCGCGCAGGTTGAGCAGCGCATAGCCGTCGATGGTGTCGAGCTGGTTCGACTCGTCCCCGCGGAAGTACTGGTCGGAGTTGTAGACGACCTCGCCGCCGAATGTGATGGCGGAGGTCACGGCGTAATCGCCGCCCAGCTTGAGGGTATGCGCAGGGATGCCCGGGATGCGATCGCCCTCGCGCACCGCGATTTCGCCGTTCGCGTTCGCGAACGGATGCGCGGGGCTCAGCGCCAGGAAATCGGACTCGAACGTCGCATCCACCCAGCCGTAGTTCATGAACCACCCGAGTTGCCCGATGCGCCCGGCAAGCTCGGTCTCGACGCCCATGCGCTGCGTCTCGTCGACGTTCGCGAACAGGCCCGTCGCCCGCCCGGTGGTCTGGAAGATGATGTCGTCGTGGTTGACCGTGCGGTAGAAGCCGACGTGGTACTCGGCCGCCCACGGCAGGCGGCCCCGGGCCCCGAACTCGAAGCCCTTGGCCACGACCTGCTCCAGCGGCGGATCGGCCAGGAACGCGTTCGGCAGGCGGCACTCGAACTCGACGTCATCCGGATCCTCGCCGGCGGCGACGGCGAACACCTGCGCGCGCTCGAAGGTGTCCTCGTTGCACGACAGCTCGATCGGCGTCGGTGCGCGCGCCGATTCGGAGTAGTTCCCGTACAGGTTGACGTCGTCGCGCGCCTGGAAGGTCATGCCGACGGCCGGGTTGAAGCGGTCGAAGGTGTGGTCGCCGTCCAGTTCCGGACGCACCCCGCTCTGGTCCCGCAACTCGATGTCCGTCGTGTTCCAGCGGCCGGCGAAGGTGAGCGCGAGGCGCTCGGTGAGCGACAGCGTGTCGCTGAAGTAGACGCTGTAGCTGGTATTCGACGTCGCTATATGGGTGGCCGCCTCGTCCACGAACGTGCCCACGCCCAGCCCTTCCGTGCTGCGTGTCACCGGGTCGAGGAGCGCCAGCTCGGTGCGGGAAACGAACTCGGAGTCGCCCTCGTACCAGGCCACGCCCAGCACGAAGTGGTTGTCGCGACCGAACAGGTCGCGCAGCGACGTGACCTGCATGTCCGCGCCGCGGCTGTCCTGCGTGCGGCTGCTGATGTTGTTGATCGCCTCGTCCGAGAGCACGCCGGTGCCGGACAGTTCGTCCACGTCCTCGAACTCGAAGTCCTCCGGATCGAGGCCCGCAGCCAGGGCGGCCGCCTCGATTGCCGCCGCGAGATCGTCAGCGTCGGTGATAGCCGGATCGCCGCCCTCGCAGATGTCGTCGATCTCGACTCCCAGTTCGTCCTCGATGTCGTCCTCCTCGCCGTCGAACTCGAGCAGGGCCTGGCCGCCGCCGGCGAACTGGCAGGCCACGAACTCCGAGCCGTCGCCGTTGAACGAGGAGGTGTCGTTCTCGCGCCAGAAGCCGCTGCCGGAGACCTGCAGTTCGTCGTTGAAATCGTGCGTGCCCTCGAACGTCAGCATGTGCATGTCGTTCTCGGTGATATCCGGCGCGGTGAAGATCGCCTCGCGGTCGACGGCCAGCTGGCCGATCGGCAGGGCGCCGTTGCCGGTCAGGAAGCTGTCGCCCCAGTTGATGCCCAGATCGAATGTCGAGCGCTCGCCGCGCCAGGACAACGCGCCGTAGACGGTGGTGGCGTCCGACTCGGACAGGTCGCGCCAGCCGTCCTCCTCGAAGTAGCGGACGTTGACGTAGTAGCCGAACGTGCCGTTGTTGCCGCCGCTCTCGGCGTTGCCGATGAGCCGGCTCCAGGACCCGCCGGACACCTCCGCCTGATGGCCCTCGAAGGTGAAGCCGTTCTTCATGTCGATGGCCAGCGCGCCGCCAAGCGTGTTCAGGCCGAACAGCGGGTTGGCGCCGCCGATGAGGTTGATGCCGTTGATGGCCGACTGCGGGATCAGGTCCCAGTTGACCGCGTCGCCCAGCGGCTCGTTGATGCGGGCGCCGTCCTGGTACACGGCGAGGCCCTGCGGCAGCCCGAGCAGCGGCGACGCGGTGAAGCCGCGGAACTGGATGTCGGGCTGGAGCGGATTGTTCTGCGCCGAGTTGATGCTCACCGAGCCGAGGTTGCGGTTCATGTAGTCGGTGAGGTCCTGGCTCTGGCTGTCCTGCAGGTCCTGCGCCGTGACGCTGCGCACGTGCCCGGCGATCTTCTCGCGCGGCAGTCCGAGGCCCTCCACCGGAGTGATGCCGATGACGATCACTTCCTGCATCGGCTTCGTCGCGGCAGGCGGTTCGGCAGCAGGCACGCAGGCGCAGGCCGCAAGCAGGGCCCAGCCGCTCCGGGCGCCCAAGCGCCGCGGCCGTAGATGCTCCGAAGTCATGAACGCAACCCCATGATTGGACGGCCGGATGGCCACAGTCGGAATCGTACCGGAACGCCGCTCGCCGAGGCCCGTCAGGCCCCGGGAGTTGTCCCTGAATTCGCCGGGAGATATTCCCGGCGATCACCGTCAGGCGCTGACTATCCCGTGGCGGATGGCGAGCCGGGCGAGTTCGGCGACGCTGCCGACCTCCAGCTTGCCCTTGATCTGGGTGGCGTAGTTGGCGACCGTCTTGGCGCTGAGCGAGAGCCGCCTGGCGATGTCGGCCACGCTCTCGCCCTCGGCGAGCAGGCAGCAGATCTCGAACTCCCGGCTCGACAGCGCGAGGAACGGCGTCGGCTTGCCACGGCTCTTCTGGAACGCGAGGCGCTGGGCGATCTGCGGATCGATGTGGATGCTGCCCGCGGCGATTGCCCGGACCGCCTCGACCAGCACCTGCGGCGCGCTCGACTTGGTGATATAACCGCGTGCGCCGGCGGCCAGCGCCTGCTCGGCGAAGATCGGGTCCTCGTGCATGCTGCACACCAGAATCGCGGCGCTGTCGTCCCGGACCACCATGCGCCGGATGGCCTCCAGCCCGCCCATGCCCGGCAGCGAGAGGTCCATCACCACCACGTCGGGTTCGACCCGCGCGAACTCGCGGCAGGCCGCTTCGCCGCTGTCGGCCTCGGCGACGATCTCCACGTCGGGAAAGTTCTGCAGCAGCATACGGAAGCCGGCGCGCACCACGGCGTGGTCGTCGACCAGCAGGATGCGCACGGCCGGCTTCGACAGGGGAGGCGAACTCATACGCTCAGGATGCCGTCAGCGGCAGGTCGATGGCAATACGCGTCCCCGCGCCGGGCTGCGACTGCAGGTCGAACTGGCCGCCGAGCGCGCCCACGCGCTCGGCCATCCCGCGCAGGCCCAGCCCGCGCGGCGCGCGCGCCGGATCGAAACCCGCGCCATCATCGGCGATGCGCAGGTGCAGGCGACCGTCGGTGCCGCGCTGCAGGACCACGTCGACGCGTGGCGCGTGCGCGTGGCGCGCCACGTTCGTGAGTGCTTCCTGCACGACACGGTACACCGTGATGGCCGTGGCCTCCCCGGGCGCACCGAGGTCCGGCCCCGCGGTCAGTGCGCAGAAGGTGTCGATGTGGCGCGCATTCCAGTCGTCGACGAGCTGCTCGACGGCCGGCACCAGCCCCAGTTCGTCGATGATTGCCGGGCGCAGGCGGTGCATCATGCCGCGCACCGTGTCGTAGACATGCGTCGAGATCTCGGCAATGGTGCGCGCGCTGGCCGCGACCTGCGGCGCGAGCCCGCCGCTGCGCTGCTCGATCGACACCGCCACGGCCTTGATGGCGCTGATCGACTGGCCCATCTCGTCGTGCAGCTCGTGCGCGAGGTGGCGGCGCTCCTCCTCCTGGATGGCGATGTTGCGCTGGGTGAGCACGCGCGTGTGCTCGCTGCTCGCCTCGAGCGAGGCGGCAATCTGGTTGACCTTGTCGACGACGCGGCCGAGCTCGGGCAGATCGGGGCGCGCGAGACGCTCGTGGTAGTCGCCCTGGGCGATCGACGCCAGCCCCGCGAGGATGCCGTCGAGCGGTCGCAGGGCCCGGCCGATGGCCAGGAAGGTGAGCCCGTTGGCGAGCAGCGCGGAGCCGACGATCAGCACTAGCAGCGCGCGCGTCTCTAGCCAGGCCTCCTCGATCTCGTCGCCGGGATCGGCGTGCACGACAATCTCCCCCGGCGGCAGGCCCGGCATCGCGAAGGTCTCGCTGATGGCGAACGGCTCGGGCTCCACAATCCGTACGAACCAGCGCGGTGCGCGCAATTCGCGAGGGCTAGCGACGGGCCCGCCGAGCCCGCTCATCCCCGCCACGCCACCGACCTCGATCGTCATGTGCCGGGTCTGCTCGAGCGCTGCGAGGCGCTCGAGCAGACCCGGCAGAGGACTGTGATCGGCCGTCGTACCGACCGATGCGGCCTCGAGCAGCTGCAGCACCAGGCGCGCGGTGGTGGCCACGTCCTCCTCGACCGCGCGGCGCGCGGCCTGGACCGCGAGCGCGGTGCCGACCGCCAGCACGAGGAGAAAGACGGCAGTGATGAGCAGTGTCAGTCGCGCGCGCAGGCCCATGTGGTCCGCTCCCGGGAGTGCCGCATCCTACCGCGCCGGCCGGCTGGCGAGGTACGCGCACCGTCCACCCGGTACCGGGTGTCGACTGCATCATGTTTCGATGCCCGGACGCGCGGAGCCCGGTAAACTCCGGCGTGGCGACCCGGTCAGATCGCGCAGGCACGGCTGCCGGGCAAGGGGCTCCCGCCGGTGCCGGAGAAGGGAGGCTTCGATGTCGCACCATCACTCATGGTTGTTCGCCTTGCTGCTGGCGCCGGCGGCGCTTGCGGCGGCCCCCGCGGCCCGGGTCGAGGGCCTGCAGATGCCGGCCTGGCTGGAGCGCGGGGCGACCCGCGCGCCGCTCGCACCCGGCGCCGAACTCGCGAGCAGCGACCGGATCGTCACCGGCAGCGGCGCCCGCGTGCTCCTGCGCCTGGAGGAAGGCAGTACCGTGAAGCTCGGTGCGGACGCCACGTTGAACCTGGAGAAGCTCGCCCCGCCGGCGACCGGGGACGGCGTCTTCGAGGGCGTGCTCGACGTCCTGAAGGGTGCGTTCCGCTTCACCACGACCGCCATCGGCAAGGCCCGCAAACGCGACGTCACCGCGCGCGTGGCGACCGCGACCATCGGCATCCGCGGCACGGACGTCTGGGGCAAGGCGGAGGCGGAGCGCGATTTCGTCGTGCTGCTGGAGGGCGCGATCACCATCACCCGCGACGGCCAGACAGTGGAGATGACCGAGGCGAACTCCCTGTTCATGGCGCCGAAGAACCAGCCGGCGCTGCCGGTCGGCCCGGTGAACCCCGACGACCTCGGGCGCTGGGCCCAGGAGACCGAGCTGCAGGCGGGCAACGGCGTGCTGGGCATCGACGGCGAGTGGCGCGTGCACCTGGCCGCCTTCCGCGACGCCGCGGCGGCGGACGCCGCACGCACCGCGCTCGCCGACGCGGGCTACGCGACGACGCCCGGCGAGGCCACCATCGACGGCGTCCACTGGGTCCGCCTCGACATCGCCGGGTACAGCGATCGGACCGAGGCCCTCGCGGCGGCCAAGGCCCTCACCGGCCGCCACGGCATCGTGTCGCCCTGGGTCGAACGCGCGCCCCCCTAAAGCCCGCCCCGCGCCGGCCGCTATCTGCCTGAAACCGGGACCGGACCCGTGCTCCGTCGCTGCTCGGGTTCGAGCCCCGGGTTCACGGAGTTCCGGAGGACGGACGCGATGCTGCAACTCCCCGGGTCCGCCACTGATCTGCCGCGCAGCGAGAGTGCGCCGCGCCCGGGCGCCGGCTGGCGGATCGGCGAGGTCCTGCGGGCGACCGTCCTCGGCATCGAAGACGGGGTGGCGACGCTCGCGGTGGGCGACACGCGCCCGAAGGCAACGCTCGCCGCGCCGCTGCCGGTCGGCACCACGGCGTTCCTGCGGGTACTGCAGCCCGGCCCGCTGCCGGTGCTCGAGCCACTGGCGATGCCGCAGCAGGCCCGCGCCCCGCTGCCATCGACCCCGGCGCCGTCCGGCACGGCCGCCACGGTCGCCGCGCAACTGCGGGCGGCACTGCCGGTGCAGGACTCGCCGGGCACCCTGTTCGCCGATCTCGATGTCCTGACGAACGCGCGGGCACCGGTGCTGGCGCAGCGCCCGGGCCTCGCCGCGGCGGCGCAGGCGGTGCTCGGCCTCGTGCCGACGCCCGACGACGTGGCGGCGCCGGCGCGCCTGCGCGTGGCGGTCGAGCAGTCCGGCACCTTCCTCGAAGCCCGCCTCGCGAAGGCCGCGACCTCGCCCGCGTTCTCGCCCTTGCCCGATCTGAAGGCGGCGGTGCTCGGCCTCCTCGCCAGCCTGCCCGCGACGGCGGACCGCCCCGGCGACCCCGGCCGCGCCTGGGCCGGCACCGGCGCGCCACCGCCGCAACCGCACCTGCCGCCGCGCGCTGCGCCCCCCGCGACCCCGACGCTGCGTCCCGAGGCGCCGGCCGCCGAAGTGGCCGCCTCGCTCACGGCGGGCGCGGAGGCGACGCTCGCGCGCCTCGAGGTCGCGCAACTCGGCTCGCGGCGCGCCCCCGACGGCAGCGGCGCGATCTGGCGGGTGGAACTGCCGTTGCGCACGCCG
>CAYOJP010000100.1:0-12822 GCA_964404305.1 uncultured Gammaproteobacteria bacterium
TCCTCGAAGCTGCCTTCGTCGAAGAGCAGTTCGAGGCGCTCGCGGGCGACGAGCTTGCCCTTGCCGTGCTGGGCGTCGATCCGGTGCTGGCCGCCGCCCGCGCGGGCGGCGGCGCGCTTGGTCTCGAGGCGCTTGATGATGTCCTGCATCGTCTGGATCCCTCCCCGGGTTCCGGCCGGCGGTAATGCGTAGTCAGCGCGGTCCGCTGGCGGCGATTGTAATCCGTTCCGGTACTGGATGGTCGATTCTGGTACCGCTCGCCGTGCAGCGCGGAATCCGCCCGGCCTGCGAGCATCTGGCCTCCCCGATCGAGCGCGCGCGTAGCGCGTGCCGGTCACGCGGTTCGCGACCGCCACGGGAGGAACCGCGAGGCCAATCGACGGGTTCGATCGCGGTGTCGACCGCGCTCCCGGGCCGGAACGCCCGCTGGGCCTCCGGCACGTCCTCAACCGCTGCGCAGGTGCGCGGGGCCGTGGTCGACGTCGCCGGCGGATTGTACGCGAGCGGCATGGTCCCGGGCGACGCCTGC
The DNA here is from genome assembly GCA_964404305.1 of uncultured Gammaproteobacteria bacterium. Classification (GTDB taxonomy): domain Bacteria; phylum Pseudomonadota; class Gammaproteobacteria; order JADZEE01; family JADZEE01; genus CAYOJP01. The sequence continues at coordinate 530 of CAYOJP010000100.1, forward strand.
GCGGTGCGCGCGCGACGATCAGCGCGTCCTGCAGGTGTTGCCCTGCGTCACCCGCGCGGCGGCGGGCGGGCGTCCGTGAAAATCCGCGCTCCGGTGCCGGTCGACCCGCGGTACATGGCCAGGGTCAGCACCCGCCCCCTGCCGTACCGCCCGCGCCGCGCATCACACCGCGGGCAGGCGGCCACGCGACGGCCGCTCGCGGGATCCCCCCGACCCGTGGGTGCTCAGCGCTCCCCGAGGCTAAATCGCAGAGCGTAATTTTCTGCACCTGACATTGGGATGCCCCGGGGCGCCGGGGTGATCGACAGTTACGCTCTGCTATTTACTCTCCAGTGCCGCGACCCTGGCTTCCAGCTCCGCGATCCGCCGGTCCTTCGGATTCGACAACATCACCCCTCGCACCGCGTCTGCCGGCATCGTCACGCGCTCCCCGCCCGGGGGGCTGGCGATGATCGGCCCGTCGTTCGCGCCCCAGCTGCCGAAGTAGGGCAGGGCGGGATCGGGCGCGTCCTTAACCCAGTCCGCGCAGAAGCGGTCGTAGGGGATGCCCCGGCGCTTGCGGGCCTCGCGCTCGGCGGCGCGCGCCGCCTGCGTCGCCGGCCCGTCGACAACCCCCGTCTGCTCGTCGAAGACCACGAAGTAGATCCCGCGGGCGACCCCCGGGGAGATGAGCTGCTCGGCGAGGTCCTTCATCACCAGCTCCGGATGGCGCTCGAGCACGTCGCCGTAGCCGCCGCCGGCCCCCTGGCAGATCATGTAGACCTCGCCCTCGCGGCAGAGCTCGAAGTTCATCCCGCCGTCCTGCATGACGTAACGCCCGCCGGGGATGGCCTGCGCGTTCATCATCGCCACCATGTCGAACTCGATCAGCTCCGGCCGCTCGCGCATGACGTCGAAGACGTTGATGCCCTTGATCTTGGCGAGCGGGTAGGCCGGGCAGCCGTAGCCGCCGAACAGCCCGTACGCGGACGGATGCTTGGCCCCGCACTGGCCGGTCATGAAGCCCCACATGCTCGAGCCGCGCACGGTGACGATCTGCTCGTAGCCGAGCCCTCCACGCTGCCGGCCGAAGCCGACCCGGTCCTTCGCGAGCTGCTGCGCGACGAGGCGCACGTAGGGCAGCTCCTCCTCGGCCAGCTCGAACTCGCCGGTGTCGGCCACCGCGCCGAATACCGGCGCGACGGAATGCTCGCCGTCGTTGTCCTCGCGCCCGCCGGCGCCGTTGCCGTTGATGTCGGCGCAGAAGTTGCCGGTCACCTCCAGGTGCTGGGTGAGCCCGCCGTAGACGAAGGTCGCCGGCTGGTTGTAGTGGCCGCTGTTGATGGCCGTGTAGCGCCGCGGCAGGCAGTAGAGGAACTTCGCCATCACCATCGTCGGCTCGCCCAGCGCCCGGAACAGCGGGATGAGGCTCATGGCGTTGGGCGCCTCGTCGCCGGGATCGACCAGCGAATTGCGGTTGGTCAGCACCTCGATGGGCGAGAACACCGCCGAGTTGGCCGGCAGGTCCGGCCATATGTACAGGATGACGTTGGTCGCCAGGCAGGTCTTGAGCGAGGCCAGCGCAGCATTGATCGAGCGATTGGTCAGCTCCGGACACGCGCCGCGCAGGTCGAAGATCATGCGCTCGCCCCGCACCGTGATCTCCAGCGGCCACTTGGCGAGGATGTGCTCGCGCAGGTCGTTGTCGATGAAGGTGTTGATGCGGCAGGTGCCGTCTGGCAGCTCGCCGATCCGGCGCCGCACTTCGGTCTCGGTGTCCTCCAGGGTCTTGCGCAGCGTGGCGACGAGGTAGTCGCGGCCGAACTCCCCGATGATTGCCAGCACGCGCTGGCGCAGGCGGATCACCGCGTGCAGCTTCACCTTCATGTCGAAGAGCTGCAGCTTCGGATCGCGAACCGAGTTCTGCAGGAAGTTGACCAGGTCGCGCTTCAACTGGAAGTTTTCGGCGCACTTGAAGGGGCACATCTTGAGCCCCTCGTCGAACTTCGACTCGGCGATGGACGGCATGCCGCCGGGCTCGATGGCGCCGTTCTCGCCCTCGTGGATGGTCGCCGCCAGCCAGCAGACGAGCTCGCCCTCGTGGAAGACGGGCATGATCATGCTCTGGTCGGTGTTGTGCACCGCCCCGTAGCGCGAGTCGTTGTGGATGAAGGCGTCGCCGTCGCGCACGCCCACGGTCGGGTCGTGCGTCCAGTACTTGTTGATGAAGCGCACGGGGTAGTGGCACACGGAGGCGAACACGGCGATGCCCTGCGGGCCGATCTGCGCGAGATCGCCGGAGGCCGTGAACACCGCCGCGACCAGGTCGCCCCACTTGGCGCCCGGCGCGACCCCGGTCTGCTCGACCATGCTGAAGGCCTCGTTGAGCGCCGAGTCGAGGCGCCCGCGCAGCAGGTTCATGCGGTTCGGATCCGGGCCGCTGGAGAGCACCCTTGCCTCCGCGTCGCTGCGCGCGGACAGCGTGTGGTCGCGCATGATTTCCGGGTCGGGCCCGTAGAAGAGCTGGTTGTCGCGCAGGAACTCGGCGAGCAGGCGGCGTTCCTGCACGCTCAGGTTCGCGTCGGTCCCGAGGGCGGCGGCTTCAGTGCTCATGGACGTGCTCCGGCGCCCGGCCCCGAGGCCGCGCGCGTGAACCAGACGGCGCCGTGCGCCGCGGCGTGGAAGTTCCAGCCGGGCTCGACGAGATAGGTGGTGGCTGGGGTCGTGACGACCGCCGGGCCGTCGATCGACGTGCACGGCTCCAGGGCGGACGCATCGTAGAGGCGCGTCTCGACCGCGCCGCCGGCGCCGACGAAGTGGCACGGGCGGACGCCGACCGGCGCCGCCGGCACGCGGTCGGACGGCGGTTGCAGGCGGTCGAAGCGCACCTTGCCGATGTCCACGTACGAGGACACGCGCACGGTGTTGATGCGCACGCCGGCCTCGGTCGCCTGCGAGCCCTCGCCGAAGCGCTCCCCGTAGCGGCGGTGAAAGGCCTCGATCAGCCCGAGCACGTCGTGGATGCTGGCGAAGCGCTCGATGTCGTAGGCCACGGCCGTCTGCGCGCGCTGGTTGCCGTAGCGCATGTCGAACTCCAGCCGGTAGGCGATGGCCTCCTGCGGCATGCCCTGGCGCGTGAGATCGTCGCGGCCGCGCTGCTTGAGCTCGTCGATGGTGGCGTTCAGCTGCGTGAAATCGGACAGCACGCGACGCAGGGCCGTGTGGAACAGCACGGTGTAGACCGATTTCTCGTGGATGTGGAGCTGGTTGACGTTGCCCGCGCCCAGCGCCGAGAACACCGACGAGAACGGCGGCGCGAGCACGCGGGAGATTCCCAGGGCCCGGGCGATGCCGCAGCAGTGCAGCGGGCCGTTGCCGCCGTAGGCGAGCAGCGTGAACTCCTCCGGCACGTAGCCGCGCGAGCGCAGTTCGGTCGCGATGCCGTCGGCCATGTTGTGGTCCACGGTCTGCCGGATCACCTTCGCGATGCCGATGGTGTCCGCGCCGAGCGGCCCGGCCAGGGCGTCGTCCAGCGCGCGGCTGGCGCGCCGCACGTTGAGCCGGATGCGGCCATCGGCATAGTTCTCCGGGTCCAGGTAGCCGAGCGCGAGATCGGCGTCGGTCACCGTCGGCAGGCGTCCGCCGCGGCCGTAGCAGGCCGGGCCGGGATCGGATCCGGCGCTCTCGGGACCGATCTTCACCCGCCCGTAGACCGGGTCGAACGTCGCGATGGAGCCGCCCCCGGCCCCCAGCGTGACCAGGTGCACCATCGGCACGCTGACCAGCCAGCGGTCGATGACCGGGTTGAAGTCGTAGTGGCGCTCGCCGTCGGCGGTGACGATGCCGATGTCGAAGCTGGTGCCGCCCATGTCGGTGGCGATGACGTTGCCCAGGCCGCCGTCACGGGCGAGATGCTCGGACGCGGCGATGCCCGCAACCGGTCCGGAGTGCACGGTCTGCAGCGCGTCGGTGGAATTGAGCTGCGCCATGCCGCCGGAGTTGTGGTTGATGAGCATCGGCCGGGCGTAGCCGTTCTCGCGCAGCGACAGCTCCAGGCTTCCCAGTCCGTGGTACATGGCGCTGTGCAGGAAGCCGTCGATGATGGTCGAGGTCGCGCGCGTGTACTCGCCCTTGCGCCCCGCCACCTGGTGCGAGAGCAGCATCGGCACCGCGCCGAGGTACCAGCCCGGGTACTCCTCCAGGAAGATCTCGCGGATGCGCAGCTCGTGCGCGGGATTCACGACGCTGTTGGCGAGCACGACGACCAGCGTTTCGGCGCCCTGGTCGACGAGTTCGCGCAGCTTCATGCGGACGTCGTCCTCCTCCAGGCGCATGAACACGTCGCCGGCGTAGCCGATGCGCTCGCGGACCGTGCGGATCATGGGGATCGGGACAATCGGCTCCGGGCGCAGCGCGCGGGGCAGGTCGTGCGCTTCCTCGTAGCTGAGCCCTTCGGCGTGACCGCGTCCGCGCGACAGCGGCACGCTGCTGCCGAACCCGGCGGTCACGAGCAGGCCGATGCGCGGGCCCTTGCGCTCGATGAGGGCGTTGGTGCCGAGCGTGGTGGAGTAGCGCACCGAGTCGACCTGCGACAGCAGGGCGCGCGTGTCGATTCCAAGCTCCGCGGCCGCCAGCTCCAGCGCTTCGTTGAAGCCGGCGGCCAGGTTGTGGTGGGTGGTGAGGGCCTTGGCCTGCACGTACCGCCCGCCCCAGGCGACGAAACAGTCGGTGAAGGTGCCGCCGATGTCGACCGAGACGCGCTTCATCCGTGCGGTCCGTCGTGCCGGTGCGCGAGCGCACGCTGCGCGGGTCCGGGCTTGTGCAGGGATTCGGGCGCCGGCAGCGTGCCGCCGTGCGCGGCCGCCCACTCCGCGGCCTTGACCTTGAGCGAGTCGATGTCGAGCTCGATGTCGTGCGTAGGCGGGTGGCCCGGGACCGTGTACTCGGTCTCCACGAGCGTGCCGCAGCCCGGGCAGTAGAACTCGAGCAGCGCCGTGTAGGCGGGGTCCGGGGCGAAGGTGTAGGCATACTTCGCCGGGTCGATGAGCGGCCGGTGGATCTCGCGGGGATCGCGGTCGTGAACCAGCAGCCCGCGCTTGTAGTTCCCGCGCGCGTCGCCGAGATCGCGGCCGCAGCGGCGGCACTCCCAGCGCTCGCGCCCGAGATCGATGCGGAGGTACTCGGTGATGCAGATCTTCATGCGCGTGTCCTCAGGCGTCGCGGGTCAGGCGGAGATCGCGGTTGCCGGTCAGCGCGAAGCGCCAGCCGGCGTCGATGCGCCCGGTGAAGTAGCGCTCCTCGACGATCGCCGGACCGGCGGCGCCGGCGCCGGGCCCGAGATCGTCCAGTCGGAACAGCGGCAGCGCCCGCCGTTCGCCGGCCACGAGCACGGTGCGCATGCCCCCTGCCCGGGCCGCGGTGACCGCTGCGGCCGTCAACGGGGCGAGCGGCATGCGGCGGATGGGTTTCGTGACCACGAGGTGCAGCGTGGTCTCGTCGGCGCCGGCGCAGGCGGCCGGCAGCGCCGCCCCGGGATGCCAGGCGTGGTTCGCCTCGCAGCCGCCGCCGCCGCCGATGGCCAGGGTTCCGCGCACCTCGCATGCACCGATCGGGGCGCCTTCGGCGAACATGTCGCGTTCCGCGCGCGCGTACAGCGTCTCCCAGGCGGCGGTCACCCCCGCAGGGTCCGGCCGGGGAAGGTGCGCCTGGTAGTGCTGCGACAGGTCCGAGAACCCGATGCCGAAGGCGCTGAACACCGCCGACAGGCCCGGTACGATCACGTCGCGGACGCCGAGGGCGGCGGCGATCCGCGTCGCGACCAGCGCGCCGGCTCCGCCGAACGCGAGCAGGGTGCTGTCGGCGCGCGGGGGGGCCGCGCGGCGGACGCCCTGCTCGATCTTGGCCACCCACGCGGTCTCGATGGCCGCCACCGCGGCATCGGCATCGAGACCGAGCGGGACGCCGACGTGCTCCAGCACGGCCCGCCGCGCGCGCTCGGGATCCAGCTGCAGTTCGCCGCCGAAGTAGGTGTCGGGCGCGATGAGGCCGGCGAGGAGCACCGCGTCGGTCATCGTGGCGTCCGTCCCGCCGCGCCCGAAGCAGGCCGGGCCCGGCACCGCGCCCACGGAGTCCGGTCCGACCACGATCCGGCCGCCGGCCACCCGCACGACGGAACTGCCGCCGACGCCCTCGCTGTGCAGGGCGCACAGCGGGAAGGAGATGGGAACGTCCTCGACGAGGCCGCGGCGGATCTCCGGCACGCCACCGTCGATCACGACGCCGACGTCGGTCGTCGTGCCGCCGACGTCGCAGGTCACGAGGTGAGGCAGGCGGTAATGGCGGGCGAGGGCGCGCGCACCCTCCATGCCGCCGCGCGGGCCGCTGCTGTAGGTCTTGAGCGCGATGGTCTTCGCGACCCGCGCCGAGCCGCCGTCATTGCGGAATACGAGCAGCGGGTTGCGCGTGCGATGCTGCTTCAGGCGGTGCTCGGCGCTGTACAGGAAGCGCTCCATCGCCGGGTGCAGGAAAGTGTTGAAGAGCGCCGTGAACAGGCGCCGCGCCGGGTCGGGGTCCTGCGTCATCTCGCCGGCGACGGTCACCGGCACCGCGCCGAGGAGGTGGGTCGGGTAGCGGCGCAGCACGACGCGTTCGATCGCGCGTTCCTGGCGGACGAAGTCCGCCGTCCCGAGGCTCACCACCAGGCGGCTCGCGCCGGCGGCGGTCAGCGCGTTGACCGCCCGCGTCACCCCGGTATCGAGCGCGTCCGGCGGCAGCGCGCCGTCGATGCGCTCGACGCGCCCGGCGACCAGCGTGTCGAACAGCGACCGCAGCGGCCCGGCGGGGAGCAGCACGTCGAGATCGTCGCCGGCTGCGACGATCACGCCGAGGCGCGGACCCTTGCGCTCGACCAGCGCATTGGTGCCCTGCGTGGTCGAATAGCGGATGTAGTCGGTCTCCTGCAGCAGGCGGGCGACGTCGGGCTCGCCGTAGCAGTCCTGCGCGATGCGCGTGAGGCCCTCGAAGAAGCAGCTGCTCAGATCGTGCGGCGTCGTCAGCGTCTTGGTGTAGCGGAGCTGCGCGCCGTCGAGCACGCAGAAGTCCGTGAGCGTGCCGCCGTTGTCGATGTTGATGAGCTTGTGCATCGCCTGCCTCGCCTGCGCGCGGGGGAACGGCCCCGCCGGGCCGGCGCGCGGCGCCGTCGGGGGTACGGGCAGAATGACGCGATCGCAGGCGGACGTGCCCCCACTTTTCGGGGGGGGAGGGGGCGGCTCAGGGCCGCGGCGGTCGTTCGTGCTGCGTTGCCGCACGATCGGGCACCAGGCCCAGCTCGCGCGCGCGCAGGACCGCGTGGTAGCGGTTGGCGACGCCGAATTTGCGGTACAGGTTCTTCAGGTGCCATTTCACCGTCTCGCCCGAGACGAGCAGGGTCGAGGCGATGACCTTGGTCGGCAGCCCGCCGTTCAGCAACGCGAGGATCTCGCCTTCCCGGACGCTCAGATCGAAGCTCGCCGGCGGGACCGGTGCCGGCGCCGCGGCGGAGCCCGGGCGCTGCGCGCCGCGTGCGAGGAGCGCGTCGAGCCAGGTGCGCGACTCGTCGTCGGCCTGCGTGCGTGCCTGTGCGAGCACCGGCTCGAGCGCGGGACCGATGTCGAGGAGGCTGCGCAGCAGGCCGAAACTCCGGGCCTGCGCCAGGGCCGGCGCGGCGAGCGCGGTGGCGTGCGCGGGTTGCCCGGCCTGGAGGTGTGCCGCCGCCTGCAGCAGGCCCGCGCGCAGCGCCGGCACGTGCCAGCCTAGCCGTTCGTACTCGGCGCGGACCGCGCCGGCGAGGTCCGCCGCGCGCGCGCCGTGGCCGGCGGCGAGCGCCACGGCCGCTCGCGACAGGCGCACGAGCCGTCGCGCCTCGGCGAACGTGCCGCTGGCGGGGCGGCCGTCGAGATGCGTGGCGGCGTACCGCTCGAGCAGCGCCTGCTGCGCCGCCGCCTCGCCTGCCGCGCCGTCGGCGAGCAGCAGGCGGATCCGCCCGGCGAGGCCCGCCACGGTCATGCGCGGACATTGCCGCTGCTCCCCCTGGGCGCGCAAACGCTGCAGCGCATCCTCGGCATCCCAGCGCTGGCCCCGGAGCGCGCGCGCCCGGGCGTAGGCCGTGGTCGCCAGGATGATGCCCATCGGCAGCACCAGCTCACGGATGAGCTGCATGCGGTGAGCGACCGCGTCCAGTACGCCGTCGAGGTCGTCCCGTTCGTAGCGCACGTCGGCGAGGAAGCTCGCGGCGACGCAGGCGGGCGCCGCGCGCTCGCCGCTCTCGGCCTCGGCGCCCGCCAGCGCCGGCGTCAGGAGTTCGAGCGCCGCGTCGAGCTGTCCCTCGAGCTGGTAGCTGTGCGCGGTGAGGCAGCGGCTGTAGACGACCGTGAACCGGCTCCGGTCGGCCTCGTCCCAGCGCTTGGCCCAGGTCTGCACGTTGCGCGCCTCGTCGAGCTGGCCCGCGTACAGGTGCCCGAAGCTGACGATGTTGCAGGCCGCGCCGACGTGGTAGCGGTCCCCCTGCGGGGGAAACCACGCGAGCAGTTCCCGCGCTCCGGCGTCATCGTCGCCGTAGGCCGCGATCCCGCCGGCGGCCACCGCGGTGACGAAGCCGCGCCCGCGATCGCCGGGGACCAGGTCCGCGAGCAGGTCGCGCAGCAGGGCGCGGGCCTCGTCGATGCGCACGCCGAGGATCAGCGCCCACAGCCGGGCGAGCTGCAGCGGCCAGCGGCCCGCGACCTCGACCGCCGGCAGGCGCTCCAGCCAGTCCGCCAGCGTCGCGAGGTTGCCCCGTTCCACCAGGTCCATCGCGCAGCGCTCGAGGGTGTCTAGCGCGCAGGCGATGTCGCCGCTCTGCATCGCGTGCTCGACGGCGTCGACCAGCAGCCCGCGTTCGCGGAACCACTGGCTCGCGCGGCGGTGGGCGTCGGCCTGCTCGGCGTCCGGCAGCCGCGCCGCGCGTTCGCGCAGCAGCGCCTGGAACAGGTGGTGGTAGCGGTACCAGCGGCCTTCGCGGTCGAGCGGGATCACGAACAGATTCTCCGCCTCGATCCGGCGCAGCAGGCGCTCGCAGCCGTGGATTCCGCTCACGTACTCGCACAGGTCCGCATTGAACCGCGACAGCACTGCGGTCCGCACGAGGAAGGCCACGACCTCGTCCGGGAGCCGGGCCAGCACCTCGGCCGCGAGGTACTCGCCGATGTCGCGCGAGCCGCGGGCGAAGCCCCGCACGTAGTCCGGCACGTTCTGCACGCGGTTGAGGGCGAGGGCGGCGAGCTGCAGGCCGCCCACCCAGCCCTCGGTGACGTCGTACAGCGTCCGCAGTTCGCCGGGCCCGACCTTCACCGTGAGCCGTTCCTCGAGAAACGCGCGGGTCTCCTCGAAGTCGAAGCGCAGTTCGCGGGCCTCGTGCACGGTCGCGCGCTCGCCGAGGCCGAGCTGCGCGAGGCCGAGGTCCGGCAGCGCGCGCGAGGCGACGACGAGATGCAGATGCGGGGGGGCGTACTGCACGAGTCGCCGCACGAGGGCCGGGACGCGCTCGGCGCCGACGAGGTGGAAGTCATCGAGGAACAGGTGGGCGTGGCCGCGCACCGCGCACAGTTCGTTCACCAGCTCGGCGATGAAGCGCTCGCCGGCATCGGCGCGCCGCTGCTGCTCGTAGTCGACGAGCGCATCGCGGCCGACCGCGCAGCCGCCGTGCGCGAGGGCCGCCACCAGCGAGGCAAGGAACAGGCTTTCGCGGCTGTCGGATTCGTCCAGCGACAGCCAGCACACGGTGCGGCCGCCGGCCACCAGCGCCCTGCGCCACTGCGCGAGCAGCGTGCTCTTGCCGGAGCCCGCCGGCGCGACGAGCACGTTCAGCGTCTGCCGTTCGCCGACCCTCAGGCGCGTCAGGACGCGGCCGCGCTCGACCATCGCGCCACGCTGCTGCGGCGGCTCGAGCTTGGTGCGGACGACGGGGAAGGCGTGTCGGGGGCTGGCCATGGCTGCGCTGCCCCGGCGCGGGACCGGCGCGGCCGCGCGGACGGTGGCACGGCGAGTCTGCCGCACGCGTCCCGGCGCCGCAATCGCCGCGATACATGGTCGTACTCGAGCGGGTCGCGGCGGGCCCGCCCGGCACCGGCGCGGGGGCGTAGTGATCGAAATCCAGGCCCTGCATTTCACGCCGGCTGCCGCCTGCATCGCAAAGCTGTCGGCGCCAGGCGCACGCCCGGCCGTCGATCACGGCCCGGGGCCGAGATCCCCCGACCGCCGGTCGGCGCCGTGACCTACAATGGCTCATGACCCTGTCGCCCGCGGTCAGGCGCGTGGCGGCCGCCGCGCTGGCGGCGGTCGCCGTCGTCGCGACGTGGCTGTCCCGCCCGCCGCCTGCGCCACCCGCGCCCTATGCGCTCTGGCGCGACGGGCGCATCGTCGGGATCCGGCACTGCGAGCGCCCCGCGACGCAGGCCATCCGCGCGGAGTGCGCGTGGCTCGCGTGCGCGGAGGCGGTGACCGGCCGGATGGTCAACCCCATGGAAGGCCGGCTGCGACCGCGGGCGCCGCGTGCCGGCGCCGACGACGGCGTGGCGGAAATCACCGGCACCATCGACTATCGCACGACGCTCGCGCAACCGCCGATGCGGGCGTTCGAGTGCCGCCTGTCCCGAGATCGGCTGCTCGAAGCGAAGCTGCTGCCCGGCGACTGACGGGGGGGGCGCCGCACCGTCAGTGCAGTTCGCCCAGGTGGAAGCTGCCCAGTGCCGCATGGTGCATCGGCCACGGTACGAAGCAGTCGGGAATCATTGCCGAGCGCCTCCGTTCAATGTGCAACCTGCGCCACCTCGGTGCCGGGTACGCGCAGTGGTCGCAGGCTCTGATCCGCCTGCCGTGCGGGCAACCCCCGGAAGGTGCGGACGCCCAAGACGCGCAAGAGTGCGGAGGGAGACCCCGGGGAATGGCAGCGCGCTCCGGCTCGCAGTCCTCCGCGCATTTGCGATGGATCAGGCCGGACCGGCAGCGGAGGGGCGGTGCTTGCCCCCTCAGCAGGTGGGCGGCGGTCGGCGCACGCGGCGGTCAGTGCGCGCGTCACGGGGCTGGTTCCCGCGTCCCGCGCCCCGGCCCCACCGGAATTCGGGGAATGGCATGCATGGCGAAAATCATTCGATGCTGCGATGCTAAGATACCGGCAGCGCGTCGGGGGGCGCTCGCGAGGTCCGGAAAGCCAGCGGTACCCGCAGTCCGGGGGCGGACATCGGATCGCCATTGTCACCCAGGGGATCCAGGAGGATCGGGAACAGATGAGTCGCCGTGAAGCATTCGGCAAATGCCTGATGGTCGCAGGAATCGCGGCGACAGCGCTGATTGCCGCGACCCGGCTTGCAGCCCAGGTGACCGTGTATGCCTACCCCCTGAAGGGACAGTCCGGCGCTGCGCAGAAGGCCGACCATGCCGACTGCTACCAGTGGGCGGTCCAGCAGACCGGTTTCGACCCGAGGCGGCCCCCGACGGTCGCCTACGGCACCCCGCCGGCTTCCGGTGGTTTCGGCGCGGGCCAGGTCGGGCAGGGCGGCGTCATGCGCGATGCCGCTGGCGGTGCCGCCCTCGGTGCCATCGGCGGGGCCATCGCCGGCGATGCCGGCAAGGGGGCGGCCATCGGCGCAGCGTCCGGCGCCCTGTTCGGGGGCATCCGCCGGGCGAACCGCCAGGCCGAAGAGCAGCGCTGGTACGCGGAGCAGCAGCAGATGGCCGCGCAACAGTACCAGGCGGGCAGCGGCAATCACATGCGCGCGTATGCCAGTTGCATGGCCGCGCGCGGCTACAGCGTGCAATGAACCGGCAGGGCGGGCGGCAAGCGGGGGTGACGACGTGACTCTCCGGGCGTGGGTGGGCGCGATGTTCGCGCTGGCGGCGGTGCAGGCCGGGACGGGCGCGGCGGCTGAGACGGTCAGTTATTCGGGCACGGCACGGCTCGCGTCGGTCAAGTCGGTGCTGCCGCTGGCCAGCGGCGACGCCGCAATCATCGCCCGCAGCACCGGCGTTGCGGCCTTGTCCACGACGCCGCCGGCACTACTCACCGTGCAGTGCGCGGGACTGGGCCAGTCGCGATCGGAAACCGACTTCACGGCGCGCTTCTACTGTACGTTCGTCGAGGATGCGGGGAACGGCTTCGACGTGACCGGCTCCCAGGACGCGAACGGGGGCGAGGCCGAACTGATGGGCGGCAACGGCCGCTGGAAGGATGCGACGGGCAGCATGAAGTTCAAGCGGCAGCAGGTCGAGGACGACCTCACCACCGTGACCTTCGAGCTGAC
>CAYOJP010000101.1:0-12784 GCA_964404305.1 uncultured Gammaproteobacteria bacterium
AGCTACGCACCAACGCTGGAGCAAGGCTCCTGTAGGAGCGGCTTCAGCCGCGATAAGCGTTGGCGCCGCCCCGGGGAAAGCATCGCGGGCAATCCCGCTCCTGAAGGCGCTACGCGCCGACGGCAGCGAGCGCCCCGGTCAATCGCCGAGTTCGTACCCGACGTTGAACATCAGCGCCTCGTCCACCAGGAACACGAGGTCGGTGGACCACTGGCCCCTGTTAACGCCGACCGCGGGAATGATGACCGGGCCGATGTCCCCGATCCTCATCGGCAGGGCGTCTTCGTGCTCGCCGTGATAGCCATGGGCGATGCCGCCGCTCATCTTCAGGTGCAGGGACAGGTCCTGGAACTGGTATATGTCGAACTGCCGGCCGAAATACAGGTACTGCGAGAACTGGTCGTACGAATTGTTGAACAGCCCGAGCCCGTACAACCATCCGCTGCGCTTGCGGATCTCCGCGCCACCGTAGATCGGGGGGCCGGCGTAATCGTCGCTGTCCTCGTAATGCAGGTAGGTGGCGAGCTGGAGCTGCAGGCGATCCTCGCCCGGCCGGAACAGGAAACTGCCGCGCGAATCACCAGCATCGACCATGGACGCGCCGACCAGGCAGGCGCGCGGGACAAGATGTCCGGCAAGCATGAATACGAGCGTATCACGCGGGATGTGCTAGCCAGACCGTGCCCCGCAGGAGTGTGTCGGTCGTCACGGCAGAACCGCCGGCCCGCGTGCCGCCATCATTCCTCGTAGAACAGGAGCAGCAGCCCCACCGCCATCAGGCTCGTCGTCCACAGGACACCGGCGAAACGCGATGCCGGCGCTGGCAGGCGCAGTTCCAGCCAGCGGCCGATGCCGGCCATCAGCGCGAAGATCCCGATGCCGACGTGCGAGACCTCGATCAGGAATTCCCGCTTGGTGCCGAGCGCGGTGTGCGTGTGCGTCAGCAGGACGGCGGCACCGACGAAGCACAGCACGGGAAAGGTGTAGCGCCACCGCGTCGCTGCCAGCACGCCGGTCTGCACCCGCCACTCCATCACGCCGATGACCAGTGGCAGCAGCGTGGCGAGGCGGTGCTGCACGACCGAGGGGCTGCGCAGCTGCTCGAAGAAACCCTCGTTTCCGAGCGGCCAGCCGGTCGGCTGAACGATCACCTGCAGGAAGGCCGCGAACGGCAGGAACAGCAGTGGCCAGTGCCGCGCCCAGTCGGCGAGCCCGAGCCTGTGGAGGATCGCCAGCACCCCGATCAGCAGCACGAACGCGCCGGACGCGTTGTGGTTGAAGTTGCTCTGCGCCCGGTTCATCGCGGTCGACGGCTCGAAGAATTCGAGCGGCGAGGAATAATCGGCCAGGAGCGCGGCATGATCCGGGGGCGTGAGCCGCGGCCGCTTGGGGGCAATCGTGTCGAGCACCTCCGCGACCGTCGCCCGCTCGGTCTGCATGTCCGCTGCCGGCGGCGTCGCGGCCACGCTGGCCCCGAGCAGCAGGATGGCGAGCAACACCACCAGCTCGACCTCGATGAAGACCGGCACACGGGTCGCGATGTCGCGCCTGTCACCGGAGGCGCGCCAGCGGCGGGTGTGCAGCAGGTTCAGGGTCGCGAGCGTCAGCGCCGTCGCGAGCAGCAGGACCTTGGCAACGACCATCACGCCGTAACCCGTGCCGTAGATCGACGCCGGATCGCCGACGTAGTGGCTGGCCACGTAGACACCGGCGGCTATGATGACAGCCACGCAGAGCATCCCCAGCGGCGAGAAGCGCGCCAGCAGGCGCGGCCACAGCGTGGTGTTGCCCTGACCGGGCCGGCACGCGTTCCTGCACACGAGCAGCGCCATCACGCCGCCCGTCCAGACCACTGCGGCGAGCTGATGCGCGGTGGTTGCGACCATCAGGGGCAGCACGTCGTGCAGTCGGCTCACCGCATGCACCGTCCAGGCACCGCTGAAAACCATTGCCGCCATGCACGCCGCCACGAGCGCGCGGCGCGGCGCACTGTCCGGCCGGCGTCCCAGCCAGAACAGGGCCCCCGCGCACCCGAGCACGAGGGCCAGGCGCGTGACACTCGCCCGGGCGAAGCCGGTCGCGAGGTACTCGCGGATGGGCCACGCGCCGCCGTCCGCCAGGCTCCACGGCCCCAGGAGCAGCATGCCGGCCAGTGCGGCGGCGGTCAGCAGCGCGCCCACGACGGCGAACCGCAGCAGCCTGGATTCAGCGGCTCCGGCAGTGCCACCCGCGGCGGGCCGCAACACCAGGGCGCAGAAGACGAATACACCCACGCTGGCCGCCATCCCGATGAGCGCGGCGGCGTGCAGCAGAACGGTGAAGTAGCCAGCGAGCTGGATCATGCCGCGTCACGGCGCGCCGTCGAGGGTGAAGCGCAGTACCCCCTGGGTCGCATGCCCGTCGGTTGCGAGGACGCGGTAATGCACGGTGTAGGCGCCGGCGGGCAGGTCCGGCGGCAGCGGAATGCGCATGACGGCCGGTTCCGGGGCGATATCCTGCAGCGACTGCGTGCCGCCGCCGGCGCGCTCGAGGCGGACGTCCGTAAGCTGCTTTTCGAGCTTCGCATTGAACTCCAGGACGATCTGCTCCGGCGCTTGCGCAAGCGCAGCCCGATCCGGCGGCGTCGCCTTCACCACCACTGCATGGGCCAGCGCCTCGGCCCCGGGCAACGCGGTCGCCGCCAGCAGCACGGCCGACAGTTGGAATGAATGCCGGGAAAACACGGCGCGAACATTACCGGTGTTGCGAGCACACTGTAAAGATTCCGCCCGCAAGGTTGGCGTGGGACCGCGCGCACCCCTGCGAAGGTCGATGAGGGAGAAGGGCGGTTGTACGGCCGGAGCCGGGCACGGTAGCACTTGGCAGGGCGTCCCGCCCGCGCGCGGCGCAGGGCTACCCCGCCTGCGCCGTGGCCTTGTGCCGCTCGATGTCGCGCATCAGCCGCTCGACGATCAGCTTCATGAAGTAGAAGCCGAGCTTGGGGTTCTGGTAGTACAGGCGGTAGATCTGCTCGTCGGTCATCTGGTACAGCTCGCAGTCGGTGTCGCAGACGATGGTCATCGTGCGCACCTTGTCCGGCGCGAACAGGCCGATCTCGCCGACGAGCTCGCCCGGCCCGATGGTCGCGCCCACCTCCTCGAGCCGCAGCGTGCCGCTGGCCACGTAGTAGATCTCGTCCGCCTTGTCGCCGCGGCGGAACAGCACGTGCCCGGCCGCGTGCTCGTGCAGGTGCATGTGCGGCAGCAGCCACTCGGACACCGGCGACTTCCCGGTGACCTGCTCGATCTGCTTCGTCAGGCGCAGGATCTCCACCAGCCGCCTGGCGTTCATCGGCAGCAGGATGGTGTTCAGCAGGAACTCGGGCGCGACGACCAGACGCGCCAGGTCGAACTCCAGGTGCAGCACGCTGTAGACGATCAGCGCGACGTTGCTGAACAGCGACAGGATGCGCAGCGGCACCATGCCGCGCATGAAGTGGCTGGCAAGGTAGAAGGCACCGCCGGCGAGGCCGATGACGGTGACGTGGTCGAAGTGCATGCGGCGCGGCTCCTCGCGTGCGTCCGCTCAGGGGGCGCCGCGGACCGGCGCGTCGCTCATTCGGGCAGTCCGGCCTTGCGCAGCGAGTCGAAGTGGTGTTCGCGATCGCTGGCGCGCTGGTAGTGGAGAATCGGCAGGCAGTGCGAGCGCACGGTGAAGCCGGGCTTGGACTTCAGGACGGCCGCCGTATGCGCGGCCGCCGCCTCCGGAAGGCCCAGCTGGGCATGACAGGCCGCTAGCAGGGCGTGATGCGTGCCATCCGGCGTCGCGATGTGCCGAAGGGACTCGATCGCTTCCAGATAGCGACGCGCGACGAACTGCGCGCGCGCCAGGTGGAACCAGTAGCGGTCGGGGTGGTAGGGGTTCAGGCGCATCGCCTTGCGGATCCATTCGATCCCCTCCTCGGCGTGGCCGAACCAGGTGAGAATCTCGCCCTGCTGCACAACGATCAGGTCGTCGTTCGGGTTGAGGGCCAGCGCGCGCTGCTGGTGGGAGGCCGCCCGGTCGAGGTCGTTGCGCATGACGCTCAGGGCCGCAAGGATGCGGTGCACGTCGCTGTCGTTCTGGTCCAGCCCGAGCGCGACCTCGAGTTCGTGCGCCAGCGCTGCCTCCGTTTCAGCGGGATCCGTACTCCAGCCGTTGGCCAGTTGCTGGCCGAGGATGCAGGCGTGCCAGGCATGCGCGTGCCCGTAGCCCGGATCGAGCTCGACCGCGCGCCGGATCAGATCGGCCGCGCGGGTGTTGTCCCGCAGCTTCGCGCGATGGTGCAGGATCTTCGCCTCCAGCACGCACTCGTAGGCGGCCATGCTCACGGGTGGCTTGCGCTCCGCGCGGTTGCGCACGTCGGCCTCGAGGCGGCCCGGCAGCGTCGCGACGATGGCGGAGGTGACCTCGTCCTGTATCGCGAAGATGTCCTCGAGCTCGCGGTCGTAGCGCTCGGACCAGATGTGGTGGTCGGATTCCGCCTCGATCAACTTCACGGTGATCCGCACCCGGTTGCCGGCCTTGCGGACGCTGCCCTCGACGACGTAGCTGACGCCGAGTTCGCCCGCGACCTTGCGGACGTCGACCGCCGGCCCCTTGTACTTGAACGAGGTGTTGCGCGAGATCACGAACAGCTCGCGGAACCGCGACAATGCGGTCAGGATGTCCTCGGTCAGCCCGTCGACGAAGAATTCCTGCTCGGGCATGCCGGACATGTTGACGAACGGCAGCACGAGGATGGAAGGCTTGTCCGACGCATGGTCATGGGGCACGCCGGCCGCCTGCGGCACCGGCCCGTGAGGCGGCACGCCGCTGGCATGCACACGGAACGCGCGCACCGGGTGCGCGATGTTCTTGACCGTCTGCTCGCCCTGGTCGGTGAAGCTCGCCGCGAGCTTGCTGCGGACCGCGCCGTGCACGGCGTCCGAGACCGTGATCCCGCCGGGCGCGGCCAGTCCCTCGAGCCGCGCGGCGATGTTCACGCCGTCGCCGTACACCGTGCCGTCGGGCTTCTCGATCACGTCGCCCAGGTGCACGCCGATGCGGAAGCGCATGCGGCGCTCCTCGGGGACATCGGCAAGGAGTTCGGCGAGCCGCTGCTGGACGGAGAGCGCCGCCGACACCGCCCCGGCGGCCGTTTCGAACACCGCCAGCACCGAGTCGCCGGCCATGTCGATGACCCGGCCCTGGCAGCGCTCGATGTGCGTCCGGAACACCTTGCGCGCCGCATCCAGCGCCGTCACCGTTGCCCGCTCGTCGGCCGCCATCAGGCGCGAATAGCCCGCGCAGTCCGCGGCGAGGATCGCCGCCAGGCGCTGCTTCAGAGCGGAATCGGGCATCCCGGGAACGGACATTCGGTGCGGCCCTCCTCGTGGGCCGGATCGCGCTGCATGGTACCGCCGGCCGGCCGGGCGGGCGAATGCGCGCCGTCGACCCGCACCCGCGGTTCGATCGTTCGCGCTTGCTGCACTGCAGGCAGATGGCGCCTCGTCCCGGGTCACCCGCCCCGACCAATGAACGTCCGTGCGCCGTTGCCAGGGCCATGCAGCCCCCTGTCTTCCCCGCCGAAGAGCCGGGATGCAGCGGTAATGGTCGTCGTCCCGGTCGCAGCGTCGGAACCCGACGTCGTTGTCCCTGGTCAGCGACGACTCACCACGACTCATCCGTCGCGTGCCGTTCCCAGTCGATGACCCGCAGGTCGTCGAGGACCTCTGCCGGCGGCAACCCCCACGCGTGCTGGAACCACACCACCTGCACCCAGGAGGCATCCCCATCTCCCACCGGGCGCGACTCGAAGCGTGCGACCGTGGTGACCGGCGGCAGCGCCTCGCAGGGATCGTCCTCGATGCCACCTTCCGGAGGATAGGCGTAGGCCGTCATCCGCGGCACCAGCAGCACCGGCTGCGGACCGGTACTGCCCGCGCCGGCGTGGCGCAGGTGGCGCTCGATCTCCCGCCGCACGTCCGAGCGTTTCGGGTAGCCGCACAGCACACCAGAGTAGGTGCGGTACTGGCAGTAGTGCTCGAACCGGAGCGTGCGTCCGGAGCGGAGTTCGATGCGGTGGGCGCCCAGTCCGGCCGGATTGAGCGGCGGCCCCGGGACTGGCGGTGGCAGGTCGGGCTGATCCAGCGTCGAGACCAGCCGCAGCGCCGGGGGTCCCGGAATGTCCCGCGTCACCGTGGCCCGCCGCGCTTGCCGCTCCCGGGCCAGCTTGGCCATGAACACCGCCAGCCCGGCCTCCGCCACCCGCTCCCCGAGCAGCGCTTGCAGGGCGACCGGCGCTATGCCCAGCGGTGCGAGCACCCGGGCCGCCTCGTCCAGCAGGGCATCGGCCATTCTGCCGGCCCCGGCATAGGCCGGCCGATGCCCGGCTGCCTCGATCTGCTCGAGGGTGAAGGCGCGACCGAGGGCGAGGAGGTCGACGGGGGTGGGGTCGGGAGGAAGGGCGATGGAAGAGGGCATGGGCGACGTCCGCTGGCCGAAATACCAGCGAGACCTGTGGCAGGCTCAGGCGGTGAGCCTGCGAACGGGCGGGCCGGAAAACGGGTATCCGGCAGCCACCGATGGACTTCAGATTACAAAGGCCCTACAAACCGACACTGGACGAGACGGAGCGGACGGCGATAGTCCTTGCTCGCCAAAGCCAGGGCCTGTTCAAAATACGTCTCATGGCCATCGAGCGCGCCCGTCGCATCACCAAGGTCGACCGCGAGGACCACCTGCGTGCGAGCCATTCCAAGCCGTGGCGGGACGCCAATTCAAATGAGCGCCTGGACGGAGAGAATGGACTGTTGCTGACTCCGACGGCCGATCACCTGTTCGATCGCGGCTTCATCGGGTTCGAGGACAACGGTCGCCTCATTGTCTCGCCGGTGGCGCACGGGGATTCACTATTGAAGATGGGTATCGAACCGGCGAAGCCGCTGAACGTCGGCGGCTTCAGGAGCGGGCAGAAGCGCTATCTCGCGTATCACAGGGACTTTGTGCTGCTGAAATCGCGGTATCTGGAGTAAATGCTTGCAACGCGGCGGCCAGGTTTCTGAGGAGCAGGTGAGCGGCTGAAGCGAGAGCTGGAAGCGCGCTCAGACTCCGCTTCGATATGGTGTCGCCCGGAGTACTGGAACAAGGCCACATGATCACTTCCGGCTGCGAGTCATCCTGGCATGGTTGAAGCTGTCTCTGATGGAGCGGGGCATTACGTCGTGCACCGGGATACTTTGCGCGAGTTCAATGCGATCCTGCAGC
Organism: uncultured Gammaproteobacteria bacterium; assembly: GCA_964404305.1. GTDB lineage: Bacteria > Pseudomonadota > Gammaproteobacteria > JADZEE01 > JADZEE01 > CAYOJP01. The sequence goes on from CAYOJP010000101.1 coordinate 7,267, forward strand.
GGGACAGCAAGGACACGACCTACAAATTCGCACTCTTGCGCGCATTGGCGGAGATCGCGGAACAGGACGACCATTTCGTAACGACCCATGATGCAAGCTGGGTTCGAGTACCTATAGGGCTCATGGTTGATCGGTGGCTGCGTTACTACTACCCGCTTATCGAGGCTAGCCTCCCGCAGCGCAATGCCGACGGTCAACTCGCATTCGGGGAGGCGTTCAGGGAGTTGGTGTCTCTGTATGAGGGGAGTGGCGGGTTCAGCGCATTCTGGATGGACTACGCCGTTCGCGGGCGGGTGCCTGAGGCCGTAACACTCACACTCCTGAGTCTGCTGAGGATAATGAGAAGGACAATAATCGGAATGCCGATGAAACATCTCGGCTACTCCATATCCGGGAGCTATTATGCAGTGGTACGTGCCGTGGAGGGTGCCGTGCCGCGGTTTGCTGCGCTGGGCAAAGCACGGTGCGGGCGCGAAGCGGTAATCACGGGACTCGGCGATTGCCTCCTGCGCCGCGATTTTCACGAAGTCTTGCGGACGCTAGGCGGGTTCGCCACCGGCACGCAGGCGCTGCTCATGGAGTGGGCGCGCTTTACGTCGCGCGCCAGTCGCAGGAGAGTGTCTGTGAATCAGGCGCTGGAAGCCCTGATGTCGGTTGCGGTGGTTGAACGGGACGTCAAGTCCGTTCAGGAAGTGTGGTCTGCCAGGCTGACGAGCTTAAACGACATCGAATGCGTCTGGTCCGGTCGACACGTGACGCCGGGCCACCTCGTAATAGATCACGCGATTCCATTCAGCCTCTGGTCCTGCAACGCGCTTTGGAACTTGTTGCCGGCGCTGGACAAGGTCAACCGGGAAAAATCGGACTCGATTCCATCGCCGGAATTGATCCGCTTACGCCGTGAATCCATCAAATCCGCGTGGCGCACGGTTCGCGAGGCGCATGGTGATGCATTTGATCGGGATTTCGTGCTCTCACTGGGGGCAATGACAAGTGGCGAGTGGGAGGAGTCCGGTATCGAGGCATTGACTCGCAAGTGTCGCTATCTCATTGGTGAGCGCGGATACCAGGGCTGGCAGCCGGCATGAAGCAGCATCCTTCGCCGTTCTTGAATCCCGATCCTGCGGACGAGGTTCTAAGGAACGAACTTTGTTATGCGCGCTGGGATCTTTACCCAGTAACCGAAGGTCACTTGCTGGTAGTTCCGTACCGTCAGTTTGCATCCTACTTTGATGCGACCGACTCAGAGCGTGGCGCTCTGTGGGCATTGGTGGATGAAGCCAAGCGCTATCTGGACGCTCGCTACCGCCCGGATGGTTACAACATCGGGATCAATGTCGGGGCTCCCGCCGGTCAGACGATCATGCACGTGCACGTTCACGTCATCCCTCGTAGAGCAGGGGACGTTCTGGAGCCACGCGGTGGAGTGAGGGGAGTGATCCCGGCCAGGCAGCTGTACTGATTGGAAGGCCTTCTTCCGCGCCCTGGGGCGCGTGGGCCGGTGCAAATAACCAAGAGCGTGCCGTCAGTTGTCAGCGCTATCACGGCAAGCGTGTGCCTCCATGAGAATGCGCGCCGACGTCCTGCTACTCCTGCCTGCCAGCAGCTGCCCGGCAGAATTACCAGGCGGGGCAAAATTTGGCGCTCCCTGAGGGAATCGAACCCTCGTTTTCGCCGTGAGAGGGCGACGTCCTGGGCCTCTAGACGAAGGGAGCGTGAGGACGGTGGCTCGCGACGGGCGCCGCGGCCGAAGCTGCTATTATACGGGCCGATGCCAGCCAAACCCAAGTGCCGCTTCCCTCGCGGCCCGGCCCGAGGGCCGGGCCGGACCGTCAGCCCGCCGCGATGACCCTCGAACAGCCCGCCGACAACGTCACCCGGCTGCCCATCGCTCCCCGGATCATCCCGCGGGACGGCCACTGCATTTCCCGGCGCGATATCGCCGAGTCGGCGCTGCGCGTCCTGTACCGGCTGAAGAGCGCCGGCTACCGGGCGCTGCTCGTGGGCGGCGGGGTGCGGGACCTGCTGCTGGGCATCCGGCCCAAGGACTTCGACATCGCCACCGACGCCAGGCCCGAGCAGGTGCGGGAGCTGTTCCGCAACTGCCGGCTCATCGGCCGTCGCTTCCGCCTGGCCCACGTCTATTTCGGTGATCAGGTAATCGAGGTGGCCACCTTCCGCGCCCAGGGCCTGCCCGGAGAGGACGTGGTGTCCGAGGCGGGGGAGGACGAGGATGGCGAGGATGGAGTCGAGCCGATCGAGGCCGTCGGGTCCGCGAACGTCGAGTCCCCGGATCGGGTGATCCGCGACGGCCGCATCGTACGCGACAACGTCTACGGCACGCTGGACGACGACGTCTGGCGCCGGGATTTCACCGTCAACGCGCTGTACTACGATATCGCCGACTTCAGCGTGATCGACTACGTGGGCGGCACGCACGACGTCGCCGGCCGCAACCTGCGCCTCATCGGCGACCCGGTTGCCCGCTACCGCGAGGATCCCGTGCGCATGCTGCGCGCGGTGCGCTTCGCGGCCAAGCTGGGCTTCCGCATCGATCCGGCCACGGCCGCGCCGATGCACGAGCTGGGCGCGGAGCTGGACCACATCCCGGGGGCGCGCCTGTTCGAGGAAGTGCTCAAGCTGTTCCTGAGCGGGCACGCGCAGGCGACGATGACGACGCTGCTGGAATACGACCTGTTCCGGCACCTGTTCCCGCAGGCCGGGGCGGCCATCGCGGCCGAGCCGCAGGGCCTCGCCCGCCGGATGATCGACGGGGTGCTGGCCGCGACCGACGCCAGGCTGGCCGAGCACAAGCCGGTCAACCCGGCGTTCCTGTTCGCGGCCTTCCTGTGGGCGCCGATGCGCGAGCTGGCCGACGACTTCATCGCCGGCGGCCTGCCCGAGCTCGAGGCGATCCAGCGCGCCGCCGACGCGGTCATCTCCCAGGAGATAGGCCGGGTCACGGTGCCGCGCCGGATCACCCACGTCACCCGCGAGATCTGGGCGATGCAGCCGCGCTTCGAGCGCCGCTCGGGCAACCGGGCCGAGCGGCTGATGGCGCTGCCGAAGTTCCGGGCCGCCTATGACTTCCTGGTCCTGCGCGCGCAGTCGGGCGAGGCGGTCGGGGAACTGGCGGACTGGTGGACGGCCTTCCAGGCTGCCCCGCCCGGGGAGCAGCAGAGCATGCAGTCCGCCGTCGCCTCGCAGGGTCGCGGGGCGGGTGGCGGTGGTGGCGACAGCGCGGGCGCGAGGCCCGGCGGCCGGCGTCGCCGCGGCGGGCGCGGCCGGCGGGGTGGTCGCGGTCGTTCCGAGTCCGGCGCGCCTCCGGCGCCTCCTGCCGGCGACTGAGGGCCGGTTCGGCGATGCGCGATGACGTGCGGGCCTGGGTGGGCCTGGGCGCGAATCTGGACGATCCGGTGGCGCAAATCGCCACCGCCGTGCGGGAACTCGCCGCCCTGCCGCATACCCGCCTGGCCGTGGTGTCGTCCCTCTATCGCACGCCGCCGATGGGCCCGCCCGACCAGCCCGATTACTGCAATGCCGTGGCCGGGCTCGACACCACGCTCGAGCCCGAAAAGCTGCTCGAGGCCCTGCAGGCGATCGAGCAGGCCCATCGCCGGGTCCGGGGCGAACGCTGGGGCCCCCGCACCCTCGATCTCGACCTGCTGCTGTACGGAACCGACCGCATCGCGTCCGCGCGTCTCACGGTACCGCACCCCGGCATCGCGGCCCGCGTCTTCGTGCTGGCACCCCTGGCAGAGGTCGCGCCGGACCTCGTGATCCCGGGCCTGGGCCCGGTAGCCGTACTGCGCGCCGAGCGTGCGGGGGATCCGCTCGACAGGCTGGGGCCGGTTGCCCCGTGAGCCCGTCGGCTGCGCCGGGCTTCATCGTCGTCGAGGGGCCGCTCGGGGTCGGCAAGACGACGCTCGCCCGCCGGCTCGCGGACCGCTATGGAGCGGAGCTGGTCCTGGAAGGCGCAGCCGACAATCCGTTCCTCGAGCGCTTCTACGCCGATCCCGGTCGCACCGCCCTGCCGACCCAGCTCTATTTCCTGTTGCAGCGCGTCCGGCAGGTCGAGGAGATGCGGCAGGCGGACCTGTTCCGGCCGCGGCGCGTGGCGGACTTCATGATCGAGAAGGATCGCCTGTTCGCCTCGCTCACGCTCGATGTCGACGAACTCGTCCTGTACGAGCGACTGGCGGCGCAGATCCGCTACGAGGCGCCGGTGCCGGACCTCGTCATCTACCTGCAGGCGCCGGTCGAAGTGTTGCTCGAGCGCATCGCGGCCCGCGGGATCGCCTATGAGCGCCGCATCGACGAGCGCTACCTGCGTCGCCTCAGCGACGCTTACGTGCGGTTCTTTTACCACTATAATGACGCGCCGCTGCTGATCGTGAACGCGGCCGAGATCGACCTCGCACATAGCGCCCGGGACTTCGGCCTGCTGGTCGAACGGATCCCGGCAGTCACCAGCGGACGTCACTACCTGAACGCTGCACCGCCCTGAGGAACCCCGGAAACGCGGCCCGGAAGCCATTGCGAGCACAGTGAAGCGATCCCGCAACCGCCCCTGGCAACCGGCGGGTGAATTGCTTCGTCGCACCGTCCCCCGCAATGACGGCACTTGCAGCGTTTCCCTGACCCGGTACCCGTCGCACCCGCGCCCCCATGCAGAAATTCACGCAAATCCCGGCGCTGCGCGCCCGCCTCACCGCCTGGCGCAAGGCGGGAGAATCGGTCGCGCTTGTCCCGACCATGGGCAACCTGCATGCCGGGCACCTGGCGCTCGTGCAGCGGGCGAAGCAGCTCGCGGACCGCACGGTGGTCACGATCTTCGTCAACCCGACTCAGTTCGTGCCGGGCGAGGACTACGCGGCCTACCCGCGCACGCCGGAGGAGGACAGCATCGCCATCTCCGAAGCAGGCGTGGACCTGCTGTTCATCCCGCCGGTCGAGGAGCTGTACCACGGCGATCCGGGCACCTCGACCCGCGTGCAGGTGCCGCAGCTCGACGGGTTCCTGTGCGGTGCGTCGCGGCCCGGGCATTTCACCGGGGTGGCGACGATCGTCACCAAGCTCTTCAACCTCGTTTCGCCGGACTACGCGGTGTTCGGGGACAAGGACTACCAGCAGCTCCTGCTCATCCGCCGGCTGGTGCTCGACCTGTGCTTCCCGATCGACATCGTCGCGGTCCCGACCGTGCGCGAGCGCGACGGCCTCGCCCTGAGCTCGCGCAATGCCTACCTCGGCACCGCCGAGCGTGTCATCGCGCCGCGCCTGTACCAGGCGCTGAAGGAGGCGGGGGCCCGGCTGCAGGCCGGCAGCTCCGACTACCCGGCGATCGAGTCGGCGGTGGCGGCGATGCTGAGCGGGGCCGGGTTCCGGCCCGACTACGTGAGCATCCGCCGTGCCGAGGATCTCGCCGAGCCGGCGCCGGAGGAGAAGCATCTGGCGGTGCTCGCCGCCGCCTGGCTGGGACGGGCGCGGCTGATCGACCACCTCGAGTTGAAGCGCTAAG
>CAYOJP010000102.1:0-2965 GCA_964404305.1 uncultured Gammaproteobacteria bacterium
CGACACGTGCGGCGGTAGAAGAGGGCGTGGTTCCCGGCGGCGGCGTGGCCCTGGTCCGGGCGATCGCCTCGCTGAAGAACCTGAAGGGCGCGAATCACGATCAGGACATCGGCATCGCCATCCTGCGTCGTGCGCTCGAGGAGCCGCTGCGCCAGATCGTGTCCAACGCGGGCGACGAGCCCTCGGTGGTCCTGAACAAGGTTGCCGACGGCAAGGGCGCCTACGGCTACAACGCCCAGACCGGCGAGTACGGCGACATGATCGAGATGGGCATCCTGGATCCGACCAAGGTTTCCCGGTCGGCGCTGCAGAATGCGGCCTCGGTCGCGGGTCTCCTCCTGACCACGGAGGCGATGATCGCCGAGCTGCCGAAGGACGAGCCTAAGGGCCCGCCGGGCGGCGGCATGCACGGCATGGAAGACATGATGTAAGCCGCCCGCCTGCGGCAGTCGGCAGTACCGGAAACCCCGCCCTCGTGGCGGGGTTTTCTTTTGCGGGCAGGCCGGCCTGTCGCTGTTGCCGGCGCTGCGCCACGCCGGGCCGTTCCGGTCTGCAGGCGGGGCGTTCGACGCCGCGCCGCGCGACTGCGGCAGCCACCGCGACTTTGGGCTATGCTCCGCGCCCACCACCGCCCGGAGCCGCGTCGATGCGCCTTGCCCGCCTGGTCGCCTGCACCCTCCTGGCCGCGTTCGCCGCTGGCGCCGCTCCCGGGGCACTCGCCGTCGGCGAGCAGTCCGAGGTGGGCGTATGGGACTCGTTGCTGCGACCGCAGTACTTCAAGGGCCGCGCGATCGAGGAGGGACGCAGCGTGGTCGAGCTGCGGGTGCCCCGGCGGGCAGAGGACTCGGGCGTCGTGCCGGTCAGCATCAACGCGAAAATCCCGCAGACGCCGCAACGCTACATCGAGCGGATGTACGTGTTCGTGGACAAGAATCCCAAGCCGCTCGCCGGGCTGTTCCACCTGACTCCGGAGATGGGGCGCGCCGACCTCGCGTTGCGGCTGCGCGTGAACGAGTACACGCACATCCGCGTGATCGCGGAACTGAACGACGGGACGCTGCACATGAACGCCGGCTACACGCGCGCGAGCGGCGGCTGCACCGAGCCGCCGCCGTTCCTGCAGCTGAAGGAGGCGCGCGCGCGGATCGGCGAGATGCGGTTCCGCACCCGCGATACCGGAGGGGACGCCGCGCTCGCCCAGCTCCTCATCAGCCATCCCAACGTCACCGGCATGCAGCTCGACCAGCGGACGCGCACCTACATCCCGGCCGAGTACGTGACGAAGGTGATCGTCAGCTTCAACGACCGGCACGTGATGACGGCCGAGACCGACATCTCGATCAGCGAGGATCCGAGCTTCCGGTTCTTCTTCCGCCCCCGGGCCGGCGGCACGCTGAAGGCCGAGACGATCGACTCGAATGGCCGTCACGTCACCCGCACGTTCGACGTGACGCCCGACGCTGCCGCGGCCCCTGCCGGGGCGCAGGACGCGATCCTCTGACGCGCACCGCGTCGCCGCCCGGCGACGACGGACCGCCCGCCGCTGGTGCAGCGGTGGCCTCTCCGCCCGTTGTTGTCAGCCGGCGGGCACGAGTGCTGACTTCCCCATCCCCGTGATCGGCCGGTAGATTCCGGTCAGCGCGTCGGATCGTTGCGGTTCGGGTGCGGCAGGCATCGAACGTGCATCGTCCGGAGCGAGTCCCGACGATCACGGAGGTGTCCTTGATGACGCAGTCCGCCCAATCGCAGCTCATCGCCGACGGCAACATCGGCGCGTTCTTCCAGGAGTCCGTCGCCGCCGCGCTGGTCCGCCAGCAGCTGGAGGCCACGGACACCACCATTGTCTACCTCGTCAACCTGCTGTGCTCCTTCACTCGTACCGAAGGACTGTTCGAGGACACGCCCGACGGGCCCCACCTGAAACCCCTGGCGCTCATCTACGGCGAGGCCGCCGAGGCGCGCACGGCCGCCATACGCTACCAGGCCCTGCGCCGGCTGGGCGACGTGGCCTTGTTCGTCGCCGGGGTGTTCAGCCGCAGCCTGCAGCGCCGGGCCGTCGACGTCGATTACTACGTTGCGATGGGCGGCAACGCCTATGGCCTCCTCGCCGACAGCGCACGCCTGCGTGCAGTGAGCCGCGTGCCGCCGGCCACCTGGGCCGAGCTGGCGCGCCGGTTCGTGGACTTCGTCGATGTGCTGGGCGAGGTTGCCGAACAGGCGCAGCCGACCACCGACCGCGACCTCATGCGGCTGTACGAGGTGTGGCTGCGGACCGGCAGTCGTCGCGCTGCCCGCAACCTGCGCGCGGCCGGCATCGAGCCGGTGTCCGGCAGCGCGATGACGGTGCGGCACTGATGCCGCTCAACCGGTTGCAGGCGCGGCTCGAGGAACTGTACGAGGTGGCGGTGGAGCACCGCGTCGAGGATTTCCTCATCCGCGACCGCGCGCTGGCGACGCACCTGGCCGGGCCGGCGCGCGCGCCGGCGCGCGAGCAACTCCTCGTGCACGCCGACGAGGATGGCCTGAGCCTGTCCCTGTACGTCGACGCCGACGTGCTGGCCTACCTCGAGCAGGACGATCCGCTCGCCCGCCTCGACGACGCGGACCTGGACTCGGTATGCGTGGCGCTGGAAGGGGTGAGTCACTTCCTCTATCTCGCCTGGCGCGCCGGGCAGGATCGCCGCGTCTCGGAACTGGAACTGGAACTGCAGGCGGAGGTGGACAAGTACGTGCTGCTGTACTGCGTGCTCGCGGAGCAGCAGGGCCGGGACGGCATGCGCCGCCTCGGCGAGCGCCTGTTCGAAGGCGTCCATTACGACGGACGCCTGACGCCGGAACAGCGCCGCCGCTACGAGGCGGCCAACCGCTATGCCTCGCAATGGTGTTGCGCGCTCGAGCGTCGCTACGGGGCCGGCGGGGATTTCGGGGGCTGGCTGCGGGCGCTGCGGCGCTTCTACCGGCTTGG
>CAYOJP010000102.1:3065-12771 GCA_964404305.1 uncultured Gammaproteobacteria bacterium
CCGGCGGGGATTTCGGGGGCTGGCTGCGGGCGCTGCGGCGCTTCTACCGGCTTGGCCAGGACGGCAAGCTGCGTGCGATCGACCGTGGCCTGAATTGAGCGGTCGCCCCGGAGTACAGGGCGATCGGCGTCAGGAGGGCGCCGCCAACTTTTTGACATCGGCCTGGACGCCTGCTTAACTGTACCTGCCGCAGCGGCCGGCCGGCGGGCATGCGCAAGGCCCCGGGCGCCTGCCGCCTCGCCCGCTTCGATCGACCCCGTCATGGCCAACTCCCGACTACTGCTCGTCGACGACGACCCCCAGATCCGCGAGCGCATCGCGCAACTGGTCGAATATCTGGAGTGCGAGGCGGTCGTCGCCCCCTGCGACGCCGACACCCTGATCGATCAGATCGAGCACGGTGACCCGCTGCACCTGGTGCTGCTCGGGCATTACCGCACACCCAAGGACACCCTGGACCTGTTCCGGCGTATCAAGATCGCCGATCCGCACCTGCCGGTTGTCGCCCTGACGCGGGTCGAGGAGGCGGGACGCCTGAACACCGAGATAGAGAACGGCGCACTCGACGTCGTCGAATTGCCGCTGCGGCACGGCAAATTCGCCGTGACGCTGCAGAAGATGCTGACGGTGCGCGAGAGCCGGCAGACCGTCTCGCGCTCGCCGGAGCTGTTCCGCAACCTGGTCGGGTCGAGTCCCGGGATCCAGCGGGTGCGCAGGATGATCGAGAAGGTGGCGCAGTCCGACGCCAACGTGCTGATCGTGGGCGAGTCGGGCACCGGCAAGGAAGTCGTCGCCCGCCACGTCCACTACCATTCCAAGCGGCGCAGCAAGCCGTTCGTGCCGCTCAACTGCGGGGCCATCCCCCCGGATCTGCTGGAGAGCGAGTTGTTCGGCCACGAGAAGGGCGCGTTCACGGGGGCCATCACCGCCCGGCAGGGCCGCTTCGAGATGGCCGAGTCGGGCACGCTCTTCCTTGACGAGATCGGCGACATGAGCCTGTCGATGCAGGTCAAGCTGCTGCGCGTATTGCAGGAGCGCACGTTCGAGCGTGTGGGCAGCAACAAGAGCATGACCGCGAACGTGCGGATCATCGCCGCGACCCACGTCGACCTCGAGCAGGCGATCGCCTCCGGCCGCTTCCGAGAGGACCTGTTCTACCGGCTGAACGTGTTCCCGATCGACACCCCGCCGCTGCGTGACCGCGTCGAGGACCTGCCGCTGCTCGTCAACGATCTGGTCGAGCGACTCAACCACGAGGGCTACGGCGCCATCCGGCTGACCCCGACCGCGCTCGTGTCGCTGTCGCGCTACGGGTGGCCCGGCAACGTGAGGGAACTCGCCAACCTCATCGAGCGGCTCTCAATCCTGTATCCGAACGGGGTCGTCGACGTGCAGGACCTGCCCGAGAAGTACCAGGCGGCGGATCTGCTGGGCAGCGAACCGGTTCCGCTCGGGCCGCAGCCGTCCGCCCCGGTGGCGGATCACGCGGCGGCGGACGGCCCGGCTCCCGCCGACATCGCCGCGGATACGATCCCGGTTCCCCGCCTGCCGCGCGGCGGCCTGGACCTGAAGGAGCATCTCAACAATCTCGAGTACAGCCTGATACGGCAGGCGCTCGACGAAACCAACTGGGTGGTCGCGCATGCCGCCAAGCGCCTGATGATGGGGCGCACGACACTGGTCGAGAAAATGCGGAAGTTCGGTCTCCAGCGCGACGACGTGACGCCGGAGATTTGACGCCGCCTTCCGGCTAATTCTTGCCGGAAGCTCCAAGTCCTTGTTTTCGCGTGCTACCACTGCGTGGCACGCGCCTTGCTCCGTCCCCGATGCGCGGCAAACACACGTCGCGCAGCCCACGGGACCCACCAGCGGAGCAGCGCCCAATGCCGGTTCAGCAGCGGATCTTCACTCCCGGGGCGGCGCTCGCTGTGACCGGAATCGACTGCGTCGTACCCCGTCCCGCGGGCCGACGCCCCGCATCGGGGCCCGGCGCGCAGCCGACGCCGCCGCCGGCGCAGCGGTACGCCCAGGTGTTCGCAGCGCTGCCGGGCGGCGTCATCGTGCTGGACGGCGACGGTCGCATCAGTGCCTTCAATGCCGCAGCCGCCAGTCTCGCCGGCCCGCTGCGCGCCGGCGAGTCCTGGCGCGAGGTCGTGGCGCGCAGCATCGCGCCGCGCTGGGACGACGGCCATGACGTGTCCCTGGCGAACGGCCGGCGGGTCAACATCGCGACCCAGGCGCTGGACGACCCGCCCGGCCAGCTCGTGCTGCTGGCGGACGTGACCGAGACGCGGCGCCTGCAGGATGACCTGGCCCGCTACAAGCGACTCGCCGCCGAGGGCGAACTGGCCGCCGCGCTCGCGCACCAGGTCCGCACCCCACTTGCGACCGCCGTGCTCTATACGGGCATGCTGGCGCGGGCCGATCTCGACGCCGCGCGGCGAGTGGACTGCGCCGACCGCGTCCTCGACCGTCTGCGGCACCTGGAACGCCTCGTCGAGGACATGCTCCTGTATGCCCGCTGCGGCAGCTTCGACCGGGAGCCGCTCGCGGTGACCGATCTGCTGGCGGCGCTCGTCCGGGCAGCGGAGCCCGATACCCGCGCCGCAGGTTTTCACCTCGTGACCGGCGGCGCGCCACCGGGGCTGAGAATCGGCGCCAACCGCGACGCGCTCGTGAGCGCACTCCACAACCTGATCGCCAACGCGCGGCAGGCCGGGGCGACGCGACTGGCCATCGCTGCGCGCGGCGACGGCGACTGGCTCGAGCTCACGTTCGAAGACGACGGCCCGGGCGTGCCTGGCACGGACCCCGAGTCGATCTTCGCGCCGTTCGTCAGCGGCCGCCCCGGCGGCAGCGGCCTCGGCCTCGCTGTCGTGCGGGCCATCGTCGGCGCGCATGGCGGCGACATCCGCCTCGCGTCCCGCGCAGGTTGCGGTGCCTGCTTCCTCGTCCGCCTGCCGCTCGCGCCCCGCGACTGAATCCGAAATCAACGCTGCCCGCCGAGAACCGCCACATGCATCCGACCGTACTGGTAGTCGAGGACGATCCGAGCCTGCGTGAAGCGCTGTGCGATACGCTCGAGCTGGGCGGCTTCTCGACCCTGTCCGCCGATGACGGGGAGCGCGCCCTCGAGCTGTTCGAGGCGAGTCCGATCGATCTCGTGGTCAGCGACGTCAACATGAGCCGCCTCGACGGCCACGGGCTGCTGCGGCGACTGAAGGCGCGGCGACCGCAGGTTCCCGTGCTGCTCATGACCGGGCACGGCTCGATCGCCAGCGCGGTGCAGGCCATGCAGGCCGGTGCCGCCGACTACCTGGTGAAGCCGGTCGAATCCGCGGTGCTGGTGAGCCGGGTGAGCGAGCTGATGCCAAGGGCGGCCGGCGCGATCGACCACGTGGTCGCCGATCCACGCTCGCGCCAGGTGTTCGATCTCGCCGCCCGCATCGCCGGCTCCGATGCCACCGTGCTGCTCACCGGCGAGAGCGGAACGGGCAAGGAAATCCTGTTCCGCTACATCCACGCCCGCTCGCGGCGCGCACAGGGTCCGGCGATTGCCGTCAACTGCGCCGCGATCCCCGAAAACATGCTCGAGGCCATCCTGTTCGGCTACGAGAAGGGCGCGTATACCGGCGCGGCGCGCGCATGTGCCGGCAAGTTCGAGCAGGCCCAGGGCGGCACGCTGCTCCTGGACGAGGTGTCCGAGATGGGGATGGCGCTGCAGGCCAAGCTGCTGCGCGTCCTGCAGGAGCGCGAGGTGGAACGCCTGGGCGGCGGTCGCATGCTGAAGCTCGACGTGCGCGTGATTGCGACGTCCAATCGCGATCTGCGCCGCGAGGTCGCCGAGGGTCGCTTCCGGGAGGACCTGTACTACCGCCTGAACGTCTTCCCGCTGCACGTCCCGGCCCTGCGCGAGCGGCGCGAGGATGTCGTCCCGCTGGCCGAATTCCTGCTGCGCCGCGCCGCCGCGGCGCACGACGCGCCGGTGCCGGTGCTGGCGGCCTGCGCGCGCGAGCGCCTGCGCGCGCATCCCTGGCCCGGCAACGTCCGCGAGCTCGACAACGTCATGCAGCGCGCGCTGGTACTGCATGCGGGCGCGGCAATCGAAGCCGGGGACCTGGTCCTCGAGGGCGCCGCGTCCAGCGCTGCGCCGGCCTCCGTCGCGGCGGGACAGGATGCGCCCGAGACGCTGACCGGCGACATGCGGGCGCACGAATGGCGGCTGATCGTCGATGCCCTGCGCGAGGGCAACGGCAGTCGCAAGTACGCGGCGGGCAAGCTCGGTCTGTCGCCGCGCACGCTGCGCTACAAGATTGCCCGCCTGCGCGACGGCGGCTACGGGTTCGCCTGAGCGGCGTGCTGACGGGGGGGCGGGACATGGCGGAAATCGGGTCGATCGAGGGCGTCCTTGCGCAGATGCGGGCGATGGCGGCACGCGCCCAGGGCCTCGGCGCGGTGCAGCCGTCGCTCGAGACCGCGCCGGCGTCCGGCGGCCAATTCGCGGCGCTCCTGACGTCGGCGGTGCAGCGCGTCAACGAAACCCAGGCGCAGGCGCGGCAACAGGCGACGGCCTTCGAGTCCGGCGCGCCCGGCGTCGACCTCGCCGAGGTGATGATCTCGATGCAGAAGGCCAGCCTGTCGTTCCAGGCGACTACCCAGGTGCGCAACCGGCTGGTCTCCGCCTACCAGGAGATCATGAACATGCCCATCTGACACTGCCGCTCCCGCGGTGACGCTTCCGGCTCGGACCCACGCAAACGGAACAAACGACGATGGCTGAACAGACGATCATGGTGCCGGCGGCGAGCACGGGAGCAGTCCTGCGCCAGTTCGGGCTGCTGGCCGGCATCGCCGCGAGCGTCGCGCTCGGCATGTGGGTGGTGCTGTGGTCACGGACGCCGGACTACAGCCTGCTGTACGGCGATCTGTCCGAGCGCGACGTGGCCGACGTGGTGCAGACGCTCGAGACCGGGGGGATACCCTACCGGCTCGATCCCGCGACCGGCGGCGTGATGGTCGGCGCCGATCGCGTGCACGACGCGCGATTGAAGCTGGCGGCGGCGGGCCTGCCCAGGAGCGGCGCGATAGGTTTCGAGATGCTGGAGGAACAGCAGAGCTTCGCCACCAGCAAGTTCATCGAGGGCGCCCGCTACCAGCGCGCCCTGGAGGGCGAGCTGGGGCGCACCATCGCGCAGATGACCGGCGTGCGCGGCGTGCGGGTGCACCTCGCCATTCCCAAGGATACCGTGTTCATGCGCGATCGGCCGGGTTCGAGCGCCTCGGTGCTCCTCGACCTGTACGGCGGTCGCAACCTCGACGACGGCCAGATAGCCGCGATCGTGCACCTGGTCTCCTCCAGCGTGCCGGGCCTGGCGCCCGATGCCGTCACGGTCGTCGACCAGGCCGGCCGCCTGCTCACGAGCCGTTACGAGTCGGCCGAACTCGCGGTCACGGCCAAGCGCTTCGAGTACACCAGCACCCTCGAGCGCAGCTATGCCGAGAGGATCGAGGAGATCCTCTCTCCGCTCGTGGGCGCCGAGGGCGTCAAGGCACAGGTGACCGCCGAGCTCGACTTCACTGCGATCGAGCAGGCCAGCGAGCGCTACAACCCGGATCTGCCGGTCGTGCGCAGCGAACAGACGCTGGAGGAGAGTCGTACCGGCGCCGGCCCGGGCGGGATCCCCGGCGCGTTGTCCAACCAGCCGCCGGGAGAGGCGAGCGCGCCCGAGGTGGCGGGCGCGACGCAGGCGAGCGGACCGGGCGTCGAGGCGGCCCCTGGCGCGCAGGAGGCTGCGGCCGGCGCGCCGGGCAACAGCCGCAAGACCGCGACGCGCAACTACGAAATCGACAAGACCGTGAGCTACACGCGGATGCCGGTCGGCTCGGTGCGCCGGCTGTCCGCGGCGGTCGTGGTGAACAACAAGCCGGTGGTCGATGCCGAGGGCAAGGTCACCTGGCAGGCGCTCGAGCAGGCCGAGATCGACCGCATCACGAGCCTCGTGAAGGAAGCCATCGGTTTCAGCGCCGCCCGGGGCGACACCGTCAACGTGATCAACGCCGAGTTCAAGGCGCCCGAGGCGATCGAGACACTGCCGCAGCCGCCGTTGTGGGAACAGCCATGGTTGCTCAGCCTCGGCAAGCAGGCGCTCGGCGGACTGTTCGCGCTGATCCTTGCCTTCGGCGTCATCCGCCCGGTCATGCGCAACCTGATGAAGCGCGACCCGGTGCCGGCTCCGATGCTGGCTGCGGCGACCGCCGGCGCGCTCCCCGGGCCGGGTGGCACGATGGCGCTGCCCGCCGGTGCCGGCGGGCCGGGTGCTGACGCCCAGCCGCAGGGCCTGTCGCAGCGGCAGCTCTCCTCCGCTGCGCTCATGAGCGGCGACGTGGATACCGTGCGTTCGTTCGTCACGCAGGATCCGAAGGTCGCGGCCCAGGTGGTGAAGAGCTGGGTTTCCCAGGATTGAGCGGCAACGGCGCAGGCATGGAAGAGCAGGGCGGACATGGCTGAGGCGAAGATGAAGCTGGGCGGTTCGGAGAAGGCGGCGGTGCTGCTGATGTCCCTCGGCGAGCAGGCCGCCGCGGCGGTGCTGCGGCACATGGGCCCGAAGGAGGTCCAGAAGATCGGCACCGCGATGGCCGCGCTCGAGAACGTCAACAAGGAGACGGTCGACGCCACGCTCGGAGAGTTCGTCGGCAGCGTCCAGCAACAGACCGGACTCGGAGTGGGCTCCGAGGAATACATCCGCAAGGTGCTGACCGAGGCCCTCGGCGAGGACAAGGCCCGCAGCATGATCGACCGGATCCTCCTGGGCGGCAGCAGCAAGGGCCTGGAGTCGCTGAAGTGGATGGATCCGCGCGCGGTGGTCGAGCTCGTCCGGCTGGAGCACCCGCAGATCATCGCAATCGTGCTGTCGTACCTGGATGGCGACCAGGCCGCGGCGGTGCTGTCGGAGTTCCCGGAGAAGGTGCGCACCGACATCCTGCTGCGCATCGCGACGATGGACGGGGTGCAGCCGGCAGCGATGTACGAGTTGAACGAGATGCTGGAGAAGCAGCTCCAGGGCTCGACCGGTGTGACGTCCTCGGCGATCGGCGGCCTGAAGACCGCGGCCAACATCCTCAACTTCATCGACTCGGCCGTCGAACAGACAATCATCGATCAGATCAAGGACGTCGACGCTGACCTCAGCCAGAGGATCCAGGATCTGATGTTCGTGTTCGCCGACCTCTCGGCCGTCGACGACCGCGGCATACAGACGCTGCTGCGGGAGGTCTCCACGGACAGCCTGGTGCTGGCGTTGAAGGGCGCCGATGACGCGATGAAGGAGAAGATCTTCAAGAACATGTCCAGTCGCGCAGCGGAGATGCTGCGCGACGACCTGGAGGCCAAGGGCCCGGTGCGGCTGTCCGACGTCGAGGGCGCGCAGAAGGAGATCCTGTCGATTGCGCGCCGGCTCGGCGACGAAGGCCGCATCAATCTCGGCGGCAGCGGCGGCGAGGCCATGGTCGGCTGAGCGGCCGGAGGCACGCGATGGCCAGCAATGCGGCGAAAGCGGTCCTGAAGGGCGATGCGGCGCGGGCCGAGCGTTGGGAACTGCCCGACGTCGACGGTGCACTGGTCGGCGCATTCGGTCGCGACGGCGGCACCGATCTGCCCACTGCCAAGCGGCTCGAGGCGCTCCAGCAGCAGGCCTGGGACGAGGGCTTCGCGCTCGGGCGTCGCGAGGGACGCGCGCAGGGTCACACCGAGGCGCGCGCCCGGGTGGAAACCGAGCACGCGCAGGCGATGCGCCGGCTGCGGGCCCTGTTCGACGTGCTGGCGCACCCGCTCGCCAGGCTCGACGAGGAAGTCGAGGTGGCGGTTGCCGACCTCGCGATGCTCGTGGCGCGGCATCTGGTGCGGCGCGAACTCAAGGCCGAGCGGGGCGAGGTCATCGGCGTGGTCCGCGAGGCCATCGGCATGCTCCCGGTGTCCGCACGCAACCCGCGCATTCACCTCAATCCGGAGGACGTGGAACTGGTGCGCGACGTGCTCGCACTGGACGAGAGCGTGCCGGGCTGGCGGATCGAGGCCGACCCGCTGGTCAGCCGCGGCGGCTGCCTGGTGGAGACCGCAACGTCCTTCATCGACGCGACCGTGGAATCGCGGCTGACCGCCATCGTCGCCCGCGCGTTCGGCGGCGAGCGCAGCACCGATCGCGGCGCCTGAGGAAAGGACCCGCATGCCCGCCACGCAGCCCGTTGCCGAGCGCGGCGCCATCTGGCGCCGCCGCCTGCAACCGCTGTTCGACCGCCTGGAAGCCCCGCCGCGTCTCGTCGTGGAGGGCAAGCTCACGCGAATGGTCGGACTCACTCTGGAGGCCGTCGGCTGCCAGGCCGCGATCGGAGATCGCTGTCGCATCGCCACCCAGGGGGGGCAGTCGATCGAGGCCGAGGTCGTCGGATTCGCCAACGAGGCGCTGTTCCTGATGCCGACCGGCGTCGCTCGCGGGCTGGCTCCCAACGCGCGGGTCGTGCCCCTCGGCCGGGCGAGCGAGGTCGAGGTCGGTGAACAGCTGCTCGGCCGGATCATCGACGGCGCCGGCAAGCCGCTCGACGGCGCCGGCCCGCTGCGGGCGGACCGTCGCGTCCCGCTGCATGGTGATCCGATCAATCCGCTCAAGCGCAAGCCGATCTCGGTGCCACTGGACGTGGGCGTGCGCTCGATCAACGCGCTGCTGTCGGTGGGCTGCGGCCAGCGGCTCGGTCTGTTCGCGCCGGCCGGCGTCGGCAAGAGCGTACTGCTGGGGATGATGACCCGCTTCACCAATGCCGACGTCATCGTGGTCGGACTCATCGGCGAGCGCGGCCGGGAAGTGAAGGAATTCATCGAGCACACGCTCGGGGGGGAGGGCCTGAAGCGCGCGGTGGTGGTCGCGACGCCGGCCGATACGCCGCCGCTGATGCGCGTGCACGGCGCGGCGGTCGCGACGGCGGTGGCCGAGTACTTCCGCGATCGCGGCAAGCACGTGCTGCTGCTGATGGATTCCCTGACCCGCTACGCCCAGGCCTATCGCGAGATCGCGCTGACGATCGGAGAGCCGCCCGCCACCCGGGGTTATCCGCCATCCGTGTTCGCCCGGCTGCCGCAGCTCGTCGAGCGCGCCGGTCCGGGCGCGGAGGGTCCCGGCTCGATCACCGCGTTCTACACGGTGCTGACGGACGATGAGCACGCGAACGATCCGGTCGCGGAGAGCGCGCGTGCAATCCTCGACGGCCACATCATTCTGTCGCGACGGCTGGCCGAGGGCGGCCAGTTTCCGGCGATCGATGTCGAGGCGTCGGTGAGCCGCGCGATGACCCAGATAACACACCGTGAGCAGCTGGAGCAGGCGCGCCAGTTCCGCCGCTGGTACAGCCTCTACCAGCACAACCGCGACCTGCTGGCAGTGGGCGCGTACCAGCCCGGCAGCAATCCCGAGCTGGACGCGGCGGTGGCGGTCTTTCCGAAGCTGAACGAGTTCCTGCGCCAGGACATGCACGAGAAGGTGTCGCTGGAAGATTCCCTGCGCGCGCTGGCGCAGGTCACGAATGGCACCTGAGGGCGCCCGCCGCGCCACCATCGGATGGCCAGCGCCGAATCGTGCCGCACCTGACCTCGAGAGTACCTCAGCGCCGGTGCCGGGCGGGTCCGCGGCGACCGTGAGCGCGCAGGGACGCGCGCGAC
>CAYOJP010000103.1:0-12743 GCA_964404305.1 uncultured Gammaproteobacteria bacterium
TCCTGCTCGTGCTCGCCGTCCTCGGCGCCCTCGCCGCGGGAGCGTGGATCATGACCCGCCCGCAGCCACCCGTGGTGGCCCTGCACACCGTCGCCACCGGGCAGGTGGAGAGGACGGTGTCCAACACGCGGGTCGGCACGGTCAAGGCCTGCCGGCGCGCCTACCTCGCACCGATGACGGGCGGACAGGTGGCGGTGCTCTCCGCGCACGAGGGCGACGCGGTGCTGCCGGGGCAGGTGCTGCTCGAGATCTGGAACGACGACCTCGAGGCGCAGCTGCACCTCGCGGAAGCCGACGCGCAGGCGGCCGGCGCGCGGATCGAGGAGGCCTGCGCCAGCGCCGAGGGTGCCGAGCGCGAGGCCGCGCGGCAGCGCCGGCTGGTCAAGGACGCGATGGTGTCGGAGGAGAATGCCGACCTGGCGCAGACCAATGCACAGGTGCGCCGCGCGGGCTGCACGGCCGCGGGCGCGAACCGCGCGGTCGCGCAGGCCCGCGTGGCCTCGGCCCGGGCGATGCTCGAGCGCACCGTGGTGCGCGCGCCGTTCGCCGGCACGGTCGCGGAGCTCAACGCCGAGCTGGGCGGCTACGTCACGCCGTCGCCGCCCGGCATCCCGACGCTGCCGGCGGTCGATCTCATCGACACGAGCTGCCTGTACGTCAGCGCGCCGATCGACGAGGTCGACGCGCCGCAGATCCGGATCGGCCAGCGCGCCTGCGTCAGCCTCGACGCCTTCAGCGAGCGCCGCTGCAACGGCTACGTGCGGCGCGTGGCGCCGTACGTGCTCGACACCGAGAAGCAGGCACGCACGGTGGAGGTGGAGGTCGAGCTGCGCGACCCGGCCGATCTCGCCGACCTGCTGCCCGGCTACAGCGCCGACATCGAGGTGCTGCTGGAGACCCGGGAGAACGTCCTGCGGGTGCCGACCGAGGCGGTGCTCGACGGCAACCGCGTGCTCGTATACGCGGACGGGCGGCTCGCCGCGCGCGACATCGAAGCGGGCCTGCGCAACTGGAACTGGACCGAGGTGCGCGCCGGCCTCGCCGCCGGCGACCGCATCGCGACCGCCATCGGCCGCGAGGGCGTGAGCGATGGCGCCGCCGTCGTCCCCGGGGACGCCGCGGCCGTCGCGCCGTGATCCGCCTGACCGGCATCGCGCGCGTCTTCCGGCTCGGCAGCGAGGACGTGCACGCCCTCGCCGGGATCGAGCTGCAGGTCCGCCCCGGCGAGTATGTCTCGGTGATGGGCCCGTCGGGCTCGGGCAAGTCGACCCTGCTGAATCTCATCGCCCTGCTCGATCGGCCCACCGCCGGTCGCTACGATTTCGAGGGCACCGACGTCACCACGCTCGACGACGACGCGCTCGCGGCCGTGCGCCGCAGCCGCATCGGCTTCGTGTTCCAGTTCGACAGCCTCGTGCCGCGCCTGACCGCCGCGCAGAACGTCGAACTGCCGCTGACGCTGGCCGGCGTCGCACCGCGCGAGCGGCGCGAGCGCGTGGCGGAGGCGCTCGCCGCGTTCGGGCTGGCCGACCGCGCGCGCCACCGGCCCGACCAGCTCTCGGGCGGGCAGCGCCAGCGCACGGCGATCGCGCGCGCGACCATCATGCGCCCGGCGCTGCTGCTCGCCGACGAGCCGACCGGCAACCTCGACCAGGGCACGGGTTCGGCCATCATCGACCTGCTGGAGGCGCTGAACACCGCCGGCACCACGCTGCTCGTGGTCACCCACGACGCCGCGATCGGGGAACGCGCCCGCCGCCGCATCCGCATGCGCGACGGCCGCATCGAGTCCGACTTGTGAGCGCGCTCGATACACTGCGCTACGCGTTCGCGGCGCTCACCGCGAACCGCCTTCGCAGCGGGCTGATCCTGCTGGCGATGGCGATCGGGGTGGCGGCGGTGATCGTGCTGACGGCGCTGGGGGACGGCGCCCGTCGCTACGTGACCGGCGAGTTCGCCTCGCTGGGCACGAACCTGCTGATCGTGCTGCCGGGGCGCACCGAGACGACCGGCGGCCCGCCGCCGCTGTTCGGGGAGACGCCCCGCGACCTCACGCTCGACGACGCCCTCGACCTGCTGCGCAGCCCCTACGTCGCGCGGCTGGCGCCCCTCGTGGTGGGAGCCGCCGCCGTCTCGCACGGCACCCGCGAGCGCGACGTCACCATCCTCGGCTCCACCGCCGACCTCGCGCCGGTGCGCCACCTGGCGGTCGCGCAGGGCCGCTTCCTGCCGGCCGGCGATCCGCGCACCGCGGCGCCCGTATGCGTGCTCGGCCACACGCTGCGCAAGGAACTGTTCGGCGACGCCAACCCGCTGGGCGAGTGGCTGCGGATCGGCGATCGGCGCTTCCGGGTCATCGGCGTGCTGGCCGAGAGCGGCGTGTCGATCGGCGTGGAGTTCGACGACCTGGCGATCATCCCGCTCGCTTCCGCGCAGGCGCTGTTCGACCAGCCCTCCCTGTTCCGCATTCTCGCCGAGGGCGCGACGGGCATCGACATGCAGGCCGGCGCCGACGACCTGCGTGCGCGCCTGCAGGCCCGGCACGAGGGCGAGGATGACGTCACCATCATCACGCAGGACAGCGTGATCGCGACCTTCGACCGCATCTTCGCGGCGCTGACCTACGCGGTGGCGGGCATCGCCGCCGTGAGCCTGGTGGTGGCGGGCATCCTGGTGATGAACGTGATGCTGGTGGCGGTAGCGCAGCGCACCGCGGAGATCGGCCTGCTGAAGGCGATCGGCGCGCCCGCGGGGACCGTCCGCCGCCTGTTCGTCGCCGAGGCGCTGCTCCTGTCGGCCGCCGGGGGCCTGGCGGGCCTCGCGCTCGGGCTCGCCGCCTCGGGCCTCATCGCCCGGCTCTACCCGCTGCTGCCGACCGCGCCTCCGCTCTGGGCGGTCGTTGCGGCAATCGGCGTCGCGCTCGGTACGGGGCTCGCCTTCGGCGTGCTGCCCGCGACGCGGGCCGCTCGCCTGGACCCGGTGGACGCCCTCGCCCGGCGCTGAGGAGCCCTCCGTGCGCACCCTGGACCTGTTCCGCCATGCCCTCCTCGCCATCACGGCGGCGCGGCTGCGCTCGGGCCTGACGATGCTCGGCATCCTCGTCGGCATCGCCTCGGTCGTGCTGCTCACCGCGGTCGGCGAGGGCGTGCGCGCGTTCGTCCTCGGGGAGTTCACGCAGTTCGGCACGCACCTGCTGGCGGTCGTGCCGGGCAAGACCGACACCTTCGGCGCCTCCGGCGCCACCATCAGCACGACCCGCCCGCTGCGCGTGGAGGACGCTACCGCGCTCGCGCGGCTGCCGGAGGTCGAGGCCGTGGTGCCCGTCCTGCAGGGCAATGCCGAGGTCGAGGCCGGGGAGCGCAGCCGGCGCACGAACGTGCTGGGCGTGGGCGCGCACGTGCCGCGGGTCTGGCGGATGGAGGTCGCAAGCGGGCGCTTCCTGCCCGACGACGACTACCGCAAGGCGCGCCCGTACGTCGTGCTCGGGGCAAAGGTCCGCAACGAGCTGTTCGGCGGCGCGAATCCGCTCGGGGCGCGGGTGCGCATCGGCGGCGATCGCTACCGGGTCGTCGGTGTCATGGCATCGAAGGGCCAGATGCTGGGCTTCGATCTGGACGACACGGTCTTCATTCCCGTCGGGCAGGCGCTGGAGATGTTCGACCGCGAGAGCCTGGTCGAGATCGACGTGCTGTTCCATCCGGCGCTGGCGCCGGCCGCGGTCGAGTCGCGGGTGCGCACGGTCATGGTCGAACGCCACGGCGCGGAGGATTTCACCGTGATCACCCAGGACCGGATGCTCGAGGTCCTCGGCAAGGTCCTCGGCGTGCTCACGCTCGGCGTGGCGGCGCTGGGGGGCATCTCGCTGGCGGTCGGCGCGGTCGGGATCGTCACCGTGATGACCATCGCCGTGACCGAGCGCACGGCCGAGATCGGACTGCTGCGCGCCATCGGCGCGCGGCGCGCGCACGTCCTGCGGCTGTTCCTGGTGGAGGCGACCGCGCTCGCCACGCTCGGCGGCGTGGCCGGCGTGGCGCTCGCGATCGGCATCGTGCATGGCCTGCACCTGCTCGCGCCGGCCCTGCCGGTAGCCATCGCCTGGCGCTATATCGGAGTGGCACTCGCCCTGTCCCTGTTGATCGGCCTGGGGGCTGGCATCGCCCCGGCCCTGCGGGCGGCCCGGCTGCACCCGCTGGAGGCCCTGCGGGCCGAGTGAGCGGTCAGGTGCCGGCTGCGGGCACTCCGCCGGTGGCATCCCGGCCTTCCTTGCCCGCCCGGCGACGGTTCCGCTACCATGTAAATGAAAACGATTTTCATTCAGGTATCGTCCCCGATGACCCGCTCCACCCCCCTGGCGCTCCTCCTGCTGCTGACCACCTTCGCGCTCCCGGCGCCCGCGACCGAGGACGTCACCGCCCTGACCCAGTCCGCCCTGCACACGCTGGACTATGTCAGCGTCGACTACCCCGGAGCGGTGCTGGACGGGCAGATTGCCAACCCGGCCGAGTATGCGGAGCAGGTCGAGTTCGCCGCCCGGCTCGCGGGGGTACTGGGCCGGCTGCCGGCCCACCCGCAGCGGGCGGACCTGGAAGCGCAGGCGCAGGCCCTCGCCACCGCCATCAACGCGCGCCTGCCCGGCGCCGAGATCGCCACCCGCTGCCGCACGCTCGCGGCCGATCTCATCCGCACCTACGGCGTCGCCGTCGCGCCGCGCGCGGTGCCGGACCTCGCCCGTGGCGCCGCGCTGTACGCGCAGAACTGCGCGCTGTGCCATGGCGCGACGGGCCTGGGCGACGGACCGGCCGGCACCGGCCTCGACCCCGCGCCGAACAACTTCCATGAGCGCGAGCGCCAGGCCCTGCGCAGCCCGTACTCGCTCTACAGCACGATCACGCTCGGCGTCGATGGCACCGGCATGGCCAGCTACGCGCACCTGCCCGAGGCCGATCGCTGGGCACTCGCCTTTCACGTCGCCGGCTGGTTCGCCACCGGGGAGGAGCGCGCCCGCGGCGCGACGCTTGCCGGCACGCCGCAGGCGGCCGGCGTCGTGCCCGACATGGCACGCCTGGCGCAGGCGACACCGGCGGAGATCGAGGCCGCGCACGGGGCCGACGGGCTCGCCATGCTGGCCCACCTGCGGGCGCATCCGCAGGTGCTGGCCGGCCGCGCCCCGGCGCCGCTCGACACTGCGCGGACCCTGCTCGGCGAAAGCCTCGCCACCGCTCGCGCCGGCGACCACGCCGGCGCCTACGAGCAGGCCGTCGCCGCGTACCTGGAAGGCTTCGAACTCGCCGAGCCGACGCTGCGCGCCACCGCCGCCGATCTCGTCACCCGCATCGAGACCGCGATGCTCGCCTACCGCGGCGCCGTGCAGGCGCGCGCCCCGGCCGAGGAACTCGAGGCCCAGGTCGGGACGATCGAGGCCCTGCTCGCGCAGGCCGAGGCGCGGGCGAGCGCCGGCACCCTCTCGGCCGGCATGGGCTTCACCAGCTCGTTCTTCATCCTGTTCCGCGAAGGCCTGGAGGCGATCCTGGTCCTCGCGGCGCTGTACACCTTCCTCGTCAAGACCGGGCGCCGCGACGCCCTGCGCTACCTGCACGCCGGGTGGGCGAGCGCCTTCGTCGCCGGACTCGCCACGTGGGTGCTGGTGAAGTACGTGATCCACGCGAGCGGCGCGAGCCGCGAGCTGACCGAGGGCGTCACGGCGCTCGTGGCCGCAGCCATGCTGTTGTGGGTCGGCGTATGGCTGCACGACCACGCGCATGCGGCGCGCTGGCAGCAGTACATCCGCAGCCAGGTCGAGGCGACCATGGCGCGCGGCACGCTCTGGAGCCTGACGCTCATCGCGTTCCTGGCGGTGTACCGCGAACTGGTGGAGACCATCCTCTTCTACGAGGCGCTGTGGCTGCAGGCGACGACCGAAGGGGCCCGCGGGGGCATCGCCGGCGGCCTCGCGGTGGCCACGGCGGTTCTGGCCGCCGTCGGACTCGGAATCTTCCGCGCCAGCGTGCGGCTGCCCCTGGGCCTGTTCTTCCGCGTCAACACCGCGATCCTGTTCGTGCTGGCGTTCGTGTTCGCGGGCAAGGGCGTCGCCGCGCTGCAGGCGGCCGGCACGCTGGACATGAGCCCGATCGACTTCCCGACCGTGGACGTGCTCGGGCTGTACCCGACCCTGCAGGGCCTCGGCCTGCAGGTGCTCCTGGTGCTGCTCATGGCCGGCTACATCGCCCTGCGCTATACGCAGCAGCGCTCGGACGCCACCTGACCGGTCGAGCCGGCGGGTTGAAGCCGGGCTCCTGCAGGAGCACTGGCACGACGTCTGAGCGCAGCTACTGCAGGAGCGGGCTCGCCCGCGAAGGCCTGCCTGCGGTGGACGGACGCCGGTCAGCGCCGGAAGACGACGAACCCCGGAATGGCGTGATCGTAGCGCCAGCCGTCATCCGCCAGCGCCTGCACGAGCGCCTGGTACTGGACCGCGCCCCGCTCGCCGAACCCGATCTTGTTCACCGGCACGACGCGCAGTTCCTTGCGCGCCGCGGCGGTGGCGTGCTGTGTCCCGGCGGCGAGAGCGATCCCGAGCACGAGGCCGGCGCCGAGCCAGGCGGCACGCAGAGTGGTGAGTGAGTTGCGCATGTGAGGATGCTCCCGGGCCGGCGGGACCGGCCACACGGCGTCAGGTCGCGAAGATCTCCTTGAAGAACGCCTGCATGTCGGCCCAGGACCGCTGGTCGACACCGGCGTCGTAGGCGAGCGGCAGCTTGAACTGCCGGGCCCGCTCGTCGGCTTCCGGATTGGTGAAGCTGTGCTTCGCCCCGGCATAGCTGATGAAGCGGTAGTCGGCGCCCGCCTCGTGCATCTCGGCCTTGAACGCGGCGACGTCGGTGTCCGGCACGAGCACGTCGTCAGCCCCGTGGCACACGAGCACGCGCGCCTTCACGCCGCCCTTGCCGGGCTTGTGCATCGACCCGAGCGCGCCGTGGAAGCTCACCACGCCCGCCAGTGTCATCCCGCAGCGGGCCATGTGCAGGCACACCGCGCCGCCGAAGCAGTAGCCGATGGCGGCGATGCGGTGCGGATCGACGTCGGGCTGGCCGCGCAGCAGGTCCGCCGCCGCCTCGAAGCGCGCCTCGAGTGCCTTCGGATCGGCCAGTGCCGCGTTCATGAGGGCGGCGGCCTCGGCCGGCGCGTCGGCAGTGCGACCTTCGCCGTACATGTCCGCCGCCAGCGCGACGTAGCCGAGGTCGGCGAGCTGGCGGGCACGGCCGCGCACGTAGTCGTTCACCCCCCACCACTCGTGCACGACGACGACGCCCGGGCGCTTCGCGCCCCCGCCGGCCGGTCGGGCCAGGTGACCGCGCAGCTTCGTGGTGCCGCAGGTGTAGTCGATGTCGGCGTTGCCGGTCGTCGTGGTCATGTTGCCTCTCCGTGGGCGTGCAGGCCCGGGAGTCTAGCGCACCGCCGGCTTCGTTGACTCCCCGGGAACGTCACCGCGGCGGTAGCGCGACCAGTCCACCCCGAGCTTGCGCATGCGGGCACGCAGCGTGTGCGGGTTGATGCGCAGCAGCGCCGCCGCGCCATGGCGCCCCTCCACCCGTCCGTGCGTGGCGGCGAGCGCCGCCTCGACGTGCCGGCGCATGGCCTCGTCCAGCGGCACGATGGTCGCTGGCGCCGGGACCGCGTCCGGGTCCGCCGGCACGGCGGCCGGGGACGGGACCGGGGCCACCGCCGGCGCGCCGAGCGCCACCGCCACCGCGAGTTCGCGGCCACCCCCCAGGATCGTGGCTCGATCGATCACCGCTTGCAGTTCGCGCACGTTGCCGGGCCAGGGATAGTCGCGCAGCAAGGCGAGATCGGCCGCGTCGGGCAGGCGCAGGCGCACCCCGAAACGCGCCGACGCGCGCGTGGCGAAATGCTCCGCGAGCGCGGGAATGTCGTCGCGGCGTTCGCGCAGTGGCGGGATGAGCAGCGGGAACACCGCCAGCCGGTACCAGAGATCCTCGCGGAAGCGCCCGTCCTGCACCATCGCGGCGAGATCGCGGTGCGTGGCGGCGACGATGCGGACGTCGACGCGGAGGGACTCCTCGCCGCCGACCCGCTGGATGATCCCGTCCTGCAACACGCGCAGGAGGCGCACCTGCGCGGCCGCGGGCAACTCGCCGATCTCGTCCAGGAACAGCGTGCCGCCGTCGGCACGTTCGAACCAGCCGCGCCGGCGCGAGGCTGCCCCCGTGAACGCACCCTTCTCGTGGCCGAACAGCTCCGAGTCGAGCAGTTCCGGCGGCAGGGCGCCGCAGTTGACCCGTATGAACGGTCCGGCCGCGCGCGGGGACTGCATGTGGATCTCCCGCGCGACGACCTCCTTGCCGGAGCCGGTCTCGCCCAGGATCAGCACCGGCACGCCGGAGCCGCGCACCAGCGCCAGGCGGTCCATCAGCGGGCGCAGGCCGCCGTCGGCACCGATGAGCGGTTCGGCTAGGCTGTCGCGGCCCAGCCGGGCGAGCAGCGAGCGCCGGTCGGCCTCCGCCGCCTCCCGCAGCGCCTCCAGTTCATGCAGACGGTGATGGTTGTCGAGGGCCGCGGCGAACGGCTCGAGCAGCCGCCCGGCGAGCGCGACGTCCACCCCCTCGAAGGCGGCGCCGGGCGCGGCCTCGAGCAGCAGCAGGCCGCGCACCCCGTGCTCGCTGGCCAGGCCGCCGACCAGGGTCTCCCCGCCGGGCACGCGCGGCAGGACTCGCGCGAGCAGCGGCTCATGGCGAACCGCGTCGTGCGGCTGCGCCACGGTCTGCCGTTCCGCCCACGCCGTCAGCCGGGCCAGTTCGGGGCCGGTCAGCACCTGTACGGGCGTCGCATTGACTGCCGGTGGCCCGGCGCCGGTGGTGACGACGGCGCGTGCGACGCCCTGGGCGCCGTCGAACTCGACCACGACGACTCGCGCGACGGGACGCTCGGCTGCGAGCAGGCCGGCAATAGTCGCCGCGGACTCCACGATATCGATGTGGCGGCACGCTTCGCGCCAGATCGCGGCTAGCAAAGGCGTCAGCGCCTGCATCCGTGATATATCCTCTTTAAACCGTTATATATGATGGTTTAGACACGCATATTTGCTGGATTATACCCCTGTACTCTCAGGAGCGCCCCTTGCCGTTACTTCGGACAGTTCGGTAACCAGCATTTATTGTTTTATAACTCCAATAGTTGCTGACCATTGCCGGAGGTTCCGGCGAACTCTCGCGTCGCTGGCACCTTATATGCAGTATCGAAATTTCACCCCGCCTATAAATTGCATTGATGGATAAGAATACACGACCGTGGGAGAAGCCCCAATGACCCGCCGGAGCACCGGTCAGGCCGACTCCGCGAGTGCTGTCGGCCTGCCGGCGGGCAACGACCCGCGAGTCATCGAGTGGATCCTCCAGGCCCTGGAGGGCTTGCGGTACGGCGCCCTCGAGATCGTGGTTCACGACGCCCGCATCGTGCACATCGAGCGTCGCGAAAAGCTCCGGCCGGAGACCGACCGCCGCTGTTGATGCCCGTCCGCGCGGCCAACCTGAACCCGGAAACACGCCCACCGGCACGGCCGGCGGCACACCGAACAAGACCACCAGGACATGCAAACGACCGGACGACCGGAGGACGCAATGACCGCACTGCCTACAAGGGGTACGACCCATGCCTCACCCGCGACTGTCCGCGCTCGGCTTCGCCATCGCCGGCGCCCTGAACTCCCTGCCACTCGCCGCGGCGACCAACGCTGAGCTGGAGGCGAGGTTGCTCGAACTCACGCAGAAAGTGTCGCAGCTCGAAGCCGCACTGGCCGCGAACCGTCAGCCGGCGGCCGTGCCCGCCGCGCCAGCGCCCGATCCGGCGCTGGCCCGGAAGGTCGCGGTGCTCGAGCGCAAGCTCGAGATCGCCGACGAGGAGGCGGCCAGGAAGAAGCTCGAGACGCCGCTCGTGACCGCCGGCGAAAAGGGCTTCGCGCTGACCTCGCCCGACAAGGCCTGGGAGCTGAAGTTGCGCGGCTACGTGCAGGCCGACGGGCGCTTCGTCGCCGACGACGATACCGGGAACGTCACTGACACGTTCACCCTGCGGCGCGTGCGCCCCATCTTCGAGGGTACGCTGTGGAAGTACTACAGCTTCCGCATCATGCCCGACTTCGGCGGCAACACCACGGTGTTGCAGGACGCCCATCTCGACGCGAACTTCCTGCCGGAGTTCCGCGTGCGCGCCGGCAAGTTCAAATCGCCGTTCGGACTGGAGCGGCTGCAATCCGGCACCGATATCCGCTTCGTCGAGCGCGGCCTGCCGACCAATCTCGTCCCGAACCGCGACCTCGGCGTGCAGCTCTACGGCGACCTGTGGGGCGGGGTCGCGAGCTACGCGGTCGGCTACTTCAACGGCGTGGCAGACGGCGGCAGCTCCAACAGTGATGCGACCGACGACAAGGAGTTCGCCGGGCGGCTGTTCTTCCAGCCGTTCAAGAACCGGTTCGGACCGCTGCAAGGCCTCGGCGTGGGCATCGCCGGCAGCTACGGCGACACGCACGGCGTCGAGGACCTCGGCGCCTACCGCACGCAGGCGCAGGCGACGTTCTTCAGCTACCGCAACGACCCGGTCGCGCCGACGATCGTCAGTGCCGACGGCAACCACTACCGCTTCTCGCCGCAGGGCTACTGGTACTTCAAGCAGTTCGGCCTGCTGGGCGAGTACGTGCGTTCCGTGCAGGACGTCGAACTCGGCGCGGCACGCGACACCCTCGAACACGACGCCTGGCAGCTGCTCGGGAGCTGGGTGATCACCGGCGAGGAGAACTCGTTCAAGAGCGTGACCCCGAAGTCGTCCTTCGATCCCTTCAAGGGCCAGTGGGGCGCGTGGGAACTGGTCGCGCGCTACAGCGAACTGGACGTCGACGACGATGCCTTCCCGGTGTTCGCGAGCCCCACCTCGCGCGCCAGCCTCGCCGAGCAGTGGGGGGTGGGCCTGAACTGGTACCTCAACCGCAACTACCGCGTGTACGCGAACTACGAGCAGACCGACTTCGAGGGCGGCGCCACTGGCGGCCGCGATCGGAATACCGAGGAAGCCTTCTTCACCCGCTTCCAGGTTTCCTTCTGAGCGCCCCCGAACCGCATCCATCGAGCAACGACAGGAGTGATCCGGATGATCGACCGACGCCACACTGCCGCCCGCCACGCGTTCTCCGCGTGGATTGCCGGCTCCGCCCTCGCACTCGCGCTCGCCGCCCCGGTCGCGCGCGCCGGGACGACGCTGCTGAACGTGTCCTACGACCCCACTCGCGAGCTCTACCAGGAGTACAACGAGGCCTTCGCCAGGCACTGGCAGGCCGGGGGCGGCGACGCCGTCACCATCCAG
This sequence comes from uncultured Gammaproteobacteria bacterium, assembly GCA_964404305.1. Lineage (GTDB taxonomy): Bacteria > Pseudomonadota > Gammaproteobacteria > JADZEE01 > JADZEE01 > CAYOJP01. The sequence continues at coordinate 11,371 of CAYOJP010000103.1, forward strand.
CAGTCCCATGGCGGATCGGGCAAGCAGGCGCGGTCGGTGATCGACGGACTGGAAGCCGACGTCGTCACGCTCGCGCTCGCCTACGACATCGACGTGCTGTACGAGAAGGGCGGCCTCATCCCGCCCGACTGGCAGTCGAAGCTGCCGAACAACAGCGCGCCCTACACCTCGACGATCGTGTTCCTGGTGCGGGCCGGCAACCCGAAGGGCATCAAGGACTGGGATGACCTCATCAAGCCCGGCGTCTCGGTGATCACGCCCAACCCGAAGACCTCCGGCGGCGCTCGCTGGAACTACCTTGCCGCATGGGCGTTCGCGCAGGAGAAGTACGGCTCCGACGACGCGGCGCGCGAGTTCATCGGCAAGCTCTACCGGAATGCACCCGTGCTCGACACCGGCGCGCGCGGCTCGCTGACGACCTTCGCCGAGCGCGGCATCGGCGACGTGTTCATCTCCTGGGAGAACGAGGCCTTCCTCGCCACGAAGGAACTCGGCCAGGGCAAGTTCGAGATCGTGGTGCCCTCACTCAGCATCCTCGCCGAGCCGCCGGTGGCGGTGGTGGAGAAGGTGGCACACCGGCGCGGCACCGCCAAGGTCGCGCAGGCCTACCTCGAGTACCTGTACTCGCGGGAGGGGCAGGAAATCGCGGCGAAGCACTACTACCGGCCGCGCGATCCGGCCGCCGCCGGCAAGTTCGCCGCGCAGTTCACCGTCCTGGAACTGGTGACCATCGAGGACTTCGGCGGCTGGAAGAAGGCGCAGGAGACGCACTTCAACGAGGGCGGCGTGTTCGACCAGATCTATCAGCCCGCGCTGTACCCGGCGCGCTGATGAGCCGGTTCGCAATCACCTCCGCCGTCAACAGGAGCGCAGCGACGCAATCCACGCATCGCCACTGCCCGACGGCAGGCCGGGTTACGGGGTCCGACGGGGCCGGACCCGGCGGACCCGCAATCACATCCGATCAAATCATGCGCCGACACGACACGCCATGACCGACATGCAACTGCGCCGCCACAGCGTCCTGCCCGGCTTCGGCCTGGCCCTGGGTTACACGCTGCTGTACCTGACCCTGATCGTGCTCGTCCCGCTGTCCGCCGCCTTCGTCACGACGGCGGCGCTGTCGTGGGACGCCTTCTGGGCCACGGTGACGGCGCCGCGCGTGCTGGCGTCGTACCGCCTGAGTTTCGGCGCCTCCGCGATCGGCGCCTCGATCAACCTGGTCTTCGGCCTGCTGGTGGCCTGGGTGCTGGTGCGCTACTCATTTCCCGGCAAGCGCATCCTCGACGCGCTGGTCGACCTGCCGTTCGCGCTGCCGACCGCGGTCGCCGGCATCGCGCTGACGGCGCTGTACTCGGGCAACGGCTGGATCG
>CAYOJP010000104.1:0-12737 GCA_964404305.1 uncultured Gammaproteobacteria bacterium
CACGGACGCCGGCAACTGCCGCCCGCCGATGAATCTCGACGGCGAACTCTTTCCGCGGTTGCTGCTCATCGCCGGCCACCTCGTGTTCTGGCCGGTCCTCGCGTTCGCGATCGCGGGTGCGTCGTGGCGGCGGCTGGCGACGCCGCCTCGCTCGCACGTGTACTTCGGCACCTGCGTCGTGATCCTCGTGTTGTGGCAGATCCGCGCCGGCCTGCCCGATGGCGCCGGCATTCACGTGCTGGGCGCCACCGCGCTCACGCTGATCGCGGGCTGGCGCCTCGCCCTGCCGGGCCTGACCGCCGCACTCGCGGCCGCCACGCTCGCCGGCGCCGGCGACTGGGCCGCGTTCGGGCTGAACGGACTGCTGATGGCCGCGCTGCCCGTCGCGGTCTCCTACGGGCTCGCCAGGGTCGTGGAACGCGTGTTCCCGGCGCACCTGTTCGTCTATGTCTATGCCATGTGCTTCTTCGGTGCGGCGGCGACGGTCGCCGTCTGCGGCATGGCAGTCGCGCTGTTGCTGGCCCTTGCCACCGACGGCGGCTCGGATCTCGCGTGGGCCTGGCTCGGCGCGTTCCTCCTGATCGCCTTCCCGGAGGCCTTCCTCACCGGCGGGGCGCTGACCCTGATGATCGTCTACCGGCCAGGCTGGGTCGCGTCCTTCGACGACCGCCGCTACCTGCGCCGGTGAGCGCTTGCGCGCCCGGCCGCGCCCTGCGTTAAATAGCAGAGCCTAGATGCCGGCCGCTCCGGCGCTCGGGGTGTCCCAAGGTCGGGTGCAGCACAATTCCGCTGTGCCATCTGCATGGTGGTGGACGAGGTTCAACCGGGGAGGGATACGCATGCTGCTCAACAGTGATACGCGGTACGGACTCGTCGCCCGCCTGCTCCACTGGGGCATCGGCCTGCTGGTCCTCGGCCTCATCGCCGTCGGATTCTTCAGTGCCTCGCTCGCGGACGACGATCCGCTCAAGGAACGGCTGATCGGGGTTCACGCGCCGACCGGCGTGCTGGTCCTGTTCCTGAGCCTCGCGCGCCTCGCGTGGTACGCGGTCTCGCGGCCGCCGCCGCTGCCCACCGCGCTGCTCGGGTGGGAGAAGGTGCTGACGCGCATCGTCGCCATCGGCTTCCTCGTGCTGCTGCTGGTACAGCCGCTGCTCGGCATCATCGCGTTCGACTACTACGACGCGCCGGTCAGCGTCTTCGGCCTGTTCGAACTGCCGGCCTTCCTCGCCAAGGACATGGACAAGGTCGGCCAGTTCGGGGGATTGCATGAACTCGTCGGCTTCGTGCTCGCGGGACTCATCGCCCTGCACGTCGCCGGCGCGCTCAAGCATCGCTATCTCGACAAGGGCCGCGACGTCGACGTGCTGAAGCGCATGCTCTGAAGCTGGCGCCGGCCGCGCAGCTGGCAGGGATCGAGGGAACCGATGCGGCGCTTCGCAACGCTCGCCTGGCTCGCTTGGGCGGGTCTCGTGGCGCACGAGGCACTGGCGACGGCGCAGGTCGCCAGCGAACTGCCTGAGCCCATGGGGATCGTCATCGGTCGCCTGGGACAGCTCGCCTTCGTCTCCATCGTTGCCGCGCTCGCGGTCGCGTGGGCGGCGGCCTTCCGGGTACGGCGTGGCGAGCCGGCCGGCTACTGGCTGTGCCTGTGCGTGTCCGCCCCGCTCGAGGCCGCGCACGTGGCGCTCGTGGCCGTGCCCGGTTACGTGCCCCTGCTGCTGGCGCGCGTCGAGCCGGCCGTCTGGCTCGCTGCAATCGGCGCCTCGTTCGTATCCTGGCCGGACGACTGAGTCACCGTGGACTCCAGCGCCAGCGCGAGCGCCCCCGCCAGCAGGCGCGCGAGCTTGCGCACGCCGTCGGGGCTCGCCAGCAGCCGCTGGTTGAGTTCCAGTTCGATGCCGAGGTAGTCGCCCGGCGCGTGGCGCCGACGCAGCCAGGTCGTGAGCCCGTCCGCGCAGCCGCGATAGGGATAGTTGCGGCGCACGCGCAGGCCCGGCGCGGCGCCGGAAAGCGCCGCCTGCCAGCGCCGCGCGAACACGGGTTCGCCCGGCCTTGCCGGGTCGTAGAGCAGGCCGACGTCGGCCCTGCGCACCTGCCCGTCCAGAACCGGGGTGAAGCTGTGCACGGCAACGTGGACGGCGCGCCGGCCGTGGCCGATGGTGGCGGCGATCCGTTCCGTCACCGCCTCGCGGTGCGGCCAGTAGTACCGGTCCAGCACCCGGGATCGCTCCGCCGCCGTCAGCGCCTGCGAGCACGTCGACCAGAGCGCTGGATGGCCGGGCGAGCGGTTGTGATCGACCAGCAGGCGGCTCGTGGCGGTCGCCAGCAGCGGCACGTCGAACGCGACCGCGAGTCGGCGCGCGACCGCGCGTGCGCCGGCGTCCCAGCCGCGGTGCGACGACAGGGCCGCCCGGGCGCCTCGGAACAAAGCGCGGTATTCCGCGGGCACCCTGCGGCTGGCGTGTTCACAGGTGACGACGAGAACGTCGCGGCGTGCGCGCGCTGGGCGCTCAGCCGACATCGACGAAACTGCGCCCGGCCGCCAGGCAGTCGCACAGCGACCGCGCCAGCGCGTGCAGGGCCTGCGAGGCGGGAGCCGGGCCAAGCGCGTCCAGCATCCGTCGCGCGAGCGGTCCGCGGTCGAGGATCGTGGCGAGTGCGGCGCGCGCCTCCACGCCCGCCCCGGCGGCCGCGCCGGACTCGACGAGGTGGCGCCAGATCTCGCCCATTTCACCCTTCCGCTCGGGAAACCCGAGCGCCCGCAGCCACGCCCGGTCGTCGACTACCGCGCGCTCGCCGTCCCGTGCGGCCTGGAGCAGCCAGCCCGCCAGCCGTTCGGTCGGTACCGCGTTCTGGATACCGGTGTCGGACCAGCGGCCCTCGTGCAGCAGGCGCACCGCGTCGCTCGCGGCCTGCGCGATGGCGAGGTCCGCCGCCGGATGCTCCTGCACGTCGAGCACCCGGATCTCGATCGCGTGGCGATCGAAGCGCGCGATGGCGCCGCGCGCATTCAGCCACTCGTGTTGCAGGATCCCGTCCGGGTCGTGGGGTGCGAGGTCCGCGTACATCGGTCGCAGGATGTCGCGTTCGTAGCCCGCCCGCGACGTCGAGGGCTCCGGCACGACCAGCCCGGTGACTGCCGGGACGGCCTGCGCGTTGCGGCGGTAGAACTCGAGCCGCGTGTCGAGCCAGCCGCTCGCCCGCCCGCCGACGAACGGGGAACTCGCGGCGAGCGCCGGCAGGAGCGGCAGGACGACCCGGATTGCCGCATGCAGTCGCGCGAACTCCGCATCGTCGCCGAAGGGCAGGTTCACGTGCGTGCTCTGCAGGTTAGACCAGCCGTGGCCGCGGCAGTCGAAGATGCGATCGAAGGCCGCATACACCGCGCCGTACTCGTGCGGCCACAACCGCATCTCGCGGTCGGGATCCATCCACGGGTGCATGGCCGTCGGCATCAGTCGCGTGTCCAGGTCGGCGAGCAGGGCGTCGATGGCCGCGACCTCGGACTGGAAGAGCGCGGGGAGGGGAGCGAACCGTGGCGCCGGCCCGTTGGTCTTGACCTCGATGAGATGCAGGCACAACTCGTTCGACCAGGCGAGGGGGCCGCGCGCGAGCTCCGACTCGATGCTTCCGCACGCCGCCTCGATCAGGCGGTCGGCCAGCGGCGCGACCGCGAGGCTGACGCGATCGACGAGCATGTACTCGATCTCTATGCCGACGCCCTCGAAGGCGCGCAGCGGTGCGGGCGTGGCCATTGCCGGAGCGGCTCAGCGCGCCCCGCGGCCCAGCTTGCGGGCCTCGATGCGCTTCAGGAACACGCCCATGATCTCGCGGTACAGGGCATCCTTCAGGATGGCGTCCTCGGTGCCGGCGTCGATGTTGGGGTTGTCGTTGACCTCCATGACCACGCAGCGCCGGCCGATCTGCTTGATGTCGACGCCGTAGAGCCCGTCGCCCACGAGGTTGGCCGCTTTCACCGCGAGCCGCACCACCTCCTCGGGCGCCTCGCCCACCGTGAGTGTGTCGGCGGCGCCCTCGCCGGTGCGGCCGTGCTGGTCGCGGTGGATGATCTGCCAGTGGCGGCGCGCCATGAAGTAGCGGCACACGTACAGCGGTCGCTGATCGAGCACGCCGACGCGCCAGTCGAAGTCGGTGGGCACGAACTCCTGGGCGATCACCAGTTCGGACTTCTCCAGCAGCCGCGCGATGGCGGCATCGAGCTCCTGCTCGTCCTGGGCCAGCGTCACGCCCATCGAGAACGCGCTGTCGGGCTGCTTGAGCACGCAAGGCAGGCCCAGCCCGTCCTTGATCGCGTCGATGTTGCCGCGGTGGACGATGAGGGTGCGCGGCTGGGGCAGGCCGTGCCGGAGCATGAGTTCGGCGAGGTAGACCTTGTTGCCGCACTTCACGATCGAGGCCGGATCGTCGATCACCACCAGCCCCTCGGCGGCGGCCCGGCGCGCGAAGCGGTAGGTGTGGTGGTTGACCGCGGTCGTTTCACGGATGAACAGGGCGTCGAACTCGGCGAGGCGCGCGAAGTCGTCGCGGGTCAGGAACTCCAGGTCGAGGCCGACCGCCTCGGCCGCCCTCTCGAAGCGGGCAAGGGCGCGCGGATCCGAGGGCGGATTGACCTCGTCGGGGTTGTGCAGCACCGCGATGTCGTAACGGGGCGCGGCCCGCCGCCGCACCCGCTTGCCGCGCGTGAAGTGCGTGGTGGCGGCCTGTACGGCGAACCTGCGGTGGCTCTCGGGGATGTCGCTGGCGGCGATGGGACGGATCGAGACCAGGTCCCAGTGCCCGTCCTGGCGCACGAACTTCGCGCGCAGCATGGGCACCGGGAACAGGTTGAACAGCCACAGGGCGAGACGGTCGTAGCGCTTGGCGAGATTGCGGCCGAAGTAGATGCTGAGCGTGAAGCCCGACGAGCGCAGCGGGCGCAGCGCGCGCTGGATGACGTCGTCGACGTCCTCGGACAGGGTGCGCACCACGTGCTGGGAGCGGATGTCCTGGATCGTGCTCACGTTCGGCAGCGGCTTGTGTCCGCGCGCCTCCGCGAGCAGCGAGACGTAGTACCCCACCGTCTGGTACTTGTAGGAGCGGCAAAGGTTGAAGACCTTCGCCGCGCGGTCCTCGTTGTAGCGCGGGTCGGTCAGGTAGTCGCGGCCGGAGACGACCGAGACGCCCGGGATCTCGAGCGGCCAGCGCTGCGGGTTGTCGACGACGATGAGGACCGACATCAGGGTGCCGCGCTCCGGCGCGCTCGCCGGGGCGAGATGACCAGCAGGTTGGCGTCGTGGGTGAGGACGCCGAGCAGGATGGCGCCGATGACGCGGTCGATGTGGATCCGGTACACGCGCCCGCGCCCGAGTGGATTGGGCTCGAGCGGATCGTGCACGCGCACCTTGCGTGCGAAGCGGTCGTAGTCCGACAGCACCACGAAGTGCCCGGTCGGCGTGCCCCGCACATCGTCCTCGACGTCCTCGTCGGCGCGCTCGCGCGCCGCCCGGTACAGGTAGGTGGCCGACAGCCCGGTGATCACCGGCATGCCGCGGTTCAGGATGCCGCGCAGCAGGCGGCGGGTGAGATCGGTAAACCGCAGCCGGCCGCCCAGCGCGAGGAACTCCAGGTACCCGCGGCTGGCTACCGCGAGCCGCGGATCGTCCTTCCACTCGAGCTGCTCGGCGAGCTTGGCGGCGACGTCGACGCCCTTGCGCTCGAGCCAGGTCGGATCGAACACCTGCAGGTTGTAGGTGTAGATCGTCGCGTCGAACCCGCGCTTCAGCGCATCGCACGCGAGGAACACGTCGAGCGTGCCGCCGCTCTCCAGTTGCTCGATCGCCGGCGCCAGCGCGTCGAGCGGCAGGTCGAGCCCGTAGTAGCGGTAGATCGAGTGCAGGCAGGTCGGCCCGCAGGTGCGCAGGTCCGGCTGGGTCTGGATCTCGATGGCGGGCCGGGCGGCGCGGCCGCCGGCGCGCGCGCCCTCGCTGGAGCGGGGCATCGCATACCAATACCGCGCCCGGCGCACGCACCGCAAGGGTCGCGCGGCGGGGCTGGCGCAAAAGCGGTTATAGTGCGCGCTCCTCGCGACAGGGCGTAGTGGATGGCGGACGGAACGGGCACGGCGGCACGGTCCGGCGGGCGACTGCTCGTCGAGGGGCTGCTCCGCCACGGCGTGAAACGGGTCTTCTGCGTCCCGGGCGAGAGCTACCTGCCCGTGCTCGACGCCTTGTACGACGTCGGCGACCGCATCGAGGTCGTGACCTGCCGCCACGAGGGTGGCGCCAGCTACATGGCCGAGGCGCACGGCAAGCTGACCGGCGCGCCCGGCGTCTGCCTGGTCACGCGCGGACCCGGCGCCACCAACGCCGCGATCGCGGTGCACGTCGCGCGCCAGGATTCCACGCCGCTCGTCCTCGGCATCGGCCAGGTGCCGCGCGACCACGCCGGGCGCGAGGCGTTCCAGGAAGTCGATTACCTGCGCATGTTCGCGCCGCTCGCCAAGCACGTCGAGCAGGTCGAACGGGCGGCCGAACTGCCCGCCGCGGTCGCACGCGCGTTCGCCGTCGCGACGGGCGGGCGGCCCGGTCCGGTCGTGCTCGCCCTTCCGGAGGACTGCCTGCGCGAGACGGCTGCGCCTGCGGCCGTCGCGGCGGAGCGGACGGGGGTGCCGTCGCCTGCACCTGCGGCCGTCGCCCGCCTGCATGCCCGACTCGTGACGGCGCAGCGCCCGCTGCTGCTCGTCGGCGGCAGCCGCTGGGACGATGCTGACTGTGCCCGGCTGGTGGCCTGGGCGGAAGGCGCCGGCCTGCCGGCCTGCGCCGCCTTCCGTCGCCAGGACCTGTACGACAACACCCGCCCGGGCTACGCCGGCTACCTCGGGCTGAACGCGCATGCCAGCCTGTGGCGCCGCGTCGTGGAGTCGGACTGCCTGCTCGTGCTGGGTGCGCGACTCGACCAGACCACCACCCGCAACTACACCCTCTTCAACGACGAGTGGAGCCGCGCCCACCTGCTGCACGTCTACCCGGTCGCCGAACCGGCGGGGGCGCCGCCCGCAGCGGAGCGTCTGATTGCCGATCCGGCGCGCCTCGTCGAGGCGCTCGCGGCCCTGCCCCTGCCGCCGACCCCCGGTCGCAGCGCGTGGCGCGCGCAGCTGCGCGCGGAGTACGAGGCAAGCCTCGTCCCTCCGGCCTCCGGTCGCGCGCTCGATCTCGGACGTGCGGTCGCGGCGCTCGGTGCGGCCGTCGGCGACGACGCCATCGTCACCCTGGATGCCGGCAACTTCACCGCCTGGCCGCAGCGCTTCCGCGCCTACCGCCGGCCCGGCCGACTGCTCGGGCCGGTGAATGGCGCGATGGGCTACGGCGTGCCGGCGGCTGTCGCCGCGTCGCTCGCCGAGCCCGGCCGGCGCGTCGTGGCCTTCGTGGGCGACGGCGGCTACATGATGACCGGCGCGGAACTTGCGACCGCGGTCCAGCACGGCGCGCGACCGCTCGTCGTCATCGTCGACAACGGCTCGTACGGCACGATCCGCCTGCACCAGGAGCGCACCTTCCCGGGGCGCCCGATTGCGACGGACCTGCGCAACCCCGATTTCGCCGCGCTCGCGCGCGCCTGCGGCGCCCATGGCGAGAGCGTCGCGCGGGACGCCGATCTCGCGCCGGCGATCGCGCGCGCGCTCGCGGCCGGCACCGCCGCCGTCCTGCACCTGCGGCTGGATCCGGACGTACTGCTGCCCGGCATCACCCTCGCCGATCTCGCGTCCGCCGGCGCCCGCCCATGAGCCGGACGCAGGGGTGGCGCCGGCAGGCGGCCGAGCTCGCCGCGCTCGCGCTGTTCGCGGCCGGCGTGCTGTACGCGGACGCGGCCGTGAAGGAAATCCACGGTACCGCCGGCCTGTACGCGGCGCTGGCGCGCGAGATCGCCGATACCGGCGACTGGTTCGGCATCTTCCGCGGCCCGGATGCCTACCTGCTCAAGCCGCCGCTGATGATCTGGCTCACGGCGGGCGTGGTCGAACTGCTAGGCCCGGGCAGCTTCTCCGGCACCTTCGCGGTCCGCGCGTGCGGTCTCGCCGTGGTGGCGCTGACCTGCTACATCGGCCGGCGCATGTACGGCCACGCCGCCGGCTGGTTCGCAGCCCTGGTGCTGGTCACCAACAGCACCTTCCACCAGTTCTCCACCGCCTTGCGCATGGACCCGCTGCTCACCGCCGGCTCGCTGCTGGCGATCGCGGGCTACCTGCGCGGCGGTCGTGCGGGCGCCTGGGCCTTTCACGCCGGCATCGTCGTCGGCATCCTCGCCAAGGGCCCGCAGGCGGCGGCGCTGCTCCTGCTGCTGCCGGTGCACGCCGGCATCGCCGGGCGCCTGCCCGCCGGCGGCCGGCACTGGGGGCTGGCCGCCTCGCTGCTGCTCGCTCCGCTCGCCTGGTACGGCTGGCTCACGTACGAGCACGGCACCCGCTGGGTGAGCGAACTGGCCGCGGACACGGTGCGGGACGCACCGGGTTCGCTCGCGGTGCAGCTCGCATCCGCCTGGCACGAGTATGCAGTGCGACCCTTCCATCGCTACTGGCCCTGGTTGCCGTTCATGCTCGCGGGCCTCGCCGCTGCCGTGTGGCGCGGCGCTCACCCCGCGACCGCGCCCGGGACGAGAGCCGACAGCGTGCTGCTCGTGCTGTGGGTCGTGCTGGTCGTCGCCGGCTCCTCCCTCAAGCCCGAGCACGACATTCGCTACCTGTACCCGGCGCTGCCCGCCGCCGCCATCCTGGCGGGCTGGATGCTCGCGCGCCTCGCGCACGAAACCGTGCCGCGCTGGGTGAGCGTGCCCTTCGGTGCGCTCGGCATCGCGCTGCTCGTGCTCGCCACGATGCCGGGTCGCGTGTTCGACGACACGCGCGCGGCCAACGCCGAGATCGTGCGGCGGCTCGACGCGACGCTCGCGCCGGGCGAGCCGGTGCTGACGCTCGGCTTCCACGTCAACAACCGGCCGGGCCCCCGTCGCCAGGACACGCACGTCGACTGGGTCTACTACTACTACGGCCGGCCGGCGCGGGTCGTGGAGCCGGAACTCGTGACGCAGGCCGAACTGCGGTCGGTGCCGCTGCTGCTCGTGGCGCGCTACGGCAGGCGCCGCGAGGTGCTCGAACGGCTGGACCTCGAGCCGCTCGTCGAGGGCGAGGAGATGCTGCTCGCCGTCAGCCGGGCGCGCGCGGGCGGGCCCCCTGTCACGCCGCGGTAACGACGCAATGGCACAGTTCGTCTGCGTCCGCGGTTCCCCGCCGCGACGCCGCCCCGCCACCCCCCCGGCTGCGCCGCTCCGCCACCCCCGGAGAGCGTTCCGCGGCGGGGCACTTTTTTCGCGGGAGTGATGCCGGCGCCCGCGCGCCCGTCACCCCTTCGATCGACGCCGCATGCTGCCCCTCGCACTGCTCGGCCTCGCCACGCTCGCAGCGCTGTGGCTCGTGCTCGGCGTGCCGTGGTGGCGCCGCCGCCGGCGCCGGCGGCTGCTGGCGCAGCCGGTTCCGGCCGAATGGGCGCGCTGGCTCGAGGCGCGCTGGCCGCTGTACCGCCGGCTGCCCCCCGCAGTGCGCGAACGCGTGCACGGGCTGGTGCAGGTGTTCCTCGCCGAGAAGACCTTCCACGGGTGCCGCGGCCTCACCGTCACCGACGAGGTCCGTGTGCTCATCGCCGCGCAGGCCTGCCTGCTCGTGGCCGGACGCGACCGGGACTGCTACCCGGCGCTGACGTCGCTGCTGGTGTACCCCGACGAGTTCGTCGTTCCGGTCGAGGACATCGATGACGCCGGCGTGCACGCGACCGGGCAGGAGACGCGCTCCGGCGAGTCCTGGGGCACCGGCCGGGTGATCGTGAGCTGGCGCGACGTGCGCAGCGGGGCGCTGGGCGAGACCGGCGGCTACAACGTCGTCTTCCACGAGTTCGCGCACCAGCTGGATCTGGAGGCTGGCGGTGTCGATGGCGCGCCGCTGCATCTCGATGCGGGGCGCGCACGCAACTGGGCGGCGGTGTTCGGGCGGGAGTTCGAGGCCCTGCGCACCGCCGCGGATCGCGGCGAGGACACTCTCATCGATCCCTACGGTGCGAGCAGTCCGGGCGAGTTCTTCGCCGTGGCGACGGAGGTGTTCTTCGAACTGCCGGCGGAGCTGCAGGCGGAACACCCGCAGCTGTATGCCGAACTCGCCGACTGGTACGGGCTCGATCCCGCAGCCTGGCGCTGACGGTCCCCGGCGTCCGCTCAGCCGGAGCGGATCAGCTCGCCCAGGCCCGCGCCCTCCAGTTCGCGCCGCAGGAGCGCACGCACGCCGCCGGCGTCGGGCAGCGCCAGCGCCTGCTCGAGGACCGCGCGGGCGCGCTCGCGCGTGAAGGTCCGGATGACGCGCTTGGCACGGCCCATGTAGGCGGCCGTCACGCTGAGCCACTCGAAGCCCATCCCGAGCAGCAGCACCGTGCCGGGCGGATCGCCCGCCATGTCGCCGCAGATGCTGACCGGCTTGCCGCACGCGCGCCCCGCGTCGAACGTCGCCTGCACGGCGTGCAGGACGGCCGGGTGCAGGCTGTCGTAGAGCCGCGCGACGCGCGCGTTGCTGCGGTCGACGGCCAGCAGGTACTGCGTCAGGTCGTTCGAGCCGATGGACAGGAAATCCACGCGCGCGGCGATGCGGCCGGCCTGGTACACCGCCGCCGGCACCTCGATCATCGCGCCGATGGGCGGGCGGGCGACCGCGTGGCCCTCCTCGATCAGCTCCCTGCGCGCGCGCTCGATCAGCGCAATCGATTCGTCCACCTCGGCCACCACGCTGATCATCGGCAGCAGGATGCGCAGGTTGGACAGCCCGATGTCGGCGCGCAGCAGGGCGCGGACCTGGGTGAGGAAGATTTCGGGATGGTCGAGCGTCACGCGGATGCCGCGCCAGCCGAGGAATGGGTTCGCCTCCGCATGCATGAAGTAGGGCAGGGGCTTGTCGCCGCCGATGTCGAGTGTGCGCATGGTGACCGGCCGCGGCGCGAAGGCCGAGAGCACCTCCCGGTACACGCGGTACTGCTCGTCCTCGCCCGGGAACGACTCGCGGATGAGGAACGGGAATTCGGTGCGGTAAAGGCCCACGCCCTCGGCGCCGCTCTCGAGCGACGGACTGATGTCCGAGAGCATGCCCGAGTTGACGTGCAGCGTGACCCGCTCGCCGGCGGGCGTCTCGGCCGGCAGGTCGCGCAGGGCCCGCAGCTCGGCGCCGAGCCGCTCGTCGGCCCGGGCGAGGCGACCGAACTCCTCGACGACGACCTTCGACGGGTCGATGAACACGCGCCCGCGGTAGCCGTCGACGACGATCTCGTGTCCGTTCAGGCGCGACAGCGGGAGGTCACCCACGTCGACGACCGCGGGCACGCCCATCGCGCCCGCGAGCACCGCCGTGTGCGAGAACGCCGAGCCGCGGCTGGAGACGATGGCGACCAGCCGGTCGCGCGGCACGGCCGCGATGTCGGCGATGCCGATCTCCTCGCCGACCAGCACGCAGCGGTCCGGGTACTCGTGCGCGTCCGCCGGGGCGGTCGCGTCGAGCGCCACGAGCAGGCGGCGACCCAGTTCGAGGATGTCGTCGGCGCGCGCGGCGAGATAGGCGTCGTCCATGTCCCCGAACACGCGCGCATGCGCGTGGACCGTGTCGCGGACCGCCGCGGGGGCCCACTGCCCGGCGCGGATCCGCGCCTGCATGTCGGTCGTGAGGGTGTCGCCGTCGAGCAGCATGACGTAGACGTCGAAGAGGGCGCGCTCGGCGAGCGAGACCGAGGCGGCGATGCGCCGACCGCTCGCGCGCATCTGGTCGCGCACGGTGTCGATCGCGCGCTCGAGCCGCTCGAGCTCCGCGTCCGGGTCGTCGATGGCGCGGTCCGGGACCGCGTCCAGGTCCGCGAGCGGCGCGGCGATGGCGGCGCGGCCGATGGCGATACCGTCGGCGGCGCGCGCACCCTCGATGAACCCGCGGTCGGCGCCGCGGCCCGCCAGCAGCGTCGTCACGCCGCCGATGACCGCCACCTGCTGGATCGCGCCGGCGAGTTGCGCGGCGATGGTGACCATGAAGGCCGCCTCGTCGGCGCCGAACAGGCGTTCGGCCTTCTGCTGGGCGACCAGCACCCCGAGCACCTGCCGGTAGTGGATGAGCGGCACGCCCAGGAAGGCGCGGTAGCGCTCCTCCCCGGTCTCAGGGAAGTAGCGGAAGCGCGGATGGTTGGAGGCGTCCTGCAGGTGCACCGGTTCCTGCCGCTCGGCGACCAGGCCGACCAGGCCCTCGTTCGCGCGCAGGCGCACCCGTCCGACCGCCGCGGCGTTGAGGCCGTCGGTGGCCCGCAGCACGTACTGCCCGGCGACCGCGTCCTGCAGGTATACCGAGCAGACGTCCAGCGAGAGCGCGACCTTGACGCGCGAGACGATGATCGCCAGGGCATCGTCGAGATCGACGGCGTTGCCTACCTCCTGGACGATGTGGCGAAGGACGTCGAGCATGAGGCCATGGTAGCCGCCGGCGCGAGCGGATCGCTACCCGGCATCGGGGATGGCGCGGCAAGGATGGTGGGCCCGGCAGGATTCGAACCTGCGACCAAGGGATTATGAGTCCCCTGCACTAACCGCTGTGCTACAGGCCCGCGTGCATACGGCCGGGCGATTCCCGGTCCGCGCCCCGACGGGACGCGGACCGGTCCAGCTTCAATCGAGGAACG
>CAYOJP010000105.1:0-12543 GCA_964404305.1 uncultured Gammaproteobacteria bacterium
CCCGCGAACAGCGACGCTCAGCGCCGACGCCCGACGCCACCCGCCACGAGCAACACCCCTGCCAGCGCCAGCACCGGCCACGCGCCGACACGCACGTAGGGTGTCGCGCCTACACGCGGCTCGAACCCTCCGACCAGCGCGACGGCCTGGAACTGCGGCGCGCGTGCGACGATGCGGCCCCGCGGGTCGATGAAGGCGGAGATGCCCGTGTTGGTCGCGCGCAGCAGCCACCGCCCGGTTTCCAGCGCGCGCATGCGCGCCATTTCCAGGTGCTGGTGCGGCGCGAGGGAATCACCGAACCAGCCGTCGTTGCTGACGTTCACGAGGTATGCGGCCTGCGGCAGGGTCGAGCGTACCTGCGGGCCGAACACGTCCTCGTAGCAGATCGAGATGCCGACCGGGTGGCCGGCCGCGCGCACCAGCGGCTGGTCGGGCTCGCCGGCGCTGAAGCTCGACATCGGGATCCGCAGGAAGTCGAGCAGCGCGCCGAGCCGGCCCGCGAACGGCAGGTACTCGCCGAACGGCACGAGGTGGCGCTTGCGGTAGTCGCCCGGCGTCGCCCCGAGCGCCATCACCGCGTTGTAGTAGCGGCGGGTGGCGACATCGAGCACCGGAATGCCGGCCAGAACGTCGGTGCCCGAGGCGGTGGCGAGCCGCGCCAGCTCCGCGAGGAAATCCCCGACCTGGACCTGGAACGCCGGGATCGCGGTCTCCGGCCAGATCACGAGATCGACACCCCAGTGCGGATCGGTGAGCGCGAGGTAGTGCGCGAGCGTGCGCTGGCGCGCGGCCTCCTCCCATTTCAGCGACTGCTCGACGTTGCCCTGGACGATCACTGCGCGCACCGGCGGGCCGGCCGGTGCCGTCCACTGCGGCCGGCCGGCGCAGGCGGCCCCGAGCCACAACGCCGCGAGGGCCGCGACGGCGAGCAGGCGGCAGGCGCCGCGTGCCCGCCAGGCCACCGCCAGCCCGCCGGCGCTCAGTGCCACCGCCAGCGTGACCGCGTGCACGCCCCCGATCGGCGCGAGGCCCGCGAGCGGCGCGTCGATCTGGCTGAATCCGAACTCGAGCCACGGAAATCCGCTCAAGGCGACGGCCCGCAGCGCCTCCACCAGCAGCCACAGCGCCGGCAGGACGAAGGCGTGCCGGCGCCAGCCCACAGGCGCGAAGCGCGCGCCGAGCCATGCGAACAGCGCCGCATACAGTGCGGCCACGGCTACGAACGCCGCGGTCGCGCCGGCGGAGAACGCGAGCACCGGCACGCCGAACTGGTGGATGCTCACCTGCAGCCACGAGATGCCGGCGCCGAACAGGCCGAGCCCGAACAGCCAGCCGCGCAGGAACGCGCGCCGCGGCGCGGCGCCATCGAGCAGCAGGAACAGGACCGCGAGGCCGAGGATCGGCGCAGGATACGCGCCGAGCGGGGCGAAGCCCGCGACGCACGCCGCGCCGGCGAGCACTGCCATCGCGTCTCGCACGCGCCCGTCGCGCAGGATGCCGGCAGAGGTGGACACGATGGGGGTGGCGGAAGGTGCGTGCCGGTCAGGCGAACCGTGCCCGCGCACGGGAAGCGGCCGGGCGCTGCCGGTCGTCCACCGGCCGCGCCCGCCGTGTCAGCGGCGCGCGCCGACGAGCACGAACGCCATCGTCACCGGGTTGCTGCTGCGGTTGCGCCACGCATGCCGCGTGCCGTTCTGGACGATCACGTCGCCGCGCGTCAGGTGCCGCGTCTCGCCCTTGTCGAGTTCCAGCCAGACCTCGCCGTCGAGCACCACCCCGTAGTCGATCGTCTCGGTGGTGTGCATGGCGGGATCGGCGTGCTCGAACGTTTCGGCCAGGCCCGGCAGTGCCGCGGCCGTCTCGGCGCCGGCGGCGGCCGGATCGAAGCCGGGGCTGCCGAACACCGCATCCGGCGGGAAGCGTACGATCAGGAAGCGCGTACCGCCCGGCGCGGGGACGATCGACTTCACGCTCGCGGTGGGATCCGTTCCGGCCCTCGGAATGGGCGCGCCCGGCTCCGCGGACCAGACGAGTGCATTGGCGAAGCCAGGCACGTTCCTGAACACGTGCGTGGCCGGCACGGCGCCATCGCTCACGAACGTCGCCGCGCCGTCGGCTGCATGGCCAGTCACCACCCGTCGGATCTCCATCGTCGCTGTCTCCCGGAATCGAAGTCGTGTGTCGAGCGGTCGCCAGTTACGCACCGGGCCGTCGCCGCACGCAACGGTCGTGGTCCGGTCCCTGCCCGGGAGGCGCGTACTGGAGGATTGCATGGCCTGTCCCCCGCCCGTGCCAAGGCGGGCGGGGACACGCGGGTAGCGGTGCCGTCGCGCAGCCGGCGGACCGGTACGCGACGATGCGGTCTATCGCGTCAGCCGACGGCAGCCTTCCTCGCGCTGCGCCCGGCCTTGTACGCGAGCCACTCCTGCATGCCGCGGTGCGCGTGCTTCTTCTCCTCGTCGAACCGGGCCTTCTCGGCAGCGTTCTGGGCGCTGAACTCGAGCCGGTAGCCATTCGGATCGTGGAAGTAGATGGACGTGAAGATCTCGTGATCGATCGGCCCTTCGACCTCGATGCCCGCCCTGGCCAGCCGGTCGCGCCACGCCAGCAGCGCGGCGTGATCCGGCACGCCCATCGCGAAGTGCAGGTCGAGGCCCCAGCGGGTCTTGAACAGCTCGTCCGGGTCGTCGCCCGGCCAGTCGAGCACCTCGAAGAACGCGATGTAGTTCGACTCGTCCTTGCTGTGGCTGCCGATGTCGAAAAAGATGTGGCAGTACTCGACGACGAGGCCGGTGGCAGGGTTGCGATCCATGTGCAGCGTCGTCGACAGCGGGAAGCCGAGCACGTCTTCGTAGAAGTGGCGGGTCTCCTCCGCGTCACGGCAGCGATACGCGGAATGATGCAGGCCGAGGATCGGCAGGCGCTCGGGCGGTCGGTGGGTCGCGGTCATGGCGGCGTGCTCCGGATGAACGTGCGTTTGCGGAAGTCGCGGCGCCCCGGGGCGCCCCTGCCTGCGAGCCCGCCGGAGGTGCTCCGCTCACGCCCCGACCGCTCCGGGGCGCCACCTCGATGGCGTACCCGCCTGCCTAGAGTACGAAATCCCTCTCCCGCAGCCAATCCGTCACGGCCACCGCCGCCTGCGCCAGTTCCGCCGGCTGCTTGTGATAGTAGTGATTGGCGCCCTGGATGACACGCCAGGTCTTGTCGGCACTGGCGGCCGCGGCGTAGATCTCCCGTGAATGGCTCGGCGGACAGGCGTCGTCGGCGCTGTTGACTACGGTCAGGAACGGGACGCTGACGCTTCGGGCGCAGGCGACGCCGTCGGCACGCGATTCGTCGCAGGACCACTGCGACAGCCAGCTTCGCAGCGTGCAGAAGCGCGCCAGTCCCACGGGACCGGTGTTCACGACCCGCGGCTCGCCCAGGAAACACCAGTTCGGCAGGCGATCGTTCGGATCGACGGCCGGGTCCAGCCAGCGCGGATCGGCCATGGTGCGATGCACGACGAATCCACGTTCGACCTCCCCGTTGCTGCGGCGCCGCAAGTCATCCAGGCGCTCGCGGACCCAGGCCGTGATGCGCCGGTTGCGCGCGACCTGCGCGGCGCGAAAGCGCTCGACGTAGTCCGCGGCGTACGGCGGCTGGTGGGGATTGGCCGGATCGTAGAGATCGAGTTCGCGGCTGCGCGTATCCGGGTCCAGCTCGTCCGTCACCGACGGATCGATCCATTCCGTGAAGATGCGGGCCCGGCTCGCGTGCGCGGCGATGAACATCACGGCGTCGGCGCCCTGCAGGCCGGCGCCGACGATATCGACGGGATCGCCCGCCGGCGTGGCGGTAATGGTCGGATGCTCGGCCTGCGCCTGGTAGAACAACGACAGCGAGCCGCCGCCGCTCCAGCCGAGCAGCACCACGCGCTCGTAGCCCAGGACCTCGCGCGCGTGCCGGACGTAGGCGCCCAGATCGAGGAGCACCTTCTCCATGATCAGCGCCGAGTCGTTCTTCGGATAGCGGCTGCCGCAGCACATCACGTGCACGCCGGCCTGCGCGAGCCCGGCCGGGATCGGCAGCGTCTGCAGCGTCGCCGAGGGGTGCATCATCAGTACCACCGTGCGCGAGGGCCGGCCGCGCGGCACGAACCGCATGCCCTCCACGAGGATGAGGCCCTGGCTGCCGGAGTAGCCGTAGGTCTCGGTAAAGGCCGCGCTCTCCTCGAAGCGCAGCAGCACCGGCAACAGGTCGTACTCGAACACGTCCGCGCTCATCCATCCTCCCCGTCGGTCGGTCCGCCCGCCGGCGCATCCTGCGACTGCTGGCGCACCACGCGCATCAGCAGGATGCGGCGCTGGTCGGCCCGCAGAATCTTGAAGTTGTAGCCACCGAGGTCGATCTCCTCGCCCCGGCTGGGGACCTGCCCGAAGGCCCTCAGCACGAGCCCGCCGATCGTGTCGTACTCGCGCGCCTCGAAGCGGGCGCCGAAGTACTCGTTGAAATCCGCGATCGGCGTGCGCGCCTGCACGGTGTAGCGGCTGCGGCCGTGCGGGCGGATGTAGTTTTCCTCGCCGATGTCGTGCTCGTCGTCTATCTCGCCGACGATCTGCTCGAGCACGTCCTCGATGCTGACCAGCCCGGCGGTACCGCCGTATTCGTCCACCACGATGGCCATGTGGTTGCGGTTCGTGCGGAACTCGCGCAGCAGGATGTTCAGGCGCTTGCTCTCCGGCACGAACACCGGCGGCCGCGCGACGTCCTTGATGTCGAAACGGGCCTCGCCCTGCGCGAGGAAGGCGAGGAGATCCTTCGCCATCAGGATGCCGACGACCTGGTCGTGCCGGGAATCCATCAGCGGGAAGCGCGAGTGGCCCGACTCGATGACGGTCGGCAGGTATTCGCGCGGATCGGCGCCTGCCTCCAGGACCACCATCTCCGAGCGCGGGATCATGATGTCCCGCACGCGCATCTCGAGGACCTGCAGTGCGCCTTCCATGGTCGCCAGCGTGTCGGCATCGATGAGGTGGTCGCGCTCGGCGGCCCGCAGTATCCCGACGAGTTCGGCAACCGTGGGCGGTTCGCGGCCGAGCCAGCGCAGCCAGCGCCGGTACCAGGGCGGTGATCGGCGACTGTCGCCTTCGGCGGCGCCGTCGCTCATGACGCCACCCGCGGCGTGTACGGATCGGGGAAGCCCAGCCGCGCCAGGACCGCGCGCTCGATGTCCTCCATGCGGGCCGCCTCGCGAGGACGCCGGTGGTCGTGGCCGAGCAGGTGCAGGGTGCCGTGGATGACGAGGTGCGCCCAGTGCGCCTCGGGCGCCTTGCCCTGTGCGCGCGCCTCGGCGTTGACCACCGGCGCGCACAGCACGAGATCCCCGAGCCACTCCGGCGCGACCGGCGGCGGCGGGCCGCCGAAGGACAGCACGTTGGTGGGCCGGCGGCGGCCGCGGTAGCGGGCGTTCAACGCCCGCCCTTCGGCCCGGTCCACCAGTCGCACGCCGAGGGCGGCGCGCGCGCGCCGGCCGGCGAGCGCCGCGCGCACCCAGCGCCGCACGAGCGCGGCCGCCGGCACCGCTCGCGAGCGCGATGCGTACTGCACGTCCAGCTCAAGGCGCATCCCCGGCCTCGCTGCGTTCGTGCGCCTCGTAGGCGTCGAGGATGCGGCCGACCAGCGGATGCCGGACGACGTCCCGCGACTGGAAGAACGTGAAGCTGATGCCCTCGGTGCCGCGCAGCACGTCCATCACGTGCCGCAGTCCGGAGCGGCGCTCGCGGGGCAGGTCCACCTGCGTGACGTCGCCGGTGACGACCGCGGTCGAGCCGAAGCCGATGCGGGTTAGGAACATCTTCATCTGCTCGACGGTCGTGTTCTGAGCCTCGTCGAGGATGATGAAGGACTCGTTCAGGGTCCGGCCGCGCATGAAGGCGAGCGGCGCGATCTCGATCACGTTGCGTTCGATGAGCTTGGCCACGCGCTCGAAGCCGAGCATCTCGTACAGCGCGTCGTACAGCGGCCGCAGGTACGGGTCGACCTTCTGGCCGATGTCGCCCGGCAGGAACCCGAGCCGCTCGCCGGCCTCCACCGCCGGGCGCACGAGGCACAGGCGGCGCACCTCGTCGCGCTCCAGGGCCTCGACCGCGCAGGCGACTGCGAGATAGGTCTTGCCGGTGCCGGCGGGGCCGATGCCGAAATTGATGTCGTGGCGACGGATGCTGTAGACGTAGTGGCGCTGGTTCGCGCCGCGGGCCCGCACGAGCGTGCGCTTGGTGCGGATGCCCTCGTCGGCGAGGTCCTCGTCGGGGCCGGCGATGAGCCCCTCGACCTCCGCCCGCTGCAGGTGCAGGTGCACGCCCTCGGGCGAGAGCGCGGTCGTCCGGGTGCTGTCGTACAGGTCGCGCAGGATGCGCGCGGCGGCCTGCGCGACGTCGTCCGGGCCGTAGACGTGGAAGGCGTGGCCGCGATTGGCGATGTCGACGCCCAGCCGCCGCTCGATCTGGCGCAGGTGCTCATCGAACTGCCCGCACAGGTTGGCGAGCCGGTCGTTGTCGGCCGGATCGAGCACGAGGTCCAGGGCGCCCGGGCGCCCGCCTTGGGCGACGACGCTCATCCGATGCGTTCCCCGCGCAGGGAGTTCGGCAGCGCGGCGGTGATGCGGACGTCGGTGAAGCGGCCCGCGAGTCCGGGCGTGCCGGGGAAGTTGACGACGCGGTTGCAGCCGGTGCGCCCGCACAGCTCGCCCGGATCCCTGCGCGACGGCCCCTCGACCAGGATCGACTGCACGGTTCCGACCAGGCGCTGCGCGTGCGCCCGCGCGTGCTGGCCGAGCCGCGCCTGCAGCACGGCGAGCCGGCGCTTCTTCTCCGGCTCGGCAACGTCGTCGGGCAGGGTGGCCGCCGGCGTGCCCGGTCGACGGCTGTAGATGAAGCTGTAGGACGCGTCGAAGCCGATCTCGTCGACGAGCGCGAGCGTGCGGCCGAAGTCCTCCTCGGTCTCGCCCGGGAAACCGACGATGAGGTCGGTCGAGATAGCGATGTCCGGGCGCGCGCGACGCAGCCGGCGGATCTTCTGGCGGTACTCGAGTACGGTGTGACCGCGCTTCATCGCGGCGAGGATCCGGTCGGAGCCGCTCTGCACCGGCAGGTGCAGGTGGCGGGCGAGGCCCGGCACGTCGGCGTAAGCCTCGACCAGGCTGTCGGTGAACTCGACCGGGTGCGAGGTCGTGAAGCGGATCCGATCGATGCCGTCGATCGCATCGACGTAACGGATGAGCCGCGCCAGGTCCGCCGGCGAGCCATCGGCGAGCCGGGACCGGTACGCGTTCACGTTCTGGCCCAGCAGCGTCACCTCGCGCACGCCCTGCGCGGCGAGCCCGGCGACCTCGGCAAGCACCTCGTCGAACGGCCGGCTGAACTCCTCGCCGCGCGTGTAGGGCACCACGCAGAAAGTGCAGTACTTGCTGCAGCCCTCCATGATCGACACGAAGGCGGTGGGCCCGTCGGCACGCGGCTCGGGCAGGCGGTCGAATTTCTCGATCTCGGGAAAGCTGACGTCGACCTGCGGGGCATGCTGGCGCTCGACGCCGTCGAGCATGGCCGGCAGGCGGTGGAGCGTCTGCGGGCCGAACACGATGTCGACGTACGGCGCCCGCTGGCGGATGTCCTCGCCCTCCTGGCTGGCTACGCAGCCGCCGACGCCGATGACCACGCCCGGGCGCGCCAGCTTGTAACGCCGCCAGCGACCCAGCTCGGAGAACAGCTTCTCCTGCGCCTTCTCGCGCACCGAGCACGTATTGACCAGCAGGACATCGGCCTGCCCGGGATCGGCGACGGGTACGAATCCGTGGGAGTCGGCGAGCACGTCGGCCATGCGGGCCGAGTCGTACTCGTTCATCTGGCAGCCGAAGGTCTTGACGTACAGCTTGCGAGGCATGTGCCCGGTCGATGAGGCAGGGCCGGTCACGATACTAAGCGGGCAGGGTTTTTTCCATGTTTGCGGGGAGGCGCGGCATCGCGGTCGACCACTGGCCGGTACCGGACTGATGCCGGGCCGGCCTGCCGGGAGTCAGGTTCCGCCCATGAGGGCCCCAAAAATCCGTCGTGTGAGGCTTCCCGGCGTGCCCGGGCGACGTGGTCGCCCGGCGAGCCAGCGACCGCGCGGCCGTGGATCGCTACGCCCCGCACGCCGTGGCGGGCCCGCGAGAGAATGCGGCAGCATTCTTTAATCAACTGATTTGAATGGTAATCGTGGCGCCGGGACGCACTGAGGCCGAGAACCGTCCCCGGCGTCGGACAGTCGCGGCAGCCGTCCACTCCGGGGCAGTCCTGGTGGCCGGTGTGCCATGCGACCGCCTGTACTTCGGAAGCTCATCGGTCTGCATGCTCCATCCTGTTTGCAAATGAGAATCTTTCGCATTACCATCGCGGCCGGTTCATTACCGGATGCCCTGATGAGTTCCCGGCCCCCCATGGACGGCCCCCCCGGTGCGACCCCGTCCGTGCGGGAGTACACCACGCAGGTGCTGTTCGGTGGCCGGACCACCTGCGTCATCGTCCACAACGGCGAGCGCTACATCCTGCGCATCACCACCAACGACCGGCTGATCCTGACCAAGTAACCGACCTCGTCCACGTCACGCCAGCCACCCGGACCGCGAGGGCCGCGGCAGCGAGCCAGACATCGAAACCCGAAGGGGAATTCGCATGCCCTGTGCCCGCCCTGCCCTGGCTGTCCTTGCCCTTGCCCTGACCGCCGCCCGTCCGGCCGCGGCTGCCGAGCCGCCGGCCGGTTCCAGCGCCCGGCCGGCGGTCGACAGACGCGAGACCGTCTACGTCTATGGCGAACGCGAGGGCCTGGTCGACCGCGAGTCCGGCGTTGCCATGCGCAGCGACGTTCCGATCATCGAAACGCCGATGTCGATTTCAGTCATCACCGAGGAGCGCATGCAGGACCTGGGCGTGCTCACCGTGCAGGACACCTTCATGTACTCGGCCGGCGTGCACGGCGGTGCCTTCGGCACCGACGCGCGCGGCGACTGGGCGACCATCCGCGGCTCCGAGCCGGTGGAGTACATCGACGGGCTGAAGTCCCTGTTCGGTTACTACAACAACACGCGCACCAACCCGTACACGCTCGGGCGCGTGGAGATCCTGAAGGGCCCGGCCTCGGTGACCTACGGCCAGGGCTCGACCGGCGGCGTCGTCAACCTCACGAGCAAGCGCCCGCGGCGCGAGCGTGCCACCGAGGTGTGGGCGCAGTACGGCAGCTTCGACCGCAAGCAGATCGCCGCCGACAGCACGGGCGCACTCGATGCCGGCGGGCAGTGGCTGTACCGCGTCGTCGCGCTGTACCGCGACAGCGAGATGCAGACCGACCACGTCGCCGACGACAGCGCGATCCTCGCCCCGTCGCTCACCTGGGCGCCCACCGACGCGACACGCGTGACGGTGCTGGCGAACCTGGAGGACAACGACTCGGGCACGAGCACGCCGTTCCTGCCCTGGGCCGGGACGCGGCTGCCCGGCCCGAGTGGCGACCTCGACACCGCCACCTTCGTCAGCGAGCCGGGCTGGGATCGCTACGACACCGAGCAGACTGCGATCACCGCGCTGGTCGATCATCGCTTCAACGAGGACTGGAGCGCCCACCTCGCAGCGCGCCACACCGACAGCGGCGCGGACTACCGCTCGATGTGGCCTGACTTCCCGCCGACCTTCCTCGCCGACGGCCGCAGCGTGAGCCGCACGGCGTACGTCAGCGACGCCTCCAGCGAGGGGTGGACGGTCGACGCCCACCTGCAGGCCGGCTTCGATACCGGGCCGTTCGACCACACGGTCGTCGCCGGCGTCGACCACCAGGACGCCGAGACCGACAACGACTTCTTCTACGGCTACTCGGCGGGCGGCGTTCTCGACCTCTACAGCCCGGTGTACGGCAACGTGCCGGCGGCCACGCCGCTCACGGATTTCGCCTCCAGCACCAGCCTCCAGACCGGCCTCTACCTGCAGGATCACATCCGCCACGGCGAGCACTGGATCGTCTCTTTCGGCCTGCGTGCCGACGCTGCCGAGTCCCGCACCGCACGCGGCGGCGGCACCCAGGAGGACGAGGAACTCACGGCCCGCGCCGGGATCATGTACCGCTTCGACTCCGGCATCGCGCCGTACTTCAGCTGGTCGGAGTCCTTCAACCCGATCATCGGGACCGATCTGGCCGGCAACGCGTTCGTGCCGCTGGCCGGCGAGCAGTTCGAGGGCGGCGTGAAGTACCAGCCGCCCGGCACCGCGCACCTCGTCACCTTCGCGGTCTACGACATCACCGAGGCCAATCGCCAGACCGACGACCCGACCAATCCCTTCAATACCCTGCAGACCGGCGAGGTGGGCATCCAGGGCGTCGAGCTGGAAGCCCAGACGACCTGGCGCGACTTCGACGTGCTGGCGGCCTATGGCTACACCGACACGGAGGTTACGAAGAGCAACGCCGGAGACGAGGGCTTCAACCTCTCCAACATCCCGGATCATCTGGCCAGCGTCTGGGTCACCTGGCAGCCGCGCCAGCGCTGGCCCGGCTTTCACGCCGGCGCCGGCGTGCGGCACGTGGGCGAGAGCTGGGACGGCGCGGATACCCTGCGCACCCCGTCCTACACGCTCGTCGATGCCTCGGTCGGCTACGAGTTGCGGGGCTGGCAGGTCAGCGTGGACGCCGACAACCTCGCCGACGACGTGCACGTGACCTCGTGCCTCGCGCGTGGCGACTGCTTCTACGGCGCGCGGCGCACGGTGACCGCCAACGTGCGCTACCGCTTCTGACGCGCGGCGACCCGATGCGGCCGGCGCTCGTCATCCTGCACCGCTGGCTCGGGCTCGCGACGGCGGCGTTCCTCGCCGTCGCGGGCCTGACCGGGAGCCTGCTCGCGTTCAACCACGAACTCGACGCCTGGCTCAACCCGGCACTGTTCCGCGTCGAGGGCAATGCCGCGCGGCTGCCGGCGCTCGAGATCGTCGCGCGCGCGGAGGCGGCCGATCCGCGCCTGCGCGTGGCCTGGACCTCGCTGCTCGGCGAGCCAGGCGAGGCCGTCGTGCTGCGCGTCGTGCCGCGGCGCGACCCCGTCACCGGCGAGTTGCCGGCGCTCGATTTCGACGAGTTGTTCGTCCACCCCGCGACCGCCGAGGTCCTCGGCCGGCGCCAATGGGGCGCGTGCTGCTTCGGCCGCGAGCAGTTGCTGCCGTTCCTGTATCGAGTGCACTACTCGCTGGCGCTGCCGGGCGAATGGGGCATCTGGCTGATGGGCGGCGTCGGGCTGGTCTGGATCGTCGACTGCCTGGTCGCGTTAGGCCTGACCCTGCCGGCGCGCCGGAGCCGTGCCGACACCGCCGGCGCACGCAAGTACTGGCAGCGCTGGGCCCCGGCGTGGCGCATCCGGCGGCGGGCCGGCGTGTTCGTGCACGACGTGCACCGCGCCGCGGGCCTTTGGGCGTGGGGCCTGCTGCTGGTGATGGCCGTGAGCAGCGTGTCATTCAACCTGCACGAGGAGCTGTTCGAGCCGCTCGTGAATGCCGTCTCCCCTCTCACGCCCTCGCCCTTCGACACGCGCGAGGAGCGTCCTCCCGACGACCCGATCGAGACCCGGGTGAGCTTCGCCGCGCTGGTGGAGCGGGCCGGCGCCATCGCGCGCGGGCGCGGCCTCGAAGGCCCGGCGAGCGGCGTGTTCTGCAATCCGCTGTACGGGATCTGCGGCGTGCGGCTGGGCGCGGATCACCCGGCCGGCCTGGGCAACGCCTGGATGTACTTCGACTCGCTCACCGGCGCGCCGCTCGGCAGCCATGTCCCGGGCGCAGGCAGCGCCGGCGACCGGTTCCACCAGTTGCAGTTCCCGCTGCACAGCGGCCAGATTGCCGGCCTGCCCGGTCGCGTCGTCATCTGTGCGACGGGACTCGCCGTGGCGGTCCTGTCCGCCACCGGCGTCGTCCTGTGGTGGCGCAAGCGGCGCGGGCGGGTGCACGTGGCGGCGCGCCGGGGTGCGGGCGTCATGCAGGGAGCCTCTTAGCGCGGCCGGCCGGGCCGGGCAACTCGCCGTCCGGCAACACCGTCACTCACCCGTTTCGCCCGCGGTCGGGCCGACCGGGCATACTGGCAGTCCATCGACCACGCGAGACAACCGTGCGCGCCCTTCCGCTTCTCCTGCTGCTCCTCGCCCCGGCACTCGCGTGCGCGCGCGACGACGGGCACGAACTCCTGACGCAGTGCGAAGCGGCCGTCGCCGCCGCGGACGGGACCGCACCGGGCGACCCGCAGGCCGCTGCCTGGTGCACGGGATTCGTGACCGGCGTGACCAACCTGGCGAGCATCGCGTACTACGTCAAGCCCGATGGCCAGATGTTCTGCCCGCCGGACGGCGGCATCGACCCGCGCCAGGCGACGCGCGTGCTGGTCGACTACCTGCGCGCGCACCCGGACCGGCTGCATGCGCGCAAGGTGACGCTCGCCGCCGCCGCCTTCATGGGCGCGTATCCCTGCGATGCGACGGCGGCGCCCTCGGGATTTGCACCGGGC
>CAYOJP010000106.1:0-5994 GCA_964404305.1 uncultured Gammaproteobacteria bacterium
CGTCGCCTGCCTCCCCCGGCGCCGCCTCGTGGACGATGGCCGCAAAACCCGGCAAAGGCGCGACGTGACCCGTCCCGCCGTCCCAGAATCGCACCGTCGCGGTGCGATAGTAGTGACCGCCGCCGGCATCGCCGAACAGGTGATCGTCGCCGTCGCCGCCGGCCAGCAGATCTGCGCCGGCACCGCCATGCAGGCGATCCGCGTCGCCGCCGCCCGCGAGCAGATCGGTGCCCCCGCCGCCTTCCAGCCAGTCGCCCCCGGCACCCCCGGCGAGCACGTCACGCGCAGCGTTGCCGAGCAGGAAATCGTGCCCGCTGCCACCGTCGAGCAGATCGTCGCGCTGCGAACCCGACAGGAAGTCGTCCCCGGGCCCACCGTCGAGGCGTGCACCGCCCCGCGGATCCGGCGCCGGCAGGGCGCCCGTCACCCGCAGCCGATCGATCTCGATGAAGTCGTCGCCCGACGCGGCCGGGTCATCGACGCGATCGCCATGCACGACCAGGCCCGGCAGGTCCGCCTCGATCCGGATCTCGTCGTCGCCCGCGCGCGCCTCGATCGCCCCTGCTCCGCCCGGCAGGCCGACGGTCTCGAGCAGCACGCCGCCGTGGCTCGCCCGCACGAGCGTCGTGCCGGCGGCCTCGACGAGCAGCCGTTCGCCGGCGTCCGTGGCGGCGTAGGTTCCCGGCGCGGGGGCCATCTCCGCGAGCAGATCGATCCCGAGCGCACCGGGCGCGTGATTGCGCACGCGCAGCTCGACGGCGCCGTCGTTCGCCAGTGCCGTCACCAGCAGGTCCGCGCCGTCGCGGCGATAGCGATGCTCGCCATCCACGGCGATCCAGGCATCGCCGTCGAGGCGTCCGCCGCGCAGCAGGCGGCCGTCCAGGTACACCTGGCCCCAGCCGTCGGCATCCAGGATCTCGTCGCCGGCGCCCGCGAAGTAGACGTCGTAGCCCGAGCCCCCCACGAGCACGTCGACATGCAGGTCCTCGGCGACCGCCGGGGTGCCGGCGTACAGCACGTCCTCGCCGGCCCCCGCTTCGATATAGTCCCCGCCGCCGCCACCGATCAGCACCTCGCTGCCCCGGCCGCCAAACAGGCGATCGGACTGCGCGCCCCCCTGCAGCGGCTGCCGGGCGCCGGCGTCGTCGGTCGCGAAGCGTACTTGCGGGAGATCCTCGCTCGCCCCTCCCGGCGCCGGATCGACGACGCGTCCGGTCGCGCCGTCGGCATACAGATGGTCGTTGTCCGCCGCCGGGTCGAACCGCACCGGGTCGAGGTTCTGCGCCAGGTACAGCGCCTGGAACTCGGCGCGCGCGGCGATGTACGCCGGCGTCAGGTTGCTCAGCGCGCCATCCGCGTCGAAGGCCGCTATCAGCCCGGGCACCCCCTCGACGACGAACGGATCGAGGTTGACCAGCGCATGCCGCCAGGCGAGATCGCCGCGCAGCGCGTTCGCGGCCAGTTCTTCGGCGGGCACCCCCGCGAGACTGCGGACGCGCAGGTCCGGCAGGCCGGCGGCCGCCTCCAGCAGGGCCGCGACGTTCGCATGGAAGGCGGTGCGTGCCGGCAGGTCGCCGAATCCCAGCGCCTCCTGGACCGCGGGCGTGTCTGGCAGCGTCGCCGAACCGTGGACGATCCGGCGCAGGGCGTCGAGCGCGACCTCCAGGGAATCGTGTTCCGCGACCCCCTCGACGCCGAGTCCGCCCTGCGCCCGGCGCGCGGTCGCCGCCGCGAAGATGCTCTCGACCTCCTCGCGCGACAGCGAGGGCGACAGTGTCTGGAAGGCATCCACCAGCGTGAGCGTGTCGACGATCAACACCAGGCTGTGCGTGTCGCCGATCGACCCCTTGCCGCCCAGCAGATCGGGAATGCCGGCGATGTCGGGCTGATCCTCGACGTAGACCGCGGCCTCGGTGTCGGTGCTGATGCCCGCGCCCGCGATGAGATTGGTGTCGTCCTGCGTCGCCCTGCCATAGACGTGCGTGATGCGCGCGTCGGCACCGTTGTCGAGACGGTCGAACACTTCGCGCACCTCGTCTAGAACGCCGGCGGGGCGCAGCATCCCCGTGCCGAACTCGCCGAGCGTCGCGTAGACGGCCCAGGCATGCCGGGGAT
Organism: uncultured Gammaproteobacteria bacterium; assembly: GCA_964404305.1. Lineage (GTDB taxonomy): Bacteria > Pseudomonadota > Gammaproteobacteria > JADZEE01 > JADZEE01 > CAYOJP01. The sequence goes on from CAYOJP010000106.1 coordinate 2,116, forward strand.
CGTCATACAGCGAGGCACCGGCGTCCGGCAGTGGCGTGGCCAGCGCGGCCACGGCCTGCTCGTAGGTGTCCCGCCGCGGATCGCCGGCCGCCGGTGGCACCCGCGTCGGGTCGTCGCGCACCGCACGGTAGTGCGCAACGAGGTCCGCGAGCGTGCCCGCCGAGGCGTCGTATGCCCCCCGCCCGGGGGCGTTGAAGACGTAGGCATGCGCGACCTCCTCGCCGTGCATCTCCGTGAAGACCGTCGCGAGGTGCCCGCCCAGCGAGTAGCCGGTGACGTACAGCGTGGCCCCCGCCGGGAGCCTGGACGGATCGGCTCGCAAGCCCGCGTAGTAATCCTCCATCGCCGCGAGTTGCCCGAGCGCGAACCCGCCGACCGCGAGTTCGCCGTCGGCGCCCCGGATCCCGTCGCGGTGCCAGTCGCCGCCGTTGATCGGATCGCGCGATTCGGTGCTGCGGAAGGACAGCGTGTACTCGTCCGTGCCGCGCCGCTGCATGAGCGTCGCGGAGAAGCCGCTGGAGTCGTTGGGGTGGTGGTCGATTATTTGAAAATCTTTGAGAAATGCGACCCCCTGCGCCAATACCATTCTAGTGGGATGCTGCGCATCCGAAGTAACTTGAGCATCGAGATTGTTGGCGCCTGCAGTCAGAACCTGAAGAATTGATTGATCAGAATTGAGCGTTGCTTGATCAATATATGATTCGGCCGCAAGTTGCCTAGTTGCCATGTCCAACCACTTCCTTGTGGTACTTATCATCGCAAACTCCTAGTCTTTAATTGGGATTAGCACCCTTTTTAGGAACGCAAAGTTATCAGATGTATACGCTGTCCGACGCGGGCATGATGTTGCAGTTGGCCACCACACGCGCTTGCTATTCCCTCCTCGCAAGAAGCCACGCCATATAGCGAGGACTTCGTTCGACCGCAAATCGACTACAGTCATCTCGCCGCCAGCAATCCCGAGAGTCCTATCTAAGTGTCTATTTATATCGCGCCAGAAGTATCCGTAGTTGCTGTGAAGTTCGGTAACGGGAGTTCTTGCCAGCGTTCTAAGATCTGATTCACCTTCTTCTCTGGTAAATCGATAGTACCGAAAGTGGTCTGGCGGGGACTCCGAAAGGCTAGGGTGAAACGATTTCTCTAAGGTCGAATCCAACTCTTCTTGAAAAAGTGTGGTTTCGTAGAACCGGTATGCACCCGGAGCTAAAAAAATAGCGGGCATTCCTGGTACGTATTCAGATCCTTGCCCGTACGGATCCGGCATGACATACCGATCCCGCCACTCCAGATTCGACGCCGCCACCCGCGGCCGCATCTGAAACACGCCTTCCACACCCTCCACCGTGCGGTAGATGAACTCGCCGGCCTCGGTGCGGCACAGGTGATCGAAGTACTCCTGCGAGCTCATGCCGGGGCGGAAGCCACTGTCCTTCGGCGGCCCGGGCAGCCGGGGCAGGGGCACGCCGGGATACGGGAAATGCACCGGCAGTTCGTTGCGGCGCAGCCGGTAGACCTCGCAATCGAGCGCGCGCGGCGGCGCGTGTTTCCTGCACTCGAGGTAGCGCGCGGGGTCGTAGCGCTCGCCGAACTCGAGGCGGCGTGCCGGGTCCAGCGGTTCCAGCGTCGTCCGCGGCACCCTGCGCACGCCGGTGGCGCGGCACAGCGGATTCAGCAGCCGGCCCCAGTCGTCGTCGTAGCAGTGGACGACGGGGCGGACGTCGTGGGTCCAGGGATAGCCGGGATCGGGCACCGCGTCCGCGGCGCGCGTACCGCCCGGCGCGAGGAGCACGGCGAGCACGAGCATGGCGGCGCGCACGCTCAGGCCTCCCTGCCGCCCGCCCGGCGCGCGCCGGCGTCCGGGTCCGCGGCGAGCGCCGCCAGGCCGTCGAGTTCCTCCGGCGTGAAGCCGGCGGCGAGGCGGGCCGGCCGGTTCATGCCGGCGTGCGTGCGCCCGGGCATGCGCGTGGCGATGAGGTCCAGGAACGCGGCGCCGGGCTCGAGGCCGCGCGCGTCGCACAGGTGGCGGAACCAGCGGCTGCCGGCGCGCACGTGGCCGATCTCGTCGGCGAGGATGCGTTCGAGGATCGCGACCCCGGCCGGATCGCCGGCCTCCCGCAGGCGCTCGATCATGCCGGGTGTCACGTCCAGGCCGCGCGCTTCGAGCACGCGCGGCACCAGCGCGAGGCGGGCGAGCAGGTCGTCGGCCGTCTCGAGCGCCGCCTGCCACAGCCCGTCGTGGGCGGCGAAATCGCCGTAGTCGTGGCCGAGCGCGCGCAGGTGCCCGACGAGCAGGACGTGGTGGGCGGCCTCCTCCGCGGCGATGGCGAGCCAATCGGCATAGAACGCCGGCGGCAGGCCCGGGTAGCGGTGCGCGATGTCGAGCGCGAGGTTGATGGCGTTGAACTCGATGTGGGCGAGGGCGTGGAAGAGCGCCGCTCGCCCGCGCGCCGATCCCGGGCCGCGCCTCGGCACGGCCGCGGCCGGCACGAGGCGGGGACGCTCGGGAATGCCGGCCGCCCGCGGCGGGCGATCCGGGAGCGGCGCCGCGACCGCGCATGTCCCCGCGGCGACGGCGGCGGCGAGTTCACGCACGGCGGCCACCTTGCGCGCCGGATCGCCTTCGGCCAGCGCATTGCCCAGCCGCTCCTGGAAGTCCGTCGCCGTCCCGCCCACCGTCCGCCTCTCCCTGCCGGCACGCCCCGGGCCGAGTGTCCCGGCCCACGCGATCAGCGCACCTTCCAGCGCCGCCATCTCCAGTTGCAGCCCGGCGCGATCCCAGCCGCTCAACCACCCCTGGCGATGCGCGTGCCGCGCGTGCTCCCACGCGACGCGCAGCGCGGTGCGCGCCCGCAGCACCGCGCCGCGCTGCGCGACCGGCAGGCCGGCGACGCCCGCGCCCGCGATGCCGGCCACGACCGCGCCCGCCGCGGCCTCCAGCAGCGGCGTCCCATGGCCACCCCGGCGCGCCGCGGATGCCGCCAGCGCCGCGATGCGCCCCGCGAGCCGGTCCGCCCGCCAGCGGCAGTCGGCGCGCAACGCGGCAGCGCGCCTCATGGTGCCCCGGCCTCCCGCGGATGAAAAGCCCATGCGCGCCTCCTCAGCGCTCGCGCGCCGCCTCGTGCCGACGGCGCGCCAGCGGACTCAGCAGGTACTCGATGAACGGCCGCTGCCCGAGGTGGAACTCCACGACCACCGTCATGCCCGGCGCGAGCGCCACGGTGGCGCCGTCGATCGTCATCGTCGCGCGGGCCAGCGACACGGCGGCGGCATACGCCAGGCCATGGGCGGCATCCGCGATCGCGTCCGGCGAGACGCTCTCGACCGTGCCTTCGAGCAGCCCGTAGCGCGTGTAGGGGAAGGTGTCGACCTTGACGGCCGCGCGCTGGCCCGCGCGCACGAAGCCGATGTCGCGATTGCGCACGAGCGCCTCGACGCGCAGGGCGTCGTCCGCCGGGACGACGGTGAGCAGGGGCTGCGCCGGCGTGACCACGCCGCCGACGGTATGCAGGGCGAGCCCCTGCACGCGCCCGGCGACGGGGGCGAGCAGCCGACCGAGCGCGACGCGCCGGGCGGCCTTGCCGATTTCGCCGTCGAGGGCGGCGATGCGCGTGCGCGCGGCGGCGAGCTCGCCGTGCCAGCGCGAGCGCGCGCTTGCGGCGGCTTCCTCGAACCGGCGCGCGAGCGCCTCGTGGCGCGCGGCGAGTGCGGCCAGGGCTGCGCGCTGCACGTCGCGCTCGCGCTCGCGTTCGACGCGCGCCTCCTGCAGGGCGAGCCAGTCCGAGCGCGACGCGAGCGACCGCGAGGCGAGGCTGCCCAGCGCGTCGGCGCGTTCGGCGAGCAGCGGCAGCGTGGCTTCCAGCATCGCGATGCGCCGGGTGC
>CAYOJP010000106.1:6004-12511 GCA_964404305.1 uncultured Gammaproteobacteria bacterium
CAGTTTCCCGGCGAGCGCGGCCAGCGCCGAGCGGTGCGTGTCGGCGTCCGCGGCCAGGCGTGCGACCACGGCGTCCGGCACGCCGGCGCGCGGCCCTGGCGTGCCACCGGCGAGCAGGCGTTCGAGCCGCCAGGCATCGGCTGCCGCGCCGGCGCGCTCCAGCGCCAGGCGGATGACGTCCGCCCGCGCGGCCGAGGTGTCGAGATCGACCAGCGCCTGCCCGGCCGCCACCGCCTGCCCCTCGTGCACGTGGACCGCCGTGACGCTGCCGGCCTCGAGCGGCTGCACGGTCTTCACGCGCCCGCCGGGCACGAGGCGGCCCGGCGCGACGGCGACGACATCCACGCGCGCGAGGCACGCCCAGGCCAGAGCGACGAGCCCGATCGCCACGATCGCGCACGCGAGTACCCGCGGTGGCCGTGCCGCCTCCATCGCGGCGCAGGCCGCCAGCGGGGGCAGGAAGTCGCTGCCCGCGCTCATGCCCGGCGCACCGCCGCGGCCGCCGGGGCCGCGGAAGGCGGACCGGTGGCGCCCGCCTCCTCCGCGATCATCCGCGCGTACCAGCCGCCGCGCGCCAGCAGTTCCGCCGGCGTGCCGACATCGGTGATCCGGCCGCCCTCCAGCACCACGATCCGCTGCGCGTGCCGCAGTGCGCCCGGGCGGTGGGCGATGACGAGGGTCGTGCGCCCGCGCGCGCCGGCGGCCAGCGCATCGTGGAGACGTCGCTCGGCGGCGGCATCGAGGGCGGCGGTCGCCTCGTCGAGGATCAGGATGGCGGGCGCGGCCGCCAGCGCGCGGGCGAGCGCCAGCCGCTGGCGCTCGCCGCCCGAGAGCGTCGCGCCCTGCTCGCCGAGCAGCGTCGCGTAGCCCGCGGGCAGCGCCAGCGCGACGGCGTGCGCGCCGGTGAGCTGCGCGACCTGCAGCAGGCGCGCCTCGGGGAGCGCGCCGTCGCTGCCGGCGATGTTGTCGCGCACGCTGGCCGCGAGCAGGCGCGCCTCCTGCGGCACCAGCGCCACCTGCCGCCGCAGGCGCGCCGGGTCGAACAGCGCGACGTCCACCCCGTCGATGCACACGCGCCCCGCGGTCGGCGGGCACAGGCCGGCGAGCAGGCGCGCCAGCGTGGACTTGCCCGATCCGGACGGCCCGACGAGGCCGACGGTTTCGCCGGGCCGGATCTCGAGCGTGACGGCGCCCAGCACCTCCGGTCCGTCGGGACGGTAGCGGCAGCTCGCGCCCTCGATGCGGATGCCGCCGGCGACGCGCGCGAGCGGCGCGGCGCCGGCGCGCGGTTCGGGCTCGGGCGCGGCGCCGAGCACGTCGTCCAGGCGCCGCAGCGCGAGCGCGACGTGCTGCCACTCCTGCCAGAGCTGCGCCAGTCGCAGGACCGGGCCGGTGCAGCGCGCGGCGAGCATGTTGCAGGCGATCAGCTCGCCGACGCTGAGCGCGCCCGCGAGGACGTAGCGCGCGCCGAGCCACAGCAGCGCGAGCTGGCCGACGCGGCCGGCGGCCGCCACGGCCTGCGTGGCGATCGCGCCGAGGGTCGCCGCGCGCCGGCCGGCCACTGCCTGCGCCGCGAGCGCGTCCCCGAGATCGCGCGCGAACCGCGCCTCGAGTGCCGCCGCCTTGAGCGTCTCGATCGCCCCGACCGCCTCGGTCAGGCGGGCCTGGCCGTCGGCGCCGTGCTCCGCGCGGGCGGCGAGCGCGGTGCGCAGGGCCGGCGCGAACGCCGCCGCGAGCAGGCCCTGCGCCGCGATCGCCGCGACGACCACCGCGGCGAGCGCCGGACTGTACAGCGCCATGCCCGCGAGCAGCAGCAACGCGAACGGCGACTCCACCAGCAGTGCCACCGCGCCGCCGGTGAGGAACTGCCGCAGCACGTCGAGTTCGCGCAGCCGCGTCGTGATCTCCCCCGCCCGGCGCGCCCGGAACCACGCCAGCGGCAGGCGCAGCAGGTGCCGCGCGACCGTCGCCGCGAACGCGACGTCTATGCGGGCGCCCGTGTGCGCGAGCAGCCAGGCGCGCAGGCCGCCAAGCACGCCCTCGGCGATGGCGGCCGCGAGCAGCCCGGTCACCAGCAGGTCGAGCGTCGCGAGCGCGCGGTGTGCCAGCACCTTGTCGATCACGACCTGGAAGGCCACCGGCCCGAGCAGCGCGAGCACCTGCAGGACGACGCTGGCGGCGAGCACCTCCCCGAGCGCGCCAGCATGCCGGCGCGCATGCGGCAGCAACAGGCGCCAGCCGCGCCGCGTGCCCGTCGCCGCCGGCGCGGTCGCCCGCTGCAGCAGGATCGCGGTGCCGTCCCAGCGCCTGGCGAAGTCCGCGAGACTCGCGATGGCGGCGGCCTCGCCGGCACGCTGCACCAGCACGCGGCCCTGCGCGCACGCGGCGAGCACGCACCAGGTGCCGTCGCGCTCGCGGGCGAGGGCCGGCAGGGGCAGGGTCTCGAGGCGGGCGGGGTCGCAGCGCTGGCAGCGCGCCCGCAGCCCGAGCGCCCGGGCGGCGGCGAGGAGCAGTCGTTCGGGGGGGTCGCCCGCGCGCGGCGCGAGCGCATGCAGGAGCGCGTCGGGATCGGCCACGCAGCCGTGCAGGCGCGCGGCCAGGGCGAGACAGGCGAATGCCGTGCGGACGGCCGTGTCCATGGCAGGTCCTCGTTCCATGAGTCCCCTGGGCCGGCGATCGAGTCCGTGACCGCCGTGCAACGAGCATACGGCGGCGGCCCAGTGGCCTGCAACCCGTCGCCGCCGCGTCCGCCGTCGCGGTTGACGCATCCGGCAGAGCGCAACTGCCGGTCGCTCTCCGGCCGGCGCCGATGCCGTACGGGACCGCATTGACGCTCGATCGGCAGGTCACGGCCGCGCCGCCCGGCCACGCGGCGGACTGCTACAATCGCCCCGATCGCGCGACGGAGGACGCAGACCGTGCGAGGACTCGAGCGCTGGAACGACGCGGGCGGCGAGGCGCCGGGCGAGGCCCAGCTGCGGCGCCGGCTCGAGGCGCGCGGGTACGCGGTGCAGCGTTACGTCTATCCGCCCGGCACCGTGTTCGCCGAGCATGCACACCCGCACGACAAGATCGACGCCGTGCTGAGCGGTCGCTTCCTGATGACCCTGCCCGAGGGCGACGTGGTGCTGGGCGCGGGCGACTGCCTGCACGTGCCGGCCGGCATGCCCCACGCCGCGCAGGTGCTGGGCCCCGAGCCCGTCGTGAGCCTCGATGCGGAGCGCCGGCGTTGACAGCCGCGAGCCGCTGCCGTTGCGGGCGCAACGGCCGATCGACATGACTGCCCTCGCCACGGCCCTGCCCATCGCCCGGGACGCGGTGGTCGCGCGACGGCTGCGGTTCGTGTTCGACCAGACCCGCGCCGCGATCGTGACCTCGGCGCTCGGCGCAGCGGCGACCGTCGCGGTGTTCTGGGACGTCACGCCCGCCGGCATCCTGCTCGCATGGCTCGCGTCGTACGCGCTCGTGGGCGGCGCCCGCTACTGGCTGATTGCCCGCTTTCGCGGCCGGGAGGCCGCCTGGACGGCGCTGCCCCAGCGGCTGTTCATCGGCCTGACCTTCGCCGCCGGGCTCGCCTGGGGCCTGATGCCGGTGCTGTTCGCGCCACCGGACGCGCCGCTGCTGCAGGCGCTCGCGCTCGTGTGGACGGCCGGCATGGCCGCCGCCGCGATGGTCGCGTACGCGGCGGTGCTGCCGGTGGCAGTGGCGTTCATAGTGCCGAGCCTGGTGCCGGTGCTGGTCATCGCGACCTTCGGCGACGGCGTGCTGCTGCAACCGGCGGTCGGCATCTGCGTCGCGCTGTTCCTGGGCTACGGCCTGCTGGTCACGACGCGGATCAGCCGCCAGCTCGAGCGGCAGTTCGAGCTGGAGCAGGACAACGCCGCGCTGCTCGCGCGGCTGGAGAACGACAGCCGCCGCATCCTCCAGCTCAACGAGCGGCTGGCGACGGACCTGGAGCGGCACCGGCGCACCGCGCACGAACTCGAAGCGGCGCGCGCGGCGGCGGAACGCCTGTCGTCCACCGACGGCCTGACCGGGATCGCGAACCGCCGCAGCTTCGACGAAGCGCTCGCGCAGGAATGGGCGCGCGCATTGCGCAAGGGCACCTCGCTCGCGCTGCTGATGTGCGACCTCGATCGGTTCAAGGAGTACAACGACACGCACGGCCACCCCGCCGGCGACCGCTGCCTGCAGCGCGCCGCCGCGGTGCTCGCGCAGCAGGCGCGCCGGCCCGGCGACGTGGCCGCGCGCTACGGCGGGGAGGAGTTCGTCCTGCTGCTCCCGGAGACCTCGCTCGAGGACGCCTGCGCAATCGCCGAGGACCTGCGGGCCCGGATCCGCGCCCCGGGCGGCGCTGCCGACCCACCTGTGACCGCCAGCCTCGGCGTGGCCGCGCTCGTGCCCCAGCGCACCGATCCGCCCGCGCTGCTGGTGACCCGGGCGGACGCCGCGCTGTACCAGGCCAAGCGCCACGGTCGCGACCGCGTCGCGCATGCCCCGCCTGGCGACTGATCCCCCGCACCTGAACCGCGCCGCGCAATCGGCTACGATTGCGGGCCGGCGGGAGACCCTTCCGCCCCGGACGACCGTCCGCCAACGCTGACCGGCGAAGGATACCCGTGGGAGCGCAGACACTCATCGAAGGTTACCGGCGCTTTCGCGCCAACCGCTTCGCCGACGCGCGCGCGCTGTACGAGCGCCTGGCCGAGCGCGGCCAGAAGCCGAGCGCCATGGTGGTGGCGTGCTGCGACAGCCGCGTCGATCCCGCGACCATCACCGACGCCGGGCCCGGCGAGCTGTTCGTGGTCCGCAACGTCGCCAACCTCGTGCCGCCGTTCGCGCCTGACGGCGCCCTGCATGGCACCAGCGCCGCGCTCGAATTCGGCGTGCGGGTGCTCGAGGTGTCCGACATCGTCGTGCTGGGCCACGCGAGTTGCGGTGGCGTCCGCGCCCTGCTCGAGCGCAGCGACGAGCCGCGACCGCCGGCGGACTTCATCGGCGCGTGGATGGACATCGCGCGCAGTGCGCGGGAGCGCACGCTCGCGCAGGCGCCCGCGACCGAGAGCGCGCGGCAACTGTGCTGCGAGCGCGAGATCGTCCGGCTTTCGCTCGAGAACCTGCTCACCTTCCCCTGGATCCGCGCGCGCGTGGACGCCGGCACGCTGCGGCTGCACGGCTGGCACTTCGGGATCGCCACCGGCGAGCTGGCGGGCTACGAAGCCGCCAGCGGCGAATTCCACGTCATCGACTGACGGACGACGTGCGCCCGGACGTTGCGCAGGGCGCCCCCACCCCGGCCGCCGGAGCAGGTCCGGGGCGGCCGCGCTCCGACCGGCGGGCGCGCTCGAACGGCGGCGCGACGGTCGGTGCCGCGCATTCCGGCGCAGTGACGGCGCGGTGAGCGCGCCGCTGCTGGTTTACGACGGCGACTGCGGCTTCTGCCGCTACTGGGTGCGCTACTGGCAGCGCCTGACCGGCGAGCGTGTCCGCTACGCGCCTTACCAGGAGGTCGCGAGCGAGCATCCCGACGTCGCGCCCGAGGAGTTCCGCCGCAGCATCTGGCTGTTCGAGGCGGACGGGCGGGCGGCGCGCGGCGCCGCCGCCGCCTTCGGCGTACTTGCGCGGACGCCCGGCGGCGGCGGCTGGCAGTGGTGCTACCGGCACGTGCCGGGCTTCGCCGCCGTCACCGAGGCCGCTTACGCCGGCGTGGCGCGGCACCGCGTCGCGGCCGCGCGCAGCGCGCGCCTGCTGTGGGGCGCGGAGCGCCATCCGGCCACGCACGCCCGGGTCGCCGGGCTGTTCCTGCACGGCCTGGGCCTCGTCTATCTCGCCGCATTCGCGTCGCTGGGCCTGCAGATCACCGGGCTGGCGGGAGCCGACGGGATACTGCCGCTGTCGCAGTGGCTCGACGCCCTGCGCACCCACTACGGCTGGCGCGCGATCCTGCAGGCGCCGATGGTGTTCTGGCTCGCGAGCGGCGACGCCGCGCTCGCCGGGGCCTGCTGGGCCGGCGCGGCGGCGGGCGCGCTGATCGCGGCGGGCCGCGGCGGACGCGCGGCACTCGTCGTCGCGTGGGCGCTGTACCTGTCGCTGTTCTACGCCGGCCAGGCGTTCATGACCTTCCAGTGGGACCTGCTGCTGCTCGAGGCCGGCTTCCTCGCGCCGTTCCTCCACGGACGCGCCCGCACGCCCGTCATCTGGCTGTACCGCTGGCTGCTGTTCCGCTTCATGTTCCTGTCCGGCTGGGTCAAGGTCGCGAGCGGCGACGCCGCGTGGCGCTCGCTGTCGGCGCTCGACTTCCACTTCGAGACGCAGCCGCTGCCCACGGCGCTCGCCTGGCACGCCCATCACCTGCCCGACGCCCTGTTGCGCACCGCGACCGGTGCCACCCTCGCGATCGAACTGCTGCTGCCCTGGCTCGTGTGGGCGCCGCGCCGGCCGCGCCTGCTGGCGGCGGGCGCCTTCGTGCTGCTGCAGGCGCTGATCCTCGCCACCGGGAACTACAAC
>CAYOJP010000107.1:0-8081 GCA_964404305.1 uncultured Gammaproteobacteria bacterium
GTGACGATGTTCCTGCCCGAGGAGGACCGCCACAGCTACAGCAAGCAGCGGCTGGAGAGTTCCATCTGCAGCCTGTTCGGCGGCCGGCTGGCCGAGGAGATCGTGTTCGGGCGCGACGCCGTCACCACCGGCGCCTCGAACGACATCGAGCGCGCCACGACCATCGCCCGCAACATGGTCACCCGTTGGGGACTGTCGGAGCGCCTGGGGCCGCTGACCTACAGCGAGGAGGAGGGCGAGGTGTTCCTCGGCCACTCGGTAACGCAGCACAAGCACGTGTCCGACGAGACGGCGCACGTGATCGACGAGGAAGTGCGCTCGGTCATCGATCGCAACTACGGGCGCGCCAAGCAGATCCTCACCGACAACCTAGAGAAGCTGCACGTGATGGCCGGCGCCCTGATCCGCTACGAGACGATCGATTCGGCGCAGATCGAGGACATCATGGCCGGGCGCGACCCGCAGCCGCCCGAGGGCTGGAACGACGACGACCGCGGCAGCCCGCGCGGCGCCGAGAAGCCGCCCGAGGGTTCCGCCGAGTCCAAGCCCGGCGGTGCGATCGGCGGGCCTGCCAGCCTGCACTGACCCGGTCCCGCCCGCTGAACTGTGAACCCCCGCGCACGCGGGGGTTCTTTTTTCCGCATCGGCTGCGGATAATTCCGCGCCCGGCACAGCGGCGCTACGCGCCATCACCGTGGTCCAGGAGACCCAGCGCATGACGAGTTCGCGGCGGTATTTCGGCACCGACGGCATCCGGGGCAAGGTCGGTACCCACCCGATCACGCCGGATTTCGTCATGAAGCTGGGCTGGGCCGCCGGCCGCGTGCTCGGCAGCACCGGCGGCAAGGGCGTGCTGATCGGCAAGGACACGCGCATCTCGGGCTACATGTTCGAGTCGGCGCTGGAGGCCGGGCTGTCCGCCGCCGGCGTGGACATCTTCCTGCTCGGGCCGATGCCGACGCCCGGCATCGCCTACCTCACCCGCACCTTCCACGCGCACGCAGGCATCGTCATCAGCGCCTCGCACAACCCCTTCGACGACAACGGCATCAAGTTCTTCTCCGGGCAGGGAACCAAGCTGCCCGATGATCTCGAGGCCCGCATCGAGGCTGAAATGGACCTGCCGCTGGTCACCGTCGGCTCCAGCGAGCTGGGCAAGGCGCACCGCGTGACCGACGCCGCCGGCCGCTACATCGAGTTCTGCAAGAGCACCATCCCGCTCGGCACGAGCCTCGAGGGCCTGAAGGTCGTGGTGGACTGCGCGCACGGCGCGACCTACCACGTTGCCCCGGGCGTGCTCGAGGAGCTGGGCGCCGAGGTCGTGACGATCGGCGACGAACCCGACGGCCTCAACATCAACCTGAAGTGCGGCGCGACCGATCCGGGCGAACTGCAGCATCAGGTCGTCGCCCACGAGGCGGCGCTGGGCATCGGGCTCGACGGCGACGGCGACCGGCTGATCATGGTCGATCACCTCGGCGACGTGGTCGACGGCGACGAGCTCATCTACATCATCGCGCGCGAGCGCATGCGCCGCGGCGCGCTCAAGGGCGCGGTGGTCGGCACCCTCATGAGCAACCTGGGACTGGAGCACGCCATCCGGACGCTGGGAGTCGATTTCAAGCGCGCCAGGGTCGGCGATCGCTACGTGCTCGAGATGCTGCAGGAGCACGGCTGCACGCTCGGCGGCGAGACTTCCGGGCACATCGTCTGCCTCGATCTGACGACCACCGGCGACGGCATCGTCTCGGCGCTGCAGGTGATGGAGGCGATCGTGCGCACCGGCCAGTCGCTGCATCACCTGAAGGCCGGCATGACGAAGTACCCGCAGCACCTGGTCAACGTCCGTCTCGACCGCGACGCGGCCGACGTCCTGCGGGCGCCGGGCGTCACCGATGCGGTAAAGCAGGCCGAGAGCGAACTGGCGAGCAACGGTCGGGTGCTGCTGCGGCCCTCCGGCACCGAGCCTCTCGTGCGCGTGATGGTGGAGGGGCGCGACGACGGGCAGGTGAAGCGCCTCGCCGACGGCATCGCGGACGCGGTGCGCGCGGCGCTGGCGAGCGCGGCCTGAAAAAAGATCCGGTCCGGGCGCGAGGCCCGGACCGGAGACAAGGCTTAGGAGGAAATGCGTTCGCGCCACCAGCGCGTTACGGCTCCTTTGTACCACCCCTCCACGCCGAATCTCCGGCGAGGGAAACCTTCCCGCGCAAATCCGGACGGATGCCCGGCGCGGCTGAGCAGGCGCGGCGGGCGCCGGGACCGGGCACCGCGCGATTCCGGCCCTGGCCGCTGTCGGCGCGGTCGCGTGCCGGCGATCAGAGGTCGCGCAGCAACTCGTTCAGCCCGACCTTCGCGCGCGTCTTCGCGTCGACCTTCTTCACTATGACAGCGCAGTACAGGCTGTGCGAGCCGTCGGCGGCCGGCAGGCTGCCGGAAACGACCACCGCGCCCGGGGGCACGCGCCCGTAGCTGATGCTGCCGGTCTCGCGGTCGTAGATGCGCGTGCTCTGGCCGATGAAGACGCCCATCGACACCACGGCGCCGGCGCCGACGATGACGCCCTCGACGATCTCGGAGCGCGCCCCGATGAAGCAGTCGTCCTCGATGATGGTCGGCGCGGCCTGCAGGGGCTCGAGCACCCCGCCGATGCCGACGCCGCCGGACAGGTGCACGTTGCTGCCGATCTGCGCGCACGATCCGACTGTCGCCCAGGTATCAACCATGGTGCCGGAGTCGACCCGGGCGCCGATGTTCACGTACGAGGGCATGAGCACGACGTTCTGCGCGATGTAGGCGCCCCGGCGCACGACCGCCGGCGGCACGACCCGCGCGCCCTGGGCGCGGAAGCGCTCCGCGTCCCAGCCGGCGAACTTCACGTCCACCTTGTCGTAGTAGCGCGTCGCCGCGCCGTCGAGCACGCGGTTGTCGTGCAGGCGGAATGACAGCAGCACCGCCTTCTTCAGCCACTCGTTCACGCGCCACCCGCCATCGCCGTCCGGCTCGGCTACGCGCGCCTGCCCGCGGTCGAGCAGGTCGATCGCCGCGGCGACCGCCTCGCGCACGCGCGGTTCGGCGCGCTCGGGGCTGAGCGCGGCCCGCTGCTCGAAGGCCTCCTCGATCGTGGAACGCAGGCTGTCCATGGGCTAGTCCTCGAATCGTGACGATCAGGCGGCGCCGGCGCCCGGGCACAGGCGCTCGACGTGGCGGCGGATGCGGCGGGCGGCCTCGGCGCACTCCGCCAGTGGGGCGACCAGCGCGAGCCGCACCCGCCCGGCACCGGGATTGGCGCCGTGCGCGGCGCGGCCCAGGAAGCTGCCGGGCAGTACGCACACGTTTTCGGCGCCGAGCAGTCCGCGGGCGAACTCGACGTCGTCGCCGGGCACCCGGGGCCACAGGTAGAAACCGCCGTCGGGGCGCAGTGCCGGCAGCGCGTCGCCCAGAATCTCGAGCACCGCATCGTACTTGGCGCGATACGCGGCGCGGTTGGCCCGCACATGCTCCTCGTCGTTCCACGCCGCGATGCTCGCTGCCTGCACGTACAGGGGCATGGCACAGCCGTGGTAGGTCCGGTAGCGCAGGAAGTCACGCAGCAGATCGGCATCGCCGGCCACGAAGCCCGAGCGCATGCCGGGCACGTTCGAGCGCTTGGACAGGCTGTGGAACGCGATGCAGCGGCGGAAGTCGGAGCGCCCGGCGGCGGCGGCGATCTGCAGCAGCCCGGGCGGGGGCGCTTCCTCGTCGGCGTACAGTTCCGAGTAGCACTCGTCCGCGGCGAGCACGAACCCGTGCCGATCGGCGCGTTCCAGCAGTGCGGTCACCAGCGCCGGTGGCGCGGTCGCACCGGTCGGATTTCCGGGCGAGCACAGGTACACGAGTCGCGTGCGCCGCCACACGTCGGCCGGCACCGCGTGGAAGTCGGGCTGGAAGCCGTTCGCTGCCGGGCAGTCGACGTACCAGGGCTCGGCGCCGGCGAGCAGCGCGGCGCCCTCGTAGATCTGGTAGAACGGATTCGGCATCAGCACGACCGGGCGCTCGACTTCGCGCCCGATCACGCACTGCGCGAGCGCGAACAGCGCCTCGCGCGTCCCGTTGACCGGCAGCACCTGCCGGGAGGGGTCGATCGCGCCCGCGGGGAGGCGGAACCGGCGCTCGATCCAGCCGGCAATCGCCGCGCGCAACTCGGGGGTCCCGGCAGTGGTCGGGTAGCGGGCAGTGTCGCCCAGCCGGGCGGTCAGCGCCGCAGTCACGAGGGGCGGCGTCGGGTGCTTGGGCTCGCCGATCGACAAGTCGATGGCCGGGCGGTCGGCGGGCGGGCGCACGGACGCGCGCACCGCCGCCAGCTTCTCGAACGGATAGGGCTGCAGGGCGAGGAGGCCTTCGTTCATCGCGGCGATGGTGGTGGTCGGCGCCGACGGGCGCGCGGGGCGCAAAGTATATAGGCGATTGCCACCGGCGGGGCCCGCGGGGCTCGCCGCAGGCGCTGCGGTCGGGCGCGGATTTTGGGGTATCCTTGTCGCCCTTTTTTTCCAGTCCACCACCATCGGATCGCGAGCCCGCCATGACGTACAAGGTACTGCTGCTGCCCGGCGACGGAATCGGCCCCGAAATCATGCGCCAGGCCGAAAAGGTCTTCGCCGCGCTGTCCGCGGGCGGCGGACCGGTCATCGAGTGCGGCCACGGGCTGCTCGGGGGCGCCGCGTATGAGGCGACCGGCGAGCCGCTGCCGCAGGCCACGCTCGCGGCGGCCCGCGCTTCGCAGGCCGTGCTGCTCGCCGCCATAGGCGGCCCGAGGTGGGACACCCTCGAACGCCACCTGCGCCCCGAGCGCGGCCTGCTCGGCCTGCGCTCGGCGCTCGGCCTGTACGCGAACCTGCGCCCGGTGGTGCTGTACCCACAGCTCGCGCATGCCAGCTCGCTGCGCGAGGACGTCATCAGCGGGCTCGACATGCTGATCGTGCGCGAGCTCACCGGGGACATCTATTTCGGGGAGCCGCGCGGCGTCCGCACCCTTGAGGGCGGCGAACGGCAGGGCTACAACACGATGGTGTACTCGGAGTCCGAGGTCCGGCGCATCGCCCGCGTCGCGTTCGACGTCGCGCGGGGTCGTGCGCGGCGCGTGTGCTCCGTCGACAAGGCGAACGTGCTGGAGGCGAGCGGGCTGTGGCGCGAGGTCGTCACCGAGGTCGGCCGCGACTACCCGGACGTCGAACTCTCGCACATGTACGTCGACAACGCCGCCATGCAGCTCGTGCGCGCGCCCAAGCAGTTCGACGTCCTTGTCACCGGCAACCTGTTCGGCGACATCCTCTCGGATCTGGCCTCGATGTCGACGGGCTCTATCGGCATGCTGCCGTCGGCCGCGCTGCGGGGCGACGGCTTCGGCCTGTACGAGCCGATCCACGGCTCCGCTCCGGACATCGCCGGGCGCGGCATCGCCAACCCGCTGGCCACCATTCTCTCGGCCGCTATGCTGCTGCGGCATTCGCTGGGCGAGCCCGACGCCGCCGCGCGCATCGAGCGCGCGGTCGTCGCGGTGCTCGATGCCGGCCTGCGCACGGGCGACATCCGCTCCGAGGGCACGCGCGTCGTGGGGACCGACGAGATGGGCGATGCCGTCGTCGCCGCGCTGGCGCGCGCCTGATATCCGCCGGGCCGCGGACCGGTTCCACGCCATACCGATCAGGACTGAACACACATGAGCAGGACATTCGATGTCGCCGTCGTCGGAGCCACCGGCGCGGTCGGCCACACCATGCTGTCGATACTCGCCGAGCGCAAGTTCCCGGTCGGGCGCATCGCCGCGCTCGCGAGCGAGCGCTCGGTCGGCAAGCCGGTGGAATTCGGCGAACGCACGCTGCGGGTCCAGGATCTGGCGACCTTCGACTTCACTGGCTACCAGGTCGGCCTGTTCTCGCCCGGCGCCTCGGTGTCGGCAATCTACGCGCCGAAGGCCGCAGCGGCCGGCTGCGTCGTGGTCGACAACACCTCGAAGTTCCGCTACGAGGCGGACATTCCGCTCGTGGTGCCCGAGGTCAACCCCGGGGACATCGCGCTGTACCGCAATCGCGGCATCATCGCCAACCCGAACTGCTCCACGATCCAGATGCTGGTGGCGCTGAAACCGATCCACGACGCGGTCGGCATCGAGCGCATCAACGTGTGCACCTACCAGTCGGTCAGCGGCACCGGGCAGAAGGCGGTCGAGGAGTTGGCCACGCAGACCGCGGCGCTCCTGAACGCCAAGCCCATCGAGGCCAGGGTCTATCCCCGGCAGATCGCATTCAACGTGCTCCCGCACATCGACGTCTTCCAGGACAACGGCTATACGAAAGAGGAGATGAAGATGGTATGGGAGACGCGCAAGATTCTCGGGGACGATTCCATTCTCGTGAATCCGACCACCGCGCGCGTGCCGGTCTTCTTCGGCCATTCCGAGGCGGTCCACATCGAAACCAGGGCCAGGCTTTCGGCCGCGGACGCTCGCCGGCTGCTGGCCGCTGCCCCCGGGGTGGTGGTCGTGGACGAGCACCGGGACGGGGGTTATCCCACGGCGGTCACCCATGCGGCCGGGACCGATCCGGTGTACGTCGGGCGCATCCGGGAGGACATTTCCCACCCCCGGGGTCTCAACTTATGGGTCGTATCTGATAATGTACGTAAAGGTGCTGCGCTAAATAGTGTTCAAATCGCCGAAATTTTGGTAAAAGAATACCTCTGAGCTATAGTTTCCCCGGGGGTCGGAAGGGGGCATTCAGCGCCTGCCGGCCACGTGGAAACCAGACTGTCCACCGGTTCGACGGCGGACCGGGCACGCCGGGAAAGGCTGCTCGAAGCTCGGCGGGTCCGACAGTTAAGGGAAGGCAGATGAGGCGGGTACTGGTCAGTTTGCTGGCGCTGGCGATCGCCGTTCCGGGAGCCGTCTACGCTCTGGGGCTCGGCCGGCTGCAACAAAACTCCGGTCTCAACGAGTCCTTCCGGGGGCGGATCGAGCTCCTTGGCGCCGACCCGGAGGCCGTCGACGACCTCAAGGTCGAACTTGCGGACAACGCGCAGTTCGACCGGGCCGGCATACCCCGGCCGCTGGAGCTGAACAAGCTCGCCTTCGAGGTCGTCGTCGATCCGGACGGTCGCAGTTACGTCCAGATCACCAGCCGCGATGCCATCCGCGAGCCCTACCTCAATTTCCTGCTGGAGCTGAACTGGCCGCAGGGGCGGCTGGTACGCGAATACACCGCGCTGCTCGACCCGCCGACCTACGATCCGAGCGCCCGCAGGGCCGCCAGCAAGCCTGTCCCCGCGGCACCGGCGCCCGCCGCGGTGGCGGCCGCGCCGGTCGCGGCCCCTGCCGCCACCGGGGCAGCCCCCGCAGCCGCCGCGCCGGCCATCGGCGGCGACGGGACACTGGGACGCCCGACCGGGGCGAGCGACACACTGTGGTCGATTGCCTCCGCCTCCCGCGCGGACGCAACGGTGAGCGTCCAGCAGATGATGCTGGCGCTCCTGCGCGCCAATCCGGAAGCCTTCGCGAACGACAACATCAACGGGCTGAAGCGGGGCTACGTACTGCGCATCCCGGATGCCGGCGAAGCCGGCACCCTGTCGCGCGCCGACGCGCTGGAAGAGGTCAAGCGCCAGCATGCGTTGTGGGAGGAACTGCGCGGAGGCATCGCCGCGAGCACCCCGCCCGAGCCGGTCGCCGCGCCCCCGGAGCCGGCGCCCGAGGCGCCAGCTCCCGAGGCCGCGGCCCCGATCGAAGCGCCGGCACCTGCGGCGCCGGTCGCCGCCGAACCCGCCCCGATGGGCGATGCCGCGGTCAAGATCGTCGCCGCCGGCGAAGGCACCGGTGCGGCCGAGACGCTGGCCCCGGCCGACCTGGAGAAGATGTCGCTCGACGAGTTGCGCGAGCAACTGGCGCTGGCGCAGGAAAGCCTGACCGCGCAGGGTGCCGAGAACACCGACCTGAAGTCGCAGGTCGGCGAGTCCGCGGAACTGGTCGACCGCCTGCAGCGCCTGGTCACGCTGCGCGAGCAGGAACTGGCGGCGCTGCAGCAGTCCATCGCCGAGCGCGGGGAGCAGCCGGT
>CAYOJP010000107.1:8181-12468 GCA_964404305.1 uncultured Gammaproteobacteria bacterium
AGCAGGAACTGGCGGCGCTGCAGCAGTCCATCGCCGAGCGCGGGGAGCAGCCGGTTGAAGCGGCCGCGGTACCCGAGGCGGTGCCGGAGTCGGATGCCGCCGGCGTGTTCGAGGAACCGGCCGCCGTAGCGCCCACACCGGCACCGGCGGAACCCGTGCCGGTTGCCGAGCCCACCCCTGCGCCGGTGGCGGAAGAAGCGCCCGCGGACAGCCGCCCGGTGGGGATGCTCGACGGCCTCGTCGGCAGTCTGGTGCCGAAGTACGTCCTGGACCTGGTGCCCGGTGGCGCGGTGACGGTGCTCGCGGTGCCGCTGGTGGCCCTGCTGGTCGCGATTGCGGTCGTGGTCCTGCGCCGCGGTGGCGGCGCCGAGCGGACACCGTCCTCGCGTGCGGGAGCGCGTGCCGCAGCGGCGGCAGCGACCGCCGACGACGAGGACGCGACCGTTTCGGCAATGGTGGACTCGGAGGACGTGACCGAGGCCCCGACCGACCTGCGCGGCGACGAAGGGGCGGGTGAGTCCGAGGCACCGACCATGTTCCAGGCGCCGTCCGCGGCGCCGGCGTCGACCGAAGACCCGCTGCAGGAACTGAACATCTACCTCGCCTACGAGCAGTTCGACAAGGCCGAGGAACTGGTCCGCAACGCGATCCGGAACGAGCCGGACAACCTCGGCTACAAGCTGCGGCTGCTGGAGGTCTACTACTCCGCCAGCAACAAGCGCGACTACGAGGCGACCGCGCGGGACGTTTACGCGGCGACCGGCGGGACCGGTCCCGACTGGAATACCGCTGTCGCCATGTGGCAGGAACTGTCGCCCGACCGGCCGCTGTTCGCCGCCGGTGGCGAGACCGAGGCTGCGCTCGAATCGACCGCCGCGGCCCGGCAGTTCGTCGACATCACGGCCGGCACCGGCGAAGAGCAGGTGGGCGCCGATACCGTGTCGTTCATGCCGACCGGCGAGGCGACCCAGCCCGGACCGGCGCGCGCCGGCGCCGAGCCCGACAGCGGCGGCCTCGACTTCGACCTCGGCGATACCGGGGCCGGGGAGCCAGGCACGCTCGACGTGACCGGCGGTGCGGCCGACGCCGAGGACATGTTCGACATCAGTGCCGGCGGACCGGTCATGCCGGAAGAGGCTGAAGAAGGTGGCGTTCTCGACATCACCGCGGCGGCGGGCACGGATACCGGCGAGCAGATCCTCGACCTGACGCAGGGTGGCGACGAACCGGCGCCGCTCGAATTCGACCTCGGCGCAGCAGCCGACAACGACATACTCGACGTCACTGCCGGTGGCGGCGGCGCGACCGACGTGCTCGACCTGACCGGGGGCGGGCCGTCGACGCCCGGCGACGATCTGCTCGACGTTACCGTGACGGGCGATCTGCGGTCCATCGATCAGACTGAACTCCTGAACGTCACCTCGCCCGGGACGTTCACCCTCGACGTGGGCGAGGAGGAGCCGGCGGACACTGGCGAACCGGAACCGCAGGCGGAGGTCCTGGACATCACCGGCACCGCGACGGGCGATGACGGCAACCTCATCGATTTCGACTTCACCGAGGCCGACACGGTGACGGCGATGCCGGCCGAGGCCGGCACCCAGCCCGCGACGGATGGCGGCGACGACCTGGAGTTCGACATTTCGGGCCTCACGGTCGAGGCCGAGGAGCCGCCCGCCGCGAACGCGGCCGACACGAGTGGCGGCCTGGAGATCGACCTCTCCGGCGACGATTTCGGCCTGGGTACCGAGGGGGAGGACACCCTCGACCTGCCGGAATCGCCCGGCGGCGGTGGCGCCGCACTCGAGGGTCTCAGCATCACGATGGGCGATGCCGACGACCTCTCGCTCGATACGAGCGGCCTGTCGCTCGAACTCGACGACGGCGGCGATGGCAGCAGCGGCGACGGCGCCGAGACGCTGCGCATGGACCTCCCGGCCGACCTGAGCCTGGACATCGGCGGCGACGAGGACCAGACCCTCGTGCTGCCGCGCGCGCCGGGCGCCGAGGAGCCGTCGGACCTGGACGACGCCGAGCAGGCGCTGTCCCTGGCGACGTCCTACATGGAGATGGGCGGCGGATTCGAGGCCGACGTGCGCGAGAACCTGGAGAAGGTGCTCGCCATCGGCACGCCGCAGCAGCGCGAGGAAGCGCAGCGGCTACTGGGCCAGCTCTGACCCCTGCGCCGGCGGTGCCGCCGGGCCTGGCGCCCGGCACCGGCTGCAGTGCAGTCGGGCGGCACGCGCCTGGTGACAGCCCGTGAGGCTCGCGCTCGGGATCGAGTACGACGGCCGCGCCTACAGCGGCTGGCAGTTCCAGCCACACGCCCGCAACGTGCAGGAGGTGCTGGAGGGCGTGCTCGGCAGCGTCGCGGCCCACCCGGTCCGCGTCCGTTGCGCCGGGCGCACCGACGCCGGCGTGCACGCCAGCGGCCAGGTCATCCACTTCGACTCCGGGGCGAATCGCGATCCGCGCGCGTGGGTGCTCGGCGCGAACAGCCGGCTGCCGGCCGACGTCAGCGTCGCCTGGGCGCGCGCGGTCCCGCCGGGGTTCGATGCCCGCTTCTCCGCTACCGGACGCGTCTACCGTTACGCGATACTCAACCGCTCGGCCCGCTCGGCGCTGCTCGACGGACGGGTGACCTGGGATCACCGGCCGCTCGAGGTCGAGCGTATGTGCGAGGCGGCCGCCCCGCTGCTCGGCCGCCACGATTTCTCGTCCTTTCGCGCCGGCGGCTGCCAGGCGAAGTCCCCGGTGCGCACGCTGCGCCGCTTCGACATCTGGCGCAGCGGCGACCTGGTGCTGCTCGAAGTGGAGGCCGACGCCTTCCTGCAGCACATGGTACGCAACCTCGCCGGCGTGCTCGCCGCCATCGGCGCGGGTCAGCAGCCGACGGACTGGGCCGCGGAGGTGCTCGCGCGCCGGGATCGCACCGCCGGTGGGGTGACCGCGCCTCCCGACGGGCTGTACCTCATCCGCGTCCTGTATCCGGCGCAGTACGATCTGCCCGTGCCGGTCGCGGGCAACCTCATCGGCGGATTGCCGCCGGGTGCCGCATGAACGGCGCGCAGGACGGGCGCGGGCGTCGCCTGGTGCGCACGGGAGACGGGCGATGAGCATGGCGGGCCATGGCGATGCATCCGGCAGGGTACGGGTGAAGTTCTGCGGCATCACCCGCGGGGAGGACGGCCTCGCGGCCGCGGCCGCGGGCGCAGACGCGGTCGGATTCGTGTTCCATGCCGCGAGTTCGCGCAACGTCGCGCCCCGCGCGGCGGGCGCCATCGCGCGCACCCTGCCGCCATTCGTCACCCGCGTAGGCGTCGTTGTCGATCCCGATCGGGATACGCTCACCGCGATCCTCGCCGAGGTCCGGCTCGACTGCCTGCAGTTCCACGGCGACGAGGCGCCCGAGGACTGTCGGCGCTGGGGCCTGCCCTACCTGCGTGCGGTGCGCATGCGCCCGGGCGTCGACCTGGACGCGATTGCCGCACGCTACGCCGATGCGCAGGCGCTGCTGGTGGACAGCTACGATCCGCATCTGCCGGGCGGTACCGGGCACGGATTCGACTGGCGCCGGCTGCCGCCGCGGCTGGCGCTGCCGCTCGTCTTGGCAGGGGGACTCACTCCTGATAATGTCGCGCGCGCCATCGAGGCGGTCCGTCCCTGGGCCGTGGACGTGAGCGGTGGCATCGAAGCGACGCCCGGGATCAAGGATCGCGGGAAGATGCGCCGGTTCATCCATGAAGTCCTCCGAGTCAGTCCGCTCCCCCATGGCCCCTGAGCCCGCGCCCGGCGAACTGCCGGACGCCCGCGGCCATTTCGGCCGCTATGGCGGACGCTTCGTCGGCGAGACGCTCATCGGCCCGCTCGAGGCGCTCGAGGAAGCCTACGCGCGCTACCGCAACGATCCGGACTTCATCGCCGAGTTCGAGCGCGACCTGCAGCACTACGTCGGACGGCCCTCGCCGCTGTACCACGCCGAGCGCTGGTCGAACCGGCTCGGCGGCGCCAGGATCTACCTCAAGCGCGAGGACCTCAACCACACCGGCGCCCACAAGGTGAACAATACCGTCGGGCAGATCCTGCTCGCCCGCCGCATGGGCAAGACCCGCATCATCGCCGAGACCGGCGCCGGCCAGCACGGCGTGGCGACCGCGACGGTCGCGGCGCGCTGCGGCCTCGCGTGCGTCGTCTACATGGGCGCTGAGGACATCGAGCGCCAGAAGCTCAACGTCTACCGCATGCGCCTGCTCGGTGCCGAGGTCGTAGCGGTCGAGTCCGGCTCGC
>CAYOJP010000108.1:0-8266 GCA_964404305.1 uncultured Gammaproteobacteria bacterium
AACGTCCGTTCGAACGCTGGAGTAGCACTCCTGTAGGAGCGGCTTCAGCCGCGATGGGGGTTGGCGCCAACCCCGGGGAGGGCCATCGCGAGCAAGCCCGCTCCTGCAGGAGCTACGCACCAACGTCGGAGCAAGGCTCTTGCAGGAGCGGCTGCAGCCGCGATACTGCCCGGCGTCGAGCCACGGAACGCCGCGACCTCAGCGACTTCGCGACATCCGCCTGCGCGAGGCCCTGCCACGTGTCACCGTACGCAGCGCCGGCGCGAGCGCGATCGTGCCGTCGCGCAGGTACGCTTCGTGGTTCGCCTCCATCGCCCCGAGGTCGTAGAGGTAGTTCACCATCAGGCCGGCCGACTGCGCGAGTCCGTTCGCAGACACGTCGGCCAGCCAGTCGAGCCGCTCGATGCGCGCGCCGTTGCGCAGATGAAAGCGGGCGACGGCATCGAGCGCCTGGCCGTCTGCCCGCCGCGACGTCAGGTAGGCGAGCGCGAGTTGCCTGAGCGGGGCCTCCAGCCCCGCGCACAGCGTGGCATCGGCGGGCCAGTCCGGCCGCTCCAGCGTGCGCGCCAGTGCCGCGCGCAGGTCCGCATCGCCGGCCTGGCGCACGCCGGCGAGCGCGGCGATGCCCAGCGCCGCCTCGATCGCGGCGGGGTCAACGCCGGCGAGCCAGCGGCGGAAACCCGGCAGCGGTGACAGCGTCGCGAACGTCGCGATGCCGGGCAATTCCTCCGCCAGGCGCTGCACCACCCGCTTGATCAGCCACTCGCCGAACGCGATGCCCGACAGCCCTGCCTGAGTGTTGGATATCGAATAGAAGATCGCGACGCGGGCGGCACGCGGATCGGTGCGCGGCGCGCTCTCGTCGAGCAGCGCCTGGATCGAGTCCGCCAGCGCGTCGACCAGCGCCACCTCGACGAACGCGAGCGGCTCGTCCGGCATGCGCGGGTGAAACAGGGCATAGAGGCGGCGATCGCTGTCGAGGCGGTTGCGCAGATCCGTCCAGGAACGGATCGCGTGCACCGCCTCGTAGGCGATGAGCTTCTCGAGCAGCGCCGCCGGCGACTCCCAGGTGATGCGGCGGACGTCGAGAAAACCGACATCGAACCAGCCCTCCAGCAGCTGCCGCAGGTCGGCGTCGACGGGCGCGAGCGCCGGCAGTTCCTCCAGCGCCGCAAGCAGGTCCGCGCGCAGGTCGACGAGGAACTTCACGCCCGAGGGCAGGCTCGTGAACTGCGTGAGCAGCTTCACGCGCGGGGCCTGCAGCGCGCGGCGCAGCGCGTCCTCGGCGTCGCGCCGTTCGTCCCCGGCGGTGGCGAGCCAGCGCTCCACGGCGTCGCGGATCTGCCGCTCGTCGCTCGCGAAGTCCTGCGCGAGCAGCGTCAGGAATTGCCGTCGGCCGGCCGCGTCGAGCGCGATGTAGGCCTCGCCCAGCTCGGCGGCCCGCATCCGCGCGGCCACCTCGCCGCCGCGGGCGGCGACGCACTCCTGCATGAGGGCCCGCAGCGCTGACGGGCGCAGCGGCGGCTCCGGCACGGCCCGCCCCAGCGAGCGGGCCGCCGCGGTCGCGATGTCCCGGAAGCCGCGCGCGAGGCCGGCCCAGGTGCGCTCGATGACCGATTCCGGGTTGGGGCCCGCCATGCGGGGATTGTAGCCCCGTCCGATGGCACTCGGATGACCGGGCCGCCCCCCGGCGCGCGGCCGCGCCCTAGGCCTCGTCGTAGACCTTGCGCACCAGCTTCGCCTTGTACTCGTAGCGCGGCAGCGCGCCGGGGGCGACCAGTTCGATGCTGGCGCGGAAGATGAGCTTCTCGCGCAGCCGGGCCTCGAGCGCCTCGCGCAGCGTGTCGCGATCGGTCACGCCGTCGCCGTGCTCCACCTTCACGTGCACGGGCGGCTCCCAGCCGTCCGGAGGGGCCTTGTGGAGCTGGATCTCGATCGCGCCCGTGGTGGCGGGGGCGAAGCTGGCAACGACGTCGCGCACCGCGGAGGGATACACGTTCACGCCGCGCACGATCAGCATGTCGTCGGTGCGGCCGACGATGCGGATGCCGTAGCCCGTGCGGCCGCAGGCGCAGTCGGTGTGCGTGATCTCGACGTGGTCGCGGGTGCGGAAGCGCACCAGCGGGATGCACTCGCGATCGAGCGTGGTGACGACCAGTTCGCCGCGCGTGCCGGCTCGCGGGTCGAGCACCGCGCCGCTGTCCGGATCGATGATCTCCGGGTACACGATGCCCTGGCCGACGAAGTGCATGCCCAGGCGGTGCTCGCATTCGGCCCAGGCCAGGCCGCAGTAATCGCCGTTGCCGGACAGCTCCATCAGGCGGCAGCCGAAGGTGTCCTCGATCTGCGCCCGCACCCACGGGATCGACGCGCCGGGCTCGCCGCCCGCCATGATCAGCTTCAGCCCGAGGCTGCGCGGCTCGATGCCCCGTTCCTGCAGCGAGCGCGCGAAGTGCAGCGGAAAGGACGCGGTGCACAGCAGCGCATTGGCGCGCGCAAACTGGAAGGCGGCCACGAGCCGGTCGGTGGCATTGACGCCGATGGGCACCAGCGTGCCGATGGTCTCGATCGCATCGGCGTAGCTGGCCGCGATCACGAACGGCGAGACCACGAGCGGGACCACGGCGCCCGGGCGCAGGCCGCAGCTCCAGAACGCGCGGCAGGCGGCCTCGCGCCAGCGCCCGACGTCGTGCGCCGACAGGCCGATGAAGGTCGGACGTCCGGTCGTGCCGCTGGTCGAGTACACGCGCCGGACGGCTTCCGCTTCGCAGGCCCGGTGCCGCCCGAGCGGCGGCTCGGCGAGCTGACTCTCCCGCAGTTCGTGCTTCTCGGTGAACGGCAGCCGCCCCACGTCCTGCGCGACGCGGATGTCGTCCGGCGCCAGACCGGCGGCCCGGAACTTGTCGCGATAGAAAGCGGACTTCGTGGCGACGTAGGCGAGCTGGCGGCGGAAGGCCGCGAACTGCGCCGTGGCGGTGACGTCGGGCGGCGCGCACTCGGCGTCGGCGTTCCAGCAGGGACGATGCGTGGCCATGGGCTGTGCTCGCAGTGGTCCGGAGTGCCGACCGCAACCGGCGCTACGCTCGCGATGGACGCGAACGGTTCATGCAGCGGCGACCACCTGCACCCACTGCCGCAGCGTCTCGATACTGGCGTCGGGCGGCACGAACTCCGCGGTCGTCACGACGCCCGGCCCGGCAGCCACGGGCGCGTCGAGCGCAATGGCGACGGTGGCCGGGAACGGTCCCTGGCGTTGCCACATGCAGGCGACACCGCGATGGAAACGAACGACGTTCGCCGTCGTGCGCAGGGTCTGCGCCCAGTCCTCCGCGTCGGCCGGCTCGTCCTCCTCGATCACGAGCAGGATATCCAGGCCGGCATTGCAGAAGTGCTTCGCCAGCCCCGTCAGCGCCGCACCGGCGGTCGCGAGCCCGGTGCCGAACTGGCGCGCGAGTGTCGCCGGTCCGGCCAGCCCCGCGAGCAGGGCGACCCCGTCGTTGAGCGTTGCGCGCAACCGCCGGCATGCCTCGAGGCTGGCCGCGAGGCGAGTTCCCGGCCGCAGGAGGGCCTCGGCGTCCAGTGGCCCGCCGTCAGCCGACGCCAGCTCGATGCCGCCGCCCAGCGCGCACACGATGCCATCGGCACCGATTGCGCGGTGCAGCTCGAGCAGGCCGTTGGCGAGCTGGGTGGGGTCGAGGAGGAACGCGTCGCGCGGCCGCGCCGAGATGCGCGCCGCGGTCTCGAACGCGAGCGGCACCACCACCCGCTCGGCCGCGCCACGCCCCTGGGCCATGGCGTGGACGCGTTTGCGGGGCGGTTTGGCCGGTGTCACGGGCGGAACGCCGGCGCGATGGGCTTCGCGTCCGGCCAGGTGCCGTAGAGATTCAGGATTTCGTCGGCCGGCCTGCGCTTGAGCCATGCCTCCTCGAACCGGTCGTAGGGCACGCCGCGCCGCACGCGGGCCTTGCGCTCGGCATCGCGCAGCTGCTGCGTCGCCGCGAGATCGACCCGCTCCTTCTGGGCGTCCCACACCACCTTGTAGATGTGCTGCGCGCTCCATTCCGACACGAGCCCGCCGATGAGATCCTTCTGGATCGACAACGGATCGCGATCGAGCGGATCGCCGTAGCCCGCGCCGCCGGTCGACAGCCCGATGGTGATCGTCTGCTCCTCGCCGATCGCCCGGGTGCTGCGTCCGAAGGGCTCGGTCACCAGCTTGCCGAACTTGCCGTCCACCAGGCTCTGGAAGTCGAGCTTCTCATCCGTCAGATCGTGCAGCATCCGCGTGACGTTGGTGCCCGCCAGCGCCGCCCCCGGCACCGTCGGCGGAGAGTAGCCGCCGAACAGCGGCTGCGGCGTCTGCACCGTGCTGTTGTCCGCGATGGCCATGAAGTACAGCATCGGCACGTGATGGGCCGACCAGAACTGCGCGGTGCCGCAGCCGCCGCGATGCTTGCCGTGGCCGCAGCTGTCCGGCCAGTGCTGGCTGAAGGGCACCAGCATCGGGAACTCGTTCTCCATGCTCTCCACGTTCGGCGCGCGACCGAACGCGCACCACGGGAAGCCGTAGGCATCCATCCCGTCCCCCGTCGCGCGTGCGCCCTGGCCCTCGGTGTTGATGGGGTAGGCAATCATGTCCGCGAACGGCATCTGCCACTGCGACATGCCGGCGATGACCGTCGCATTGCCGCCGTTGCCCATCGACGCGGTGACCTGGTGCCACTCGGCGGTCGGGAAGCGCGCGCGCGAGGTGCAGTTGGCGACCGCGCTCATCGCCCCGGTCGAGATCATGACCGAATTGCTGGTCGCCGCCCGCGGCGTCGGGCTCAGGCAGGTCCCCTCCGGGAAGATGAAGTCGATAGGCTGGAAGGTCGCGCTGCTGATCGGCAGGTCGTGGAACACGTACTCGTAGATGTAGTTGGCCAGGTGCCCGACCACCGCCTGCGGGTGCGCGTTATAGCTCGACAGGTTCTCCGGGCTGGTGCCGGTGAAATCGATCGTCAGGTTGCTGCCCTTCTTGGTCATCGTCATGTAGCAGTTGCGGATGAGCCCGCGCTTGATGCCCGCCGCATCGCTGAATGTCACGCAGCGGTAGGTGCCGTCCGGCCAGGCCGACAGCCGCCGGCGCGCGCCCGCCTCGGCCTCCATCAGCATCCGCCGGAAGAGTCCGGTCACGAAATCCACGCCCTCGCGCTCGCACATTTCCACGATGCGCATGCGCACCCGGTCGGCGGTCGTCGCGCGCGAGCGCAGGTCCACGACGACCATCTGCTCGGCGCGGATGCCGAAAGCCGAGAACATCTCGATGATGTCGTTGTGCAGCCGGAAGTTGGAGCCGATCTTGGTCGGCGGCAGGTTCATGCCCTCCTCGAACCGCGAGGTGGCCGACGTCGGCATGCCGCCGGGTTCGATGGCGCCGGTCTCGGTCGTGTGCGACAGCGCCGCCGTCCAGGCGACCAGCTTGCCCTGGTAGAAAACGGGCGTGATGCAGCACTGGTCGGGATTGTGGATGCCGCCGTACAGGGCGTCGTTCGTGAACCAGATGTCACCGTCGTTGATGCCGGGGTTCTCGGAGTAGCGCTTGATGATGTACTTGATGACGATCGGCGGGATGACCGCGTGCAGGTAGGTTCCCGCCGAGGCGTTCACCAGGTCCCCGGCCGCGTTGAACATGGCGACGATCGAGTCGCCCGCGACGCCCATCGAACTGCGCGAGGACCGCATGAAGACCTCGTAGCCCTCGTCCAGGATGTCGGCGGTACGCTGCACCCCGATCTCGTAGGACCCCCGCTTGACCAGTTCCAGGCAGGCGAGCTCGTGCGCGGTGGGCGCGCTGATCTTCAGCGCCTGCAGCTTCTCGGCAACGGTCGGTATGCTCACGCGCGCTCTCCCGAGTATTCCATGATCCCCAGGCCGCGCGCGTCGATGCGCAGGGACTGCCCGGGCGGCACGACGATGGTGGTGAACTCCGAGTCGACCAGCGCCGGCCCCTCGATGCGATGACCGGGCTGCATGTCCTCGAACCGGTAGACGCCCGTGTCGACGCGCCGGCCCAGTTCCGGCCAGTAGGCCTCGCGCGCCCCGGTCCGGGCGCCGGTCGCGTCCTGCGGCCCGAGCGGCCTCTCGGGCAGTTCCAGCTTCTCGGTCGGCACGGTCGCCTTGATGATGATGTTGTCGAGGTAGACGCCACCCGGCCGGTTCACCACGTGCGGGCTGAAGGCCTCGCTGAACTCCTTCTCGAAGGCGGCGTACACGGCCTGCACCTGGGCTTCGGTCTCGAGCAGCAGGTGCGGCGAGGCCATGCGTTTCACGTGCACCTGGCCGCCATACAGCATGTCGAGCTCGAGCGTGAACTGGGCCAGCTCCACCGGCAGCTTCTCGGCTGCGAGGTCCATCTTCGCCTGCTCGATCAGCTCGCGGACGGCGCCGTTGAAGGAGTCGCGGTCGAGCACCAGCCGCTCGGTCAGCGCCTCCATGAACACCATGCGCCTGGATACCTCGTAGACGTGCATGATGTCCATGACCGAACTGCCCAGCGCGCAGAACACCGGCGACTGCGGGAAGATCACGGCCACCGGCACGTCGGCCCGGAACCCGGCCACGTGCGTCGGGCCGCCGCCGCCGAAGGCGAACAGCACGAAATCCTCCGGGTGGTAGCCGCGAAGGTGCACCTCGCGCTTGATCGCCGAGGCCATGTTCTCCTCGACCAGGCGTCGGATCATCGCCGCCGCCTCGTCCACCGTCACGCCCAGCGGTCCGGCGATATTGTCCTCGATCGCCTTCACGGCCCTGGCGCGGTTCAGTGGCATGCGGCCGCCGAAGTAGCTGTCCGGCGAGATGTAGCCCAGGGTGACATCCGCGTCGGTCACCGTCGGCTCCGTGCCGCCGAGGTCGTAGCACGCCGGGCCGGGCATCGCGCCGGCGCTCTGCGGCCCGACCTCCAGGCGGTTCAGCAGCCGGTTGATTTTCGCGATCGAGCCGCCGCCGGCCCCCATGGTGGTCGTCTGCAGCATCGTGATGCCGACCATCCAGCGGTCGATGACCGGCCGGAACTCGTAGGAGCGCACGCCGGCGTCGACCACCATGCTGACGTCGAAGCTCGTGCCGCCGACGTCGGCGGCAATCACGTTCTTGTACCCGAGCGAGCGGCCGATGTGGTAGGAGCCCATCAGGCCCGAGATCGGGCCGCCGTTGTAGGTGCGGCTCGCCGTCGTCTTGAACATCTCGGCGCTGCCGCCGGTGTTGTGGGTCATGAGGAAGCTGCCGCGGTAGCCCAGCTCGCGCAGCTGATCCCAGGTCGCCTCCAGTTCCAGCTTTATCGAACGCTGCAGGTAGGCATCGAGCACGGCGGTCATCGTGCGCTCGTACTCGCCCACCTTGCCCACCACCTCGTGCGACAGGACGACCGGCAGGTAGCCGACGTGATAGCCCTTGTACTCCTCGCGGATGATCTCGCGGATGCGGCGCTCGTGGACCGGGTTGGCGAAGGACCACAGCAGCGACACCGCGATCGCGCGCGCACCGTTGTCGATGAGGTAGCGGAGCTGCGCGCGGACGTCGTTCTCGTCGAGCGGGCGCAGGACCTCGCCGCGCGAGTCGATGCGTTCGCGGATGCCGGCAATCAGCTTGCGGGTGATGAGCGGCGCGGGCTTGTGCTGCACGGCGAGGTTGCGGCGCTCGCCGATGCGCAGGCCGTCGACCCACTGCGCGCCGCGGCCGATGAGGATGGCGTCCTCGTGACCGGCCGTGGTCATCAGGCCGAGCCGGGGGCCCTTGCGCTCGATCAGCCGGTTCATCGCGACCGTGGTCGAATAGCGCACCACCTCGACCTGCGGCAGCAGCTCCTGCACGCCCATGCCGAGCTGGTCCGCCCCGTCCTCGAGCACGTTCATGAAGCACACCGACAGGTCGTAAGGCGTGGTCGGCGACTTGGCGATGACGCGCCGGGTGTCGTACGTGAGCACCAGATCGGTGAAGGTGCCGCCGACGTCGATGTCCACGCTCCTCATGACTCGACCGTCCGCATGTGCCCGTCCTCGATGACTATCTCGCCCGACGCGAGCCGCGCCTTTAGCGAGTCGATGTCGATCTGCGTGGTGTGGGTGATCGGGTGCCCGGGCGGCAGGTACTCGGTCTCGAGCTGCGTGCCGCAGCCGGGGCAGTAGAACTCCAGGATCCGGATCCAGTCCGGGTTCGGCGCGAAGTTGTACTCGGCGTCGATCAGGCTGCGGTGCACCTCGCGCGGATCGCGCTCGTGCACCAGCAG